>JBMZCX010000132.1:0-1846 GCA_049613795.1 Thalassotalea sp. | reverse complement strand
ATGGTAAAATTAAGCTAGTGAATGATAAACAACCCATTGGCTTTGGTTTTAAAACGCAGCAAACATATATTTATAAGCGTGAAGAAAACGATGAGATCAACAATTAAGGGCTGTATATGAATAAGACACAACAAGGATTTACATTAATTGAGTTAATGATCACCGTTGCGATTGTTGGCATCATTGCCGCCATTGCAGTGCCTAATTACAGTGAATATATAAAAAGGGCATCACGCGCAGAAGCGGCATCTGCACTTTTAGATGCCGCAAACAAGCAAGAGCAGTACTTTGTGGATAACCGAGCATATTCAACTTCGTTTAGCGACTTAGGTATTCAAAGTAAAACTGAAAACGGTCATTTTGAGCTATCAATTAATGTGGTTAATAGCAATGAGTTTACAATCACTGCGAAACCCATTGCTGGTGCTGTGAAAGGGGATGCTGATTGCACGTCATTAACCATTAATGACGTTGGCTTAAAAGGAGCAACGGGTAGTAAAGGCAATACCGACATCAACTATTGCTGGGGTAGATAACATTAGCTATTTTTGGCATTTGTTGGTAGATTTTATTCGTATTCGCCCAGTTTGACTTATTGACAGAGCAAGCCCCTCAAGGCTTGCTTTTTCGTTATTTGGGCAATAAATAAAAGTACCGTTTTGAAAGCCGTTTAAAGAGCCGTCGGGTCTAAAAGTGATGGCATCCCGAGGATACTCTAAGCTATCAGAGGGATGGGTATGTTCAAAGGTACTAATAAGGCGCTCGTCATCATTCAAAGAGGTTGACTTGTCGTTATCAATAAAAAGTGACACCTGATTGTCCCAATCATCTTCTATACACTCATTATTTTTCAAGGCACATAGAGTGACGTAGCTATTATTTTCTATTGCATAAAGACGTGCATAATTAATGTTTCTGTGTAATAGATTAATCTGGTTATCTGCGCGATTGAGCGCCAAGAAATCAGGAAAAAACCATAAAGAGAGTTGGCTTAGTATCGCTATGACTGAAATGGTTACTAGTAGTTCTAATAATGTAACGCCACCATTTTTGTGAGCACTTATAATTAACTTCATCCCTGAAGCCTTTCATTGAACAGTTCATTATATTAGTTTAGTAAACAATCAAAAAAACGACAAAGTATGAAATGGCTTTTAACTACAGCTCTCTGTGGTATCCCCTAAATAAAAAGCGGTGCCTGATTGCGTTAATGTTAACGCTTTTTGGTTTTTGCTTTCGCCGTTAGGACAAAATATGAAGTTCCCAGGATTTGTAGTTATACGTCCGCTGGTATTAAATCGTATACGGGTATCTGTAAATGAAACGCGATCATTAGGACTAATTTCCTCCATGACTCTGATCAAGCTATCTGTTTCATTATTATATTGGCCATTATTATTAGCATCAATAAAGGTAATAATTATTTGATCAACATCCCATTTACTTGAGCAAGTTAGGGTTTTATCACTACTTTTTACTTTTGTACCTGGAGCAGCGCATACAATTACGATCTCATCGGTACTAGCCGCTTGTGAGCGTGCAAAGCTAATATTACGTTTAAGTTCTAATAAAAAATTTTCACCTCGGTTTTCTTCCAGCATATCGCTACTGTTCCACAACGCAATAGTGGCTATAATGCTAACAATGGCCACGGTGACCATTAACTCTAATAGGGTAAATCCACGGTGCTTAGTTTTCATATAAATCTCATTAACTCGGTGATGTTTTAGTATAGTTATTTTTATTAAAATAATCATACCATGATTATTTTTCACCGGTGCTATTCAATCTCTTTGTTTGCTATGAACCTCATGATTGTCTAAAATCGAGGCAACTGAAGCTTTCA
>JBMZCX010000131.1:0-1961 GCA_049613795.1 Thalassotalea sp. | reverse complement strand
GATGATTGTCTTCGGTTAAAATACCTAAAATACGGTGGCGAGTGGTTTGTGGCTTACGCGAAGTAATACTAACTTTTTGACCTAATAGCGCATTCAGCAAGGTTGACTTACCTACATTAGGACGCCCGACAATGGCAATTAAACCGCAATAATGTGTTGTTGTCATTTACCTGTTTCCGCCTTTAATAAAGTTAATACTTGCTCGGCTGCCGCTTGTTCGGCTTTGCGCCTACTTGAGCCTTTAGTGATAACATCTTTTTTAAGCACTTCAGTAGTACAACGTATCGTAAATTCTTGGTTGTGCGATTGCCCTGTGGTATCAATCACTTCATATAATGGCAGGTCGATTTTTCGTCCTTGCAGATACTCTTGTAGCCGTGTTTTAGGATCTTTTTGTGCTTGTCCTGGCTGAATTTTAGCTAAACGCTGTTCAAACCATGATAATATCAATTTTCGACATACTTCAATATTAGCATCTAAAAATACGGCACCAATAATGGCTTCTACTGCATCTTCAAGTATAGATTCTCGGCGATGACCACCGCTTTTTAATTCACCGGGACCAAGAATTAAATAATCACCTAAACCAAAGTCTCGCGCTATCTCAGCTAAAGTAACCCCCTTAACAAGGCTTGAACGCATGCGTGTTAAGTCGCCCTCATTAACTTTAGGAAACTGCTCATAAAGCTTTTGAGCAATGGTAAAACCAAGAATGGAATCACCTAAAAACTCTAAACGTTCATTATGATCGCCTTTAGCACTACGGTGCGTTAGTGCCTGGAGCAATAACGATTGATCAGTAAATTTATAGCCAATTTTTTTACTTAATCGTGCTAGCGCTTGTTCGGCATCAACTCTCATTATTCAATGCTGCCTAAGCGTTCAAAACGCACATTAGTTGGGATCCAAGCTGGTAAAATATCGTCGGAAGTACGATCAAAATCAAAACTCATCCAAATAGCAACAGCTTCACCCACTAAGTTTTCTTCGGGCACAAAACCCCAAAATCTGCCATCAAGACTATTGTCGCGGTTGTCGCCCATCACAAAATAATGACCTTCAGGCACAATAAATTCATCGCGCTGACTACCCTTTTGCTGAAAGTAATGTGAAGTTCGCGGCATTATTTGATTGTTAACCAAAATATCATGAGTTTTATTTGGCATTTTTGAGGTGTATCGCGTTAATGGATAACTGCCATCAGTATATTCGTCATTATTAACCAATGTTGTTTCTACTTGCTCAAATTCAGGACACTTGGCGTCAGTAGGTAAACAAACGGGTTTAATATAAAGCGATTTATTACGGTAAATTATTCGATCACCCGGTAAGCCGATAACTCGCTTAATGTAGTCAATATTAGGGTCTAATGGGTATTTAAACACCACAACATCACCACGTTCAGGTAAGTCGATTTCAACAAATTTATTACGCATTACTGGATCGCGTAAACCATAATTGAATTTATTAACCAAAATAAAGTCACCATCAAGTAGCGTAGGCATCATTGAGCCCGACGGTATTTGAAACGGTTCATATAAAAAAGAACGTAAAATTAATACAAACGCAATAACTGGAAATATTTGTACTGGCGTATCAATAAAAAATGGTGCTTCCAAAATTTTATCGGCAATATCAGCGCTTAACTCTCCTTCACACTGCGCTTGTGCAGTC
This sequence comes from Thalassotalea sp., assembly GCA_049613795.1. GTDB lineage: Bacteria > Pseudomonadota > Gammaproteobacteria > Enterobacterales > Alteromonadaceae > Thalassotalea_B. The sequence goes on along the minus strand of JBMZCX010000131.1, from coordinate 287 downwards.
GCTAAGGCTAGCTCGCGCTTAGGAATTAACACAAACTTGTCAAATAACCAAATAACACCACAAACAGCAGTGAGAATAACTAAAAAAATTGAAAAATAAACAGCCATATATATCCTATAAGTTACCCAATTAGTTCTCGAGCTTTAAAACCGCAAGAAACGCTTCTTGTGGTACTTCTACATTACCCACTTGCTTCATTCGTTTTTTACCTTCTTTTTGTTTCTGAAGGAGTTTTTTCTTACGTGAAATATCACCACCATAACATTTAGCGGTTACGTTTTTACGTA
>JBMZCX010000130.1:0-2020 GCA_049613795.1 Thalassotalea sp. | reverse complement strand
AGTACTTCGGCTAACAATAAGCGTAAAACTAATGATGATTTATGGAAGTGGTAACTAATGGAAGCAGTAACTAAACAAATAATGGAAAATCAGGAGAAATATAATGAAAAACGCAATCAGACTAGTATTAATAGCAGGATTGTTGTTCATACCGTCTCTGGCAAGTGCTAAAAACATTAATATTCCGCTCGATAATAATGATGTTACAGATGTTTGGAATAGCGAATATTCTCAACGCGCTTCTTTTACTGAAAAGCATAACACTCACTATTTGACTATTTACAATAGAGACGGAGATATTGCTGTTGAACATCTTATTCCTAGGGCAAAAAAACTGGCAAACATCACGTGGGCGACCGATGGTAAGCGCCTTAGCTTTACTGAAAATGATAGAAGCTTATGGGTATTAAACATTAAGCACAATACCGTAAAGCTCATTTCAAGCAATTTCAGTAGTGAAATGCCAATTAGGTTTAATGCCCAATGGTCAGCTAGTGGTATATGGCTACAATATTTATCAAAAAGCAGCGAGCGTAATTTGGCAAAAGTGTATTCAACAAAACGAAATCGTTCGTTTATTATACCTGTTAATGCCAATCAAGTTGCTTCAATTAATTGGCAAGGGTTCAATAACACCCTAATTATAAATAAGGTGGGGAGCTCGCAAATAGGGACTGAATTATCATCTATTTATGGCATTCAATTAATTGTGAAGTCTGGCACACAGGTCGCTCAATTATACTAAGATCATAATCGTTTAATTGATTCTCTAAAACGATCGGCAAATAATGTTAACCCAAAAGCATTGTTCAAATAGAGCAATGCTTTTTTATTATTCTAACTTACTTATTATTTTGAGCGTTTTATTTTTACCCTATCAACTTGCTTAACTAACACTGAATTGGGTGTAATTGGGTAATATACCTTAACTTCAAAATGAAACTTCATTATGAAAATTAATTTAAATGAGCTACCAAAAATTATCTCGCATGGTTTAATACTTACTCAGCTTCATCCTTGTTTGCCCTTTGTATTCTTTCTAGGCGGGCTTGTTCTTCTTCGAAAGCCGCTTTAATTTCTTCAATAACATTATCAACATCAGCAGATTGGGTATTTTCGGTAAAATTACCTGTTAATTCTGTTTCAGGCGTTAAATTGCCTTTTTCATAAAGCGCCCACATTTCATCGGCATAGCGAGTTTTTAATAACTCCGGTGCATACTGACTATAGTAGGTGGTCATATTCATCACATCGCGTGCTAACATGCTTTTAGCATTGTTATTTGCTGAAGCATCTACTGCTTGAGGTAAATCTATGATCACGGGGCCATATTGATCAACAAGTACATTAAATTCAGATAAGTCGCCATGTACAATACCTGCGCACAGCATACGCATGATATACACCATCATTACATCGTGATCTTCAAGTGCTTGCTCAGCAGACATAGATATGTCATTTAACCGAGGAGACACATCACCATTTTCGTCGGTGATCAACTCCATTAATAAGACACCGTCAAAACAACCAAAAGGTTCAGGTACTCTTACGCCTGCTACAGCAAGCTTATAAAGTGCATCTACTTCTGCATTTTGCCATGCATCTTCTTGTTGAGAGCGACCAAACTTAGACCCTTTTTCCATGGCTCTTGCTCGGCGACTATTACGGCTTTTACGCCCTTCTTGGTATTGCGCCGCCTTTTTAAAGCTTCGCTTATTAGCTTCTTTGTATACTTTAGCACAGCGAATAGTATCACCAGAACGAACTGTATATACGGTAGCTTCTTTCCCACTCATTAGCTGAGAAATTACTTCGTCCACAAGCCCGTCATCAACTAAAGGCTGAATACGTTTAGGTATTTTCATTGAATATTCAACGCTAGGTTCACAAAATAATCTTTTAACATGATGACCTATTTACTATTTTCGATTCTAATGTATATAAACATACTTCAGAATAAGACAGTAAGCATAAAAAAACCCCAACTCTTTCGAATCAGGGTTTTCATATAATGGTACCG
>JBMZCX010000129.1:0-2235 GCA_049613795.1 Thalassotalea sp. | reverse complement strand
TGCGCATAAAGTAGATCATCTAATTAATGAAACTGGTATTAGAGGTTTCGAACCAAAAAATTAACATAGTTGTTATCAGTCGGGCGTGTCGAGGATGATGCGTCGTAGTATGGGTGACTATACCAACCGACAATAATACGATTAAGCCTATTATCGGTTGGTATCTATGTTGAAATGTCCTAATGCAGTATTCTTGCTTTAATAGTGCCTTCGATTAGCTTCAACTCACGCAGTGCCAATTCACTATTTTCAGTTTCAATATCAATAACAACATAACCAATTTTGTCATCAGTTTGTAAGTACTGCGCGGCAATGTTAATACTATGCTCAGCAAACGCTTGGTTAATTTTTGTTAAAATACCGGGCTGGTTATGGTGAATATGCAATAAACGACTGGTACCAACGTGTCCAGGTAGTGACACTTCTGGAAAGTTAACGGCTGACAACGTTGAGCCATTATCTGAGTATTTCGCTAACTTGCTGGCAACTTCTAAGCCTATGTTTTCTTGTGCTTCTTTGGTGCTACCGCCAATGTGAGGTGTAAGAATAACGTTATCAAATGCGCGTAAAGGTGAAATAAACTCTTCATCGTTACCTTTTGGCTCTACTGGGAATACGTCAATTGCAGCACCTGCTACTTTCTTAGATGTAAGTGCTTCTGATAATGCGTCAATATCAACAACAGTACCGCGCGATGCGTTAATAAAAATTACGCCATCTTTCATTACTTCAAATTCAGCCGCACCCATCATATTTTGTGTTTGTACTGTCTCAGGAACGTGCAAGCTAATTACATCTGACTCTTGCAATAACGCGGTTAAACTTGGTGCTTGGCTTGCGTTACCTAAAGGTAACTTGGTTTCTACATCGTAAAAGCGTACTTTCATCCCCACGGTTTCTGCCATTATGCCTACTTGCATACCAATATGACCATAACCAATAATACCGAGGGTTTTACCACGGGCTTCTACTGAGCCAACGGCTGACTTATTCCAAATGCCGCGATGCGCTTGCGCACTTTTTTCAGGAATGCCGCGAAGTAGTAGTAATAGCTCACCAATAACTAATTCAGCCACTGAGCGGGTATTGGAAAATGGCGCATTAAATACTGGAATTCCCAGCTTTTGAGCGGCGGTAATATTAACTTGATTAGTGCCGATACAAAAACAGCCGATAGCCACTAATTTTTTAGCGTGACTTAATACATGGTCGGTTAATTGGGTTCGTGAACGAATACCAACAAAGTGAACAGAAGCAATTTTTTCAATTAATTCTTCTTCGCTAAGTGAGGCCTTAAGGTATTCAATATTGGTGTAGCCTTTAGATTTTAATTCTTCCAGTGCACTTTGATGAACACCTTCAAGTAATAAAATCTTAATTTTCTCTTTTGCTAAAGAATTGTTGCTCATGCTATTCGTTCTCTTAGTTGAATAATTATTCATTTAAATCGTTTTTTAACGATTTATTATTTAATTTAGTGGTTAAATATCTAAATTTTTCAACTAAATTAGCATATAGTGTATAAACTCTAAAGTGTTATTTTATGACTTTAGCACCTTGTTCAGTGCCAACAATCAGAATGTCAGCACCACGATGAGCAAATAAGCCATTAGTAACAACACCTACTAGCGTATTAATGTCACTTTCAGTTTGCTTAGGATTAATTATTTCTAAGTTATGCACATCAAGAATGACGTTACCATTGTCGGTGATCACGCTTTGACGGTAAACAGGATCTCCACCTAATTTTACTAATTCTCTGGCGACATAACTACGGGCCATAGGAATAACTTCTACAGGTAAAGGGAATTGCCCAAGCATAGCGACTTGCTTGCTTTCATCGGCTATACAAACAAAGGTTTTAGCCACTGCTGCAACTATTTTTTCACGTGTTAATGCCGCGCCACCGCCTTTGATCATGTGCATGTGCTGATTAATTTCGTCTGCACCGTCAATGTATACGTCGATTGCGTCCACATTGTTTAAATCGAATACTTCTATACCTAATGCCTTTAAGCGTTTAGTTGATTCCTCTGAACTGGAAACTGCGCCTTCGATACGATCTTTTTTAGAAGCTAATGCATCAATAAAATGGTTAACGGTAGAACCTGTTCCTACACCTACTATGGTGTCGTCTTTTACAAATTCGAGCGCTTTAATGGCGGCTGATTTTTTCATCTCGTCTTGGGTCATAGGGGGGTCCGTTAATTAGCGTTAATCATTAAAAGTTAGGGG
>JBMZCX010000128.1:0-2387 GCA_049613795.1 Thalassotalea sp. | reverse complement strand
GATAAACAATGGTTAAGCGCCTATTTAATAGAGTGATTACTTGTTTAATCACAACAATTTTTGCAGCAAGTACATTTGCTCAACAAGCCAGTAACGCTAGTGATGATTTATGGGGTGACAGCACTTGGGCTGATGAAAAGCCATCTCCTTGGCAAATAACAGGCTTTATTGAAGGCGGTTACGGCCAGTTTACACAGAGCAATATAGTATCATCAGCACAATCATTACATGAACTAACCGCTCGACTAGCGATTACTTATCAACATGATTATTTCGACATAAACGCTAAAGCAGATGCACGCTATGATGGTGTTTTAGCAAAGGCGTTATGGGATACTCGCGAACTCAATATTACCTTTAGTCCTTTACAAAGTCTCGATCTTAAACTTGGCCGTCAAGTGCTCACATGGGGCACAGGCGATTATTTATTTTTAAATGATTTATTTGCTAAAGACTGGCGATCTTTTTTTTCAGGACGTGACGACGAATACTTAAAAGCAGCGTCAGACAGTATTAGAGCTACTTACTATATTAACGATATTTCGATAGATTTAGCTTGGACCCCCGAACATACCACCGACAACTACATAACAGGTCAGCGTTTTTCATTTTATTCACCTGAGGCACAGCAACAAGTTGCCCCTGCTGATAATTTTGTCGTCAACAAAACCGACAATTCACAATGGGCTATACGTGTAGCCACCACCCAAAATAGCGTCGAATATGCTTTATATGGCTATCACGGATTTTGGACTACGCCTGTAGGGACAAAAATAAACGAAAACAGTCAATCAACAGCATATTTTCCCACACTGAATTCATGGGGAGCAAGTGTGAGAATGCCCATAGCTTCAGGGGTATTTAATGCCGAATATAGCGCTTACAATAGCAGTGAAGATAATACAGGTAGCAATCCATTAATTGCGAATAGTCAACACCGCGCTTTACTGGGATATGAAACAGAAGTTGTCAAAAATTTAACCGCCAGTATACAGTATTACCTTGAAAAGACGCGCCATTACTCACCGTTTATTCAGTCACATACAGCCCCCGAAAGTACCGTAAGTGAATATCGACAACTAGTAACACTGCGCTTAACTTACCTCACCCTACAACAAAAATTAACCTATTCATTATTTAGCTTTTATTCGCCAAGTGATAAAGACGGCTATATAAAACCCTCAATCAGTTATCGCCATAACGATCAGTATCAACTTTCATTAGGTGCTAATGTATTTTTTGGTGACGATGATTTTTCATTTTTTGGACAACACCAAAGTAATAGCAATGTATGGTTACGTGCTAAATTTACTTTTTAATGAGAACTGCTTTTTAGTTAATTTCATGGCGTTGGGGGTACTGCAGATTTAAAGCGTAAATAGTCATCATTACTGGCGCTGTCGTTACATTCCGCTTTTAATATCACTTCATCTTTAGTATTTACTTTATCTAAAACAAAATAATGTTCCCGACAAAATAGCGTAATAATAGGTAAATTATTTAGGCGTTGTTCAAAGTAGTCTGCTAACTCGTCTCGCTCATTTCTATGATGAGTTCGACCTCTGCCTGCAGATGTTTTTTGCTGTGCTTGCCGCTTATTTTTATATGTTCTATTGCTTTTAGCAGCTTTAAAGCTGGTTGCCTTAAACACAGAGAACTCAAAAACTTTCGAGCCGTCAGCTTTAATTTCAGTAAAAAGAGATTCTTGAACATTAGGTTTTTTAGACGAAGTACACGAATAAATTAACGTGAGTAAACATAAAGTTAAAAGCGCTTTCATAAAGGGTTGCTTCGCACTCAATTCAATAAATAATAAAGTCAGCTTACCTGATTTAATTAAAATTGGTATAAAGCATTTCTTTAGCTAGTGGCAAAGGCTAAACTATGGCAAGAAATAATCAATCAAGCTGATTTAGGAAACCCATGAGTCAATTATCTACCGCCATTAATCAAATTCAACAAATGTTAAGCCTTCAAAATGCCATGAACTCACGTGTAAGTGACAGCTGGCGTGACAACAACTACGAATGGTATCGCGCCATTTGGGTAGAATGTGCGGAAATGTTAGACCACCACGGTTGGAAATGGTGGAAGCATCAAGAAATTGACGTACCACAAGTACAACTTGAGTTGGTAGACATCTTCCATTTTGGCCTAAGCTTACGCTTAATGACTGGCGCTTCAGTAGAAGATATTGCCGCCACGTTAGCGCAAGAGTTAACCCACCAAAGCAACGAAAGCGATTTTAAGCTAGCGCTTGAAGTTTTGGCTGGTAAAGCCGTATCGGGTAAAGCATTTGATGCAGCCGCATTTGCTGACTGTATGCGTTTAATTAATATGGATTTAGACGAATTATTTCGTCAATATGTTGGCAAAAATACGCTTAA
>JBMZCX010000127.1:0-2679 GCA_049613795.1 Thalassotalea sp. | reverse complement strand
AAATAAATTCGTTTTATCTTGCAAAAGATCAGGTGAACATAGCCAAAACATAATGCCCCCCGCCTTTATCGTACCGCTTAATGCTGCAAATGCATCGGGATGAAAATTTTCATCAACAAAAAACACCACATCATTTTCAGTACCTAAATGATGACGGTAGTTACCAATAATCATGTCTTTATTCGCAGTAAACCCTACGCCGAAAGCAACAGCGTTACCAACTTCATTAGAAGTACCGTTCTTTAATAACGGAACTATAAGCTGATTAGACCAAAACAAATCGCCATTAAGTACTACTAAACAGCGCTGTTGCTGCTTAACTAGCTGTTGGCGTAATTGATTTATCCAAATAGAAAATGGGGATGCGATCAAATTAATTTATCTTTGCAATATTTGTCTCAAGTCTACCAAGCAATTCATAAAATCTAAACTACACTTTAATAAGTTAGCCTATGAATTATTAGCAAAAATAGATTTTGCCTTGATCTTAATCAATATTAATTATTTATAAGTATGAGATTATAAAAACCCAATAAATACAAGGACAATTTAATGAGTAAAGACTGTAGTCCAGAGCAAGTTAAAAAACATGAAAAAAACACCTTTCTTTTTCTTGCCGTATTTCTAGCACCAATTCTTTCCATCGTTATTGTGGGTGGTTTTGGTTTTATGGTGTGGATCAGCCAAATAATTTTCGGCCCTCCAACTTCTTAATGTTATTGGTAAATGAATGACAAATAACTTAGACAATCCAAGTAGACGAAGCCTTTTTAGAGGAAAGCTAACCCAACCTAGTCCTTCCTTACGATTACCTTGGATAATTAGCGAACAGCATTTCGTCAGTAATTGTACTCAATGTGGCGACTGTATAAGTGCATGTGAAACGAACATTATTAAAAAAGATGATGCTGGCTTCCCAACCATCGACTTTTCTGAGAATGAATGTACTTTTTGTAATAAGTGTCAAACCAGTTGCGAACAACCACTTTTTATTAATAAAATCGATGTAGTTGCCGAAGACATTCTTCCTTGGCCAGCACAATTAAACATTAGTGCTAAGTGCCTTGCCAGTAACAATATTTATTGTCAAAGCTGCCAAGACGTTTGTGATACTCGTGCTATTACCTTTGATTTTAAAAGCAGCAGTATTCCTACACCGTCAGTCAATTTAGCTGACTGTAATCAATGTGGCGCATGTATTTCAACATGCCCTCAAGATGCTATTTCAATCGCCCTAACTCAAATAGAGGTTGTTAATGCCTGAAATATTTACGCCAGCACCAATTGATAAAAAATCAATACCCGCTAATGAATATCATGTGGCGAGTTTTGTAGCCCATGCAATGCTAGATCAAATAGAGCATGTTTCAAATGAAATTAAGATAACTGAAGGCGCGGAAATACATGCCGCCAGCGAACAAGGAAAAATTGTTTTTACTATTGAAGCATCAAGTCAAAAAAAAATAGGCTTCTTAATCGACCAATTAAAACACCATACCGGGCTATTAAGTTTATCTCCGGTATATCATCAATTTTTAACCGAACAACCTTTAACTGAAGGGAAATAGGTAAGTATATGACTATTAACCGCCGAGAATTTATAAAAGCTAATGCTGTAGCAGCCGCCGCTGCTGTTGCTGGAGTTACGGTACCAGCAAGTGCAACTAATTTAATAACCAGCAGCGATATTACTAAGCTGAAATGGGACAAAGCTCCTTGCCGCTTTTGCGGTACAGGCTGTAGTGTGAATGTAGGTGTTATGGATGGCAAGGTAGTTGCTACCCATGGTGATATTAAGTCCCCTGTAAATAAAGGGCTTAACTGCATTAAAGGTTATTTTCTTTCTAAAATTATGTACGGAAAAGATCGCCTGACAACGCCATTACTAAGAATGAAAAATGGTAAATTCGATAAAGAAGGTGACTTCGCGCCTATTTCTTGGGATGCAGCTTTCGACATTATGGCTGAAAAAGCGAAAGCAACCTTAAAAGAAAAAGGCCCTAAAGGCATTGGTATGTTTGGCTCAGGCCAATGGACCGTCTTTGAAGGTTATGCCGCATCAAAACTAATGAAAGCAGGTTTTAGAACCAATAATATTGACCCTAATGCGCGCCATTGTATGGCTTCAGCCGTTGGTGGGTTTATGCGTACCTTTGGCATTGATGAACCTATGGGCTGTTACGACGACATTGAAGCAACCGATGCAATGGTACTTTGGGGTTCAAACATGGCAGAAATGCACCCAATTTTATGGACCCGCATTACTGACCGCCGCTTAAGCGCGCCTCATGTAAAAGTTGCGGTATTGTCAACATTTACCCATCGTAGCTCAGATCTTGCTGACAACAGCATGATTTTCACGCCACAAACTGATTTAGCGATACTTAATTTTATTGCCAATTACATTATTAAAACCGATCGCGTCAATAAAGATTTTGTGAATAAGCATACCAACTTTAGATTAGGTAATACTGATATTGGCTACGGCTTACGCCCTGAACATCCGTTAGAGCAAAAAGCAAAAAATAATGGCAAAACAGCAGGCGGTTCTACGCCAATAAATTTTGATGAATATGCAAAATTTGTTAGCACCTATACTGCCGAGTATACCTCAGAGTTGTCAGGTGTTCCCGTTGACAACTTAAATGCACTTGCTGAACTTTATGCCGATCCAAAAAT
>JBMZCX010000126.1:0-2723 GCA_049613795.1 Thalassotalea sp. | reverse complement strand
TGAGCTAACCAATAATCAATTAAATATCGCGCAATAGACTCTTTCCCTGGAATTTGTGTATTATCACCCTCGCTGCCCCAATCATCTAATAGGCGCACTTGCTCTGCGCTATACCAATTAGCACTGGCAATTTCATCATCAGTAAGTGTTAGTTGATTTTCACTCACCTTTACATAAAACCCCATCATTAACGAGTTTGGAAAAGGCCAAGGTTGCGAGGCAATATATGCCAAAGTATCAACCTTTAGCCCTACTTCTTCTTTGACCTCTCGGATCACCGCTTCTTCAAGTGACTCGCCTGGATCAACAAAGCCAGCTAAGGTCGACACTAAATTATCTGGAGAGCGCGTGTGGTTAGCAAGTAAGCACAATGCAGGCCCTTCTTTGGGTTGGTATTCAACTAACATGATCACGACAGGGTCTGTGCGTGGAAAATGCATTTTTTCACAATTATTATTAGTACATTGGCGCATATGCCCCGACTCTTTACTTGTCGTGGCATGACCGCAATAACCGCAAAATTTATACGCAGTATGCCAATGGGTTAAAGAACGGCCGTAGGCAAGGTTTACCGCCATCTTTTTATCAAGCAACATAATGCTTGGCCTAAAATCAAGAAAATAGGCATTTTCACGTTTTGTTAGCGTTGTTATTTCAAAAAAATCATCTTCAGACAATGCACTAAAATCGGCAATTATTATCGCTTGCGAGTTATCTAACCCGAGTAAAATAAAAGTCGCGTGCATTTTATAGTGACTAATGTCTTTTGCTGACCAATGCGCTAATGCTTTATCATTAAATAAATATTTACCTTGATGAGCAATAATAAAAATAGTGTTTTCAGCCATTAATTGTTGTTCAAACCATGGTTTAGACTTTCTTTTTTCGTTAGCGCGGTTCAGTGCCATACCTGTAAATGGCATTCTTCGATTAAATGTCACTTAGTTGCTCCTTAGCTATTAATGCCTTTTGCCAATGTGTCGACCACTTTCCCATGGGTTCAATCACTTGGAACAGACTTACTCCCAATGCGGTTAATTGATAACCTTCCTCTACCTTTTCAATAAGTTGCGCTATACGAAGCTCTTTTAATCGCGTATTAAGTAAGGTTGGCGATATACCTTCACATTTTGCCTGTAAGGCTCTGAAGTTTGCGGGCGAGCGATGTAAGTTCCAAATAATACCTAATGCCCAAGTACGGCCAATAAGGTCAAGTAAGGCCATTAATGGCTTACCGGTTTTAGAACCTCGAACAGGTGTTCCTGGAAGTGGAAATGACATAATATTGATTTAGACAATGGAGAATAAACAGTATGCTACACATTTTGTAGCAGCAGTGCTAGCTTTTATTCAAATCGAACTTTACCGCGGCCTTGTTTAATTTTGCTACGCTGTGTTTTCCCTTCTAAACGCTTCAATTTAGAAGAACGTGTAGGCTTAGTTTCACGCCTTACTTTTTGCACCACAGCAACACCCTGAATAAGTTCAACTAACCTTTTAATTGCCGCTTCTCGATTAAGTTCTTGTGTGCGATGTTGTTGAGCTTTAATCACAATAACACCCTCTTTAGTAATACGTTTATCTTTTAAAGCCAGTAATCTTTGCTGATAAAACTCAGGTAACGAAGACGCACTAATATTGAAACGTAAATGTATTGCCGAAGAAACTTTATTCACATTTTGCCCACCCGCACCTTGTGCACGAATAGCAATTAACTCAACTTCATTGTCGGCAAGTTGAACAGAGTTTGAGATAAATATCACAGCAAGAAAAACCTTCGAATTAAAATCACACTATAACACTGTCAGCAATAAATTGGCTGAATTATGCGGGATCAAAAACGGGGAGCCAAGCTCCCCGTCCTCTGAATTAAGTATTATTAACTAAACTAAATCAAGCGATTGCACTTTTTCATGGGCAATTTCTTCACTTGTTGAAACAGGCTTTTCATGTAAATTAGCTTTTAGCTGACCTTTTCTGTGCTTAAGTGCCGAATCTAATTTTTTAATGGCATTAGCAATAGCCGGATACATAACGTCGTCAGTGCTTTCTGTTGCTATTCGTGCCCCTTCATAGTTAGTGGTAAGTTCAACATGATGCTTACCGTGCTCTTTAGCAACAATAACATCGATAGAAATAAGTGTTGGGAAATGGGATGCAATTTTTGAGAACTTACCTTCAATATCTTCTCTAATTGAATTAGTAACTTCAACATGGTGACCAGAAATATTTATTTTCATATGGTTTTCCTTTTTTTTATTTGTTACTCAATATAAGACTTGGGGGTAAACCGTAAAAACGCAAGTTAATAACAGTAAAAAAATGAATAAAAAACTCAACTGCCTATTATTAAACCACTTTAATATTTTATATATTTTGTTAGTTTTGCTTTTTTATGATTTTTTCTATATTTCAAATAAAGATCAGTTACAATAACCTTATTGTTATTTTTTATAATTTGAAATTAGAGCTAGCTAAATGTTTGAAGATATACGGCCTTATCGTGATAATGAGGTTGCAGGTGTTTTACAAAAACTGTCAAATGAACCTGAATTAATTAATGCTGTAGCAACATTTTTAGCCCCCTCGTCCACTAAGTACCTTCCTGGTATTACTCGTAAAGCGGTTCAGTGGTCATTAAAACGTAAAATAAGGCACTGGCGCACCATTGACGACATTCAGCTACATGTTGCTGACTATCTTCATAAGCTTGTTGAAAACAG
>JBMZCX010000125.1:0-3038 GCA_049613795.1 Thalassotalea sp. | reverse complement strand
AGGTATTGCTGTAGGTAAACATGGTGGAAAGCAGTGCACCACAAAGAACAAAGACTACCACCAATAAGCAACAGGAAATAGCTCATGGAATATATACTGTTTTTTCAAACATGGTTGGTACTCGCAGTAATTTTTGCCTTTTTAGAAATATTTATCCCTGGCGGCATATTACTTAACCTTGCTATTGCTTCAGTATTAGTTGCTTTAGGCGTACACCAGCAATGGCTCGACACTTGGGTGTTAACCTTAACCACATGGTTTATATGTGCTTCTATTTTGTTATTCGCACTTTATTTTCTCACCGATAAGTTCTTTCAAGGACAGCAAACCATTAATAATGTGGATGAAGAACTCGATATTTACGGTAAAAAAGTTGATGTTATTGAAAAAATTGGACCCGGCACACTTGCAGGGCGAGTCACTTTTCAAGGCACAACTTGGAGCGCATTAGGTGACGGCAGTGAAATAGCAGCAGGCGCCGAAGTCACTATTATTTGTAAAGAAAACATTTCACTTATTGTTGAACCACAAAAATAAAAATTGCCACATCGGCACAGCATAACGCAAGGAGTTTTTATGCTAGCAACACTCACGTTTATTCTACTTGGGCTACTTATTATAGTACTCAAACTTGTTCTTATTGTACCAATGCGCGAAGTCTGCGTTATTGAACGACTGGGAAAATTTAGAGCGGTAATGCAACCCGGTTTACACTTTTTAATTCCCTTTTTTGATCGTGTAGCCTACCGTCATGAAACACGCGAGCAGGTATTAGACATTCCTTCACAAAGCTGTATTTCAAAAGACAACATTCAAATTGATGTCGACGGTTTAGTGTACATTCAAGTAATGGACGGTGCCAAAGCCAGCTATGGTATTGAAGATTACCGCCGCGCCAGTATTAATTTAGCGCAAACAACAATGCGTTCAGAAATTGGTAAACTAGGCTTAAGCCAAACCTTTTCTGAGCGTGACACCTTAAATGAAACCATTGTCAGGGAAATTGACAAAGCGTCTGATCCATGGGGCATTAAAGTACTTCGCTATGAAGTACGCAACATCACCCCTTCTGCTAATGTTGTTCACACGCTTGAAAAGCAAATGGAAGCGGAAAGACAAAAGCGAGCCGAAATAACCCTCGCTGAAGCAGAAAAAGAGTCAACCATTAATTTGTCAGAAGGCGAAAGACAAGAAGCGATTAATCTTTCTGAAGGCGATAAACAAAGGCAAATTAATGTGGCGCATGGTCGTGCTAAAGAAATTGAAATTATTACTCAAGCTACTGCCGAAGGCATGGACATTATTGCCAAAGCAGCCTCGTTACCCGGCGGCGATAAAGCAATAAAAATGCGCTTAATGGAGCAATTTATTAAACAAACAGGCAATATTTTAGACACTGCCGATGTTTCAGTTCTACCAACCGAAGTAGCCAAATTAGAAGGTTTTTTTAATGGTATGGAACAGGTAACACAACAAGTGCAAGGAGCGAAATAATGAACGCAATTAATGCGCAACCAATGGAAATTTTTATACTGGTTATTTGGGCATCAATATTTTCATTTTTAGCCTATAAATTTATTCAAGCCATTTGCTTAGTACCTACGCAGTCAGCTTATGTCGTTGAGCGTTTAGGCAAATATAAATGCACCTTAGAAGCGGGTTTTCATGTGCTACTCCCCTTTGTTGACCGCGTCGCGTTTATTCAAGACTTAAAAGAAGAAACGATTGATGTACCGCCGCAAGAATGTTTTTCAAAAGACGAAGTAAATGTTGAAGTAGACGGTGTTATTTACTTACAAATAACCGATCCACTAAAAGCCAGCTACGGCATTACCGACTACCGCTTTGCCGCAATGCAATTAGCGCAAACAACTACACGTTCAGTTATTGGCACCTTAGAGCTTGATCGCACCTTTGAAGAGCGCGACATTATTAGCGCTAAAGTGGTAGAGGTATTAGACAAAGCAGGCGAAACTTGGGGCGTACGAGTACATCGTTACGAGATTAAAAATATTACGCCGCCACTCACCGTAAAAAACGCGATGGAACTGCAAGTTAATGCTGAACGAGAACGTCGAGCTATTCTTGCCAGAAGCTTAGGCGACAAAGCCAGTAAAATTAATCGTTCTGAAGGTCAAATGAAAGAAATGATTAATATTTCAGAGGGTGAAAAACAGCGCCAAATTAACTCAGCTGAAGGTAAAGCTGAAGAGATCATTGCCATTGCCAGAGCTACTGGCGAGTCTATACGAGTAATTGCACAATCTATTGAACAAACAGGCGGAGAGCAAGCGCTTAACATGCAATTAAGTGAACAATATTTAGATAAACTGAAAGGCTTAAGCCAAAAAGATCGAAAAGTTATTTTACCTGTTAATTTACTCGACTTTAATCAGTGGATTAACACACTAGGGTTAAATAAAAACTAATCAGCCTTGAGCTCGGCTTAATCAGCAGAAGAACGAACAAGGAACTGTCGAAAGCGGCATATCGCAAGGTAAATAAGTGATGCCGCTAACGCTATAGCAAAGTGCACGAGTAATGTTAACGGGGCGAAACTGTCTTCCCACAAAAAAACGACTTTATGGGAAGTAAGAAAAAATAGGTCGAGCACCGTAACATGCAGCCATAACAGCAACAATACCACTACAAATTGTTTGCGTTGTTTGTTCTGTAAAGGCATTAAATAAGTACCGCGCTCCAAAAAGCGTTAATTATAATGATTAACACTAAATGCTCAATCAAAATAACACGACTTTACTCGCGATCTAACGCTGGCTAACTTGTCTTTCAGTTAACCAAGTAAGTAAATTGTCGTACTTGAATTGGTAGGATAATACTTCTCTGACTTTTTTACTGACAATAAACTTACCCGTACTATTGCTAGTGTCTATTTCAAATTGAGGCTGAGGGTTACCTAAACTCAGTGCCGCTTGCTGATAAAAGGCTTGCTTAGACATTTTCATGTCACTTGAAACATTATATATTCCCTCAACTTTTTCAGCCGCAATTACATTAGCGATAATAGCTACAATATC
>JBMZCX010000124.1:0-3092 GCA_049613795.1 Thalassotalea sp. | reverse complement strand
AGAACAATTATGGCAAAATTATGGCA
The DNA here is from genome assembly GCA_049613795.1 of Thalassotalea sp. Lineage (GTDB taxonomy): Bacteria > Pseudomonadota > Gammaproteobacteria > Enterobacterales > Alteromonadaceae > Thalassotalea_B. The sequence continues at coordinate 3,066 of JBMZCX010000124.1, read as the reverse complement.
ATTGGTACGAATGCAAGACGCACGCGTTAATGTTCGCTATAGTTCAGCCATTATCACGCGCCACTTAATGAAGTAATAACCTTTATGACCAAACGAATTGCCATTGTTGAAGATGAAGACGCTATCAGAGAAAACTATGCCGACGTATTAAGGGCGCAAGGCTACCAAGTGCAAACATTTGCCAATAGAGAAACCGCTACGCAATCTTTTACGCTGCAACTGCCACACTTAGTGATATTAGATATTGGTTTAGAGCAAGAATACGACGGCGGTTTTACCTTATGCCAGTGGCTTAGAACCTTATCAACCACCTTGCCGATTATTTTTCTTACCGCGCGTGACAACGATGTAGATACGGTCTCTGGTTTACGAATAGGCGCAGACGATTATTTAACTAAAGATATTAGCTTACCGCATTTAACTGCGCGTATTGCGGCATTATTTAGGCGCGAAGACGCATTAAAGCAGCCGTCGGCAAAAGAGCATATTCTTAATTTAGAACAGCTAACAATTGACGTACAGCGCATGACGGTTTCTTGGCTAGAAAAGTCGCTTGATATTACTATTACCGAATTTTGGATGGTGCATGCGTTGGCTAAAAATCCTGGTTTTGTCAAAAATCGCCAGCAATTAATGAATGAGTCTAAAATTTTTGTTGATGACAGCACCATCACCTCACACATTAAGCGTATACGGAAAAAATTCATTAAAATTGACCCAAGCTTCGACTGCATAGAAACTATTTATGGCATGGGGTATCGCTGGAATGTCAGTAAAGTAGGCGGGTAATGTAAATAACTATGATGAAGATTAGATTTGGCTTAAGAGCAAAGTTACTCTTACTCGCTAGCGTATTATTTACCGTACCTTGGTTTGGTTATCAGTACGTTTGGGAAATGGAAAAATACCTGCGTTTTGGGCAAGAGCAAACTATTTTAGGCACCGCACGTGCATTAGCAACTGCATTACACGAACGCCCTAACCTGTTTAATAATCAAGCGAGCTTTTTGCCTAATGTTGAACAAGGTAAAGACTTTTATGGTTATGAGCTAAAGCAAGCTATTCAATTAGACGGCGTGCCGACCGATTGGCCCAATTATCAAAATAGAGTGCATTTATATAATCAAAAACATGCCATTAATGCGTTAATAACCGCTGAAAATTCAGCACATCAATTTACTGCGACTATTGCTAAATACGGTAAATATTTATACTTATTCATTAGCGTGGTTGATAACCAAGTAGTTTTTCGCGCCAATAATGCGCAAAGTATTATTAACAATGATCACTTAGAAATAGCGCTAGTTGACCCTCAAAATAATTTTAATCGTTATATTATCGCCAATAAGCGTTCAGGCTGGCTAGACAGCTACCGCATTACCAATTTAGATGGTGTGTTTCCAGAAGTTGCTAATTTTATTCAAGGCCATTGGTTAAATACGCCACAAGGCTACAATATTGAGTTACGTATACCATTAGCGAATGTGGGTGAACAAATTGCTTTTGCTGTTCATAATGTTGACAGCCAAGGCGGTAAAATACTGTCAAGCATTGGCTCTGCTGATACCACCCAAAAAGAAACTTTAGGCACCATTGTTGTTCCCTCGCCAGAAATAGAACGCATTGTTAAGGGCATGAGCCATACTAATTCACGTATTTGGGTGGTTGACCAACACAAACGCGTGTTAGCCAGCGCGGGCGACTTAACCAAAGCCGGTGGCGTTTGGCAGCGTACAAACTTAAATAAAGCCAATGTTTCAAATAACAAGTCGTCATTATGGCAAATGTTCGAGCAAAAATGGCTGATCCCGCTTTATTATCAATTTTTAACCAAGCCACCGAAGGCCTTTATTGATACGTTATACGACACCCAGAATTTAACCGGTCAGCATATTGAAACCGCGCTCATTGGCGAACCGTCCTCTCAATGGCGCTTAACTAAAGATCAACAAGCGGTGGTACTCTCTGCCGCCTACCCTATTTTTATTAATCAACAAGTACAAGGCGCGGTAATTGTAGAAGAAACCACTAATGGCATTCGTACCTTAAGAAATAAAGCGCTAGAAAAGCTCTTTAGTGCCATTATTGCCATATTATTAATTAGTGCGGTGGTATTTCTTTTATTTGCTTCACGTATTTCTAACCGCATTCGCACGTTAAGAAACCAAGCTGAGCAAGCTATTGACGAAAATGGCAGGATCACGGCGACTATAACGGCTTCAACCGCTAACGATGAAATTGGCGACCTTTCTCGTAGTTTTGCTCAAGTGGTTAATCGTTTAAGCCAATATAACCATTACTTAGAAGGTATGTCGTCACGGTTATCGCATGAATTACGCACCCCCATAGCAGTAGTGCGCACATCGCTTGAAAACTTGTCGTTACATGAAATTCCAACGCAAAGTCAACAATATATAGACCGTGCTCAAGGTGGTATTACCCGACTTAATGCCATATTAACAAGCATGAGCGAAGCCACACGTATTGAACAAATGTTAGTGAGCAGTGAACGGGTTGAGTTTGACTTTAACCTAGTGCTTAACGGTTGTATTCAAGGTTATAAGCAAGTGTATTCACACATTAACTTTCACTTTAATGCGAACCAACAGCCATTAATGATGACAGGTTCGCCTGAGCATATTGCGCAACTATTTGATAAAGTGATCGCTAATGCTGCAGAATTTAGTTGTGATCAACAGCTTTTTATTACCACTGAATATCAGGTAAAAGACGTGATCGTTCATATTAGTAATAATGGACCATTATTACCTGAGCAAATGCACGAACGTTTATTTGATTCAATGGTGTCGGTACGAGAAAGTAGTAAAAATACTCAGCCACATTTAGGTTTAGGGCTGTACATTGCTCGGCTAATTTGCCAATTTCATCAAGGGTGCATTAAGGCAACTAATCATCATAACCCTCAAGGGGTAACCATGACGATGAGCTTTCCGTGTGCTTAAAAGAAGGTTATAGGTACTAGAAAAAGATAAAAACTAGGTACTAGGTAGAGATAATACCATTGCCGGCGAAGTGCAGCGCTAGCACCTAGCACCTAGCACCTAG
>JBMZCX010000123.1:0-3699 GCA_049613795.1 Thalassotalea sp. | reverse complement strand
TAACCGTTAAGTGTTCTTCTTCAGTTGCTTTACCTACCACAGCAAATGGCGCGCGTTCACGTGCACAAATTGCTTCAAATACAGGTAATTGTTCATCAGAAACAGCTAACACATAGCGCTCTTGCGATTCATTACACCAAATTTCATGTGGTGCCATGCTACGTTCATCGTTTGGCACGTTACGTAGTTCAAAGTTACCACCACGGCCACCGTCAGACACGAGTTCAGGAAAAGCGTTTGATAACCCCCCCGCGCCAACATCATGAATAAATAAAATAGGGTTGTCATCACCCAATTGCCAACAACGGTCAATAACCTCTTGGCAGCGACGTTCCATTTCTGGGTTTTCACGTTGTACTGAGGCAAAGTCGAGGTTTTCAGCAGATTGACCAGACGCCATACTTGACGCTGCACCACCACCTAAACCAATGTTCATTGCAGGGCCGCCTAACGCGATTAAGTTAGCGCCAACGCATATTTCGCCTTTTTGTACATGCTCATCACGAATATTACCTAAACCACCCGCCAACATAATTGGTTTGTGATAGCCACGTACTTCTACACCGTTAAACGAATTAACTTCTTCTTCGTAGGTGCGGAAGTAGCCTAAAATGGCTGGTCGACCAAATTCATTGTTAAATGCTGCGCCACCTAATGGACCTTCAAGCATTATGTCTAAGGCGGTTACAATACGGTCAGGCTTACCAAAGTTTGTTTCCCATGGTTGTTCAAAGTTAGGAATACGTAAATTTGATACTGAAAAGCCGACTAAGCCAGCTTTGGGTTTTGAACCAACGCCAGTAGCACCTTCATCACGAATTTCACCACCTGAACCTGTTGCAGCTCCCGGGTATGGTGAAATAGCGGTAGGGTGGTTGTGGGTTTCAACTTTCATCAATATTTGAATGTCTTCATGATGATAGCCGTATTCATTTGTTTGTGGATCAGGGAAGAAACGACCACCCTCAGAGCCTACCATAACCGCTGCATTATCTTTATATGCGCTTAATACGTAATCAGGATTGATTTCGTGAGTATTACGGATCATTTTAAATAATGATTTTGGTTGCTTAACGCCGTCGATAGTCCAGTCGGCATTAAAAATTTTGTGACGACAATGTTCTGAGTTTGCTTGGGCAAACATATAAAGCTCAATATCGTGAGGATTACGATTAAGCTTAATAAAGTTATCAGCAAGGTAAGTAATTTCGTCTTCTGCTAATGCTAAACCAAGTTCTACATTAGCTTTTTCTAAGGCATCACGGCCGCCAGAAAGTACGTCTACTGACGTAAATTCGCCGGGCTCGGCACTCGCAAACAATGCTTGTGCGTCGTTGAAGTCAGCAAAAATAGACTCCATCATGCGGTCATGAATTAAGTTATTTACTTGCTTTTCTTGCGCAGTAGATAAATTGTCACTGGTAATATAATAAGCAATACCGCGCTCTAAACGCAGTACCTTAGTTAAACCACAATTATGGGCAATGTCGGTAGACTTTGAAGACCACGGAGAAATAGTACCAGGGCGAGGTGTTACTAATAATAACGTGCCTGTTGGTTCATGTTCTTCAATAGTAGGACCATAGGTTAGCAATTTTGCTAACACACTTGATTCATCAACACTCAATTCGTCTGATAAATGGGCAAAGTGGGTAAACTCTGCGTAAATGTCATTAACGGGCAGGCCCGCTTCAGCACATTGAGAAAGTAGTTTTTTAACTCGAAAATCAGAAAGTGCCGGAGCGCCTCGAAGGGTTTGGATCAACATCGCCATTAGTTTACTCACTGGTAAAAAAAAATAGGGGTAAAAATCGCGCGTATTATAGAGGATTTAACAAGTTTTGATAAGGAAAACTTTACAAGATCTTAACTATAATAAAAAAGTCCTTTATCAATAAATGAAATAACGACACAATGTATAGCTATGAGGCAATTTAAAATCAATGATTTAAAAAAACATCCCCTTTTACTGTGCTTGCTTATAACACTGAGTGTTTTCTTGCAAGGCTGTAAAAGCGAGGCTGAACACGCTAGTTTATCGCGAATTCTTGACCGAGGTTATATTACAGTAGGCACTTTATTTGGCTCAACAAGCTATTATTTAGGTGCTGAAGGACCAACGGGGTTTGAATATGAACTTGCACAAAAATATGCCAGTTACCTTGGTGTTGACTTAAAAATAGTCCCTAGCTATAACTTAGACGAGTTATTTCTAAAGCTAGACTCAGGCGAAGTTGATTTACTTGCTGCAGGTCTTACGGTAACCCCAAAACGCGCAGCTCAATATAATTTTTCACCGAGTTATAACAATATCAGCCAGAAGTTAGTGTTTAAACAAGGGAAAAAAAGACCGAGAAGTATTGAACAACTTGACGGAAATTTATTAGTGACTGCACATTCAAGTCATGTTGAAAATTTAGAAAAATTACAACTCTCTCATCAATCGCTTACATGGCAAGAAAGTGTTGAATTAGACAGTGAAGAACTATTACTACAAATACTTGATGAGACGATTGATTACACCATTATTGACTCGCACACTTTAGCGGTAAGCCGCCGTTATTATCCTGAAATTAGTATAGGCTTTACGGTTCAGCCTGAACAACCATTAGCTTGGGCACTAAATAAACAAGGTGATGACAGTATTTTTGCTAGTGTTATTGAGTTTTTTGGTCAAGTTCATCATAACGGTACATTGCTCGCGCTGGACGATAAATATTATGGCCATGTTGAGCAATTTAATTATGTTGATACCCGTTTATTCATTCAAGCGGTAGAGAAAAAACTGCCTAAATATCGCCCGCTTTTTGAAAAGTATGGACAAGACATTGATTGGCGTTTACTCGCTGCTATCAGCTATCAAGAGTCTCATTGGAAGCCGCACGCACGTTCTTATACCGGGGTGCGCGGTATGATGATGCTAACCTTGCCTACCGCCAAACAAATGGGGATTAAAAGCAGGCTTGACGCTGAGCAAAGTATTCGCGGTGGTGCTAAGTATTTTCAACAAATGTTTGATCGTATGCCTGCACGTGTTCCGCACCCCGATCGCTTATGGTTTGCATTGGCATCTTATAATGTGGGCTTAGGACATTTAAACGATGCCCGCGCTATTACTGAAAAGCAAGGGGGCGATCCTGATCGTTGGGTTGAGGTGAAAGCTCGTTTACCGTTATTGAAGCAGAAAAAATATTATAAACATACACGCTATGGCTATGCACGAGGTGACGAGCCTGTAAATTATGTTGAAAATATTCGCCGCTATTATGACACACTTACGTGGATGGACGATAAACAACAAGAATTAAAGCTAGAGCAAAAATTAAAATTGAAGCAGGAACAAGAGCAGAAGAGGTTGCGTGAGGCGAATGAAATAACGCTGCCAGAACAAATTGTTACAACTAAAGTCGCTGAATTGATTGAAACTGAATGACATAAAGTTGAAATTGTCATAAAAAGGTCATAGTTATAGTAGATACTAGCGTTGTTATTAAATATAACGCTAGCATTTAGCTAACTTAATAACCGTTTATGAACCACAAAGGAGACTTTAATTTGAATAGAACACGTAAAAACTCACAAGCATTGCAACGCAAACGTTTACTTAATCGACAAAAGCAAAAGTTAAACTGTCGTCGTCATGCACAATTTATCCAAGAAACACATTGCCAATTAGCACTCGCTTAATTGGCTTTTTTT
>JBMZCX010000122.1:0-3764 GCA_049613795.1 Thalassotalea sp. | reverse complement strand
CGAAAATCGTCCCTTCACACCGCAGTCTACGCCATCGACGTGCATGGACGCACTAATGCCGTGAGGGCATGGATGCCTAGGAACGGCAATGGCTCCGATAAACATCGCACTTTTCTAAATTCAGATTCCGTTGCTGTGATGGGATTTAGAGATCGTTGAAGCTTTTGTTTTCTAAATAAGGAGGTGGATAATTACGAACGATGAAACAACCACTAAGTCTGCTTCATTAAACGCTGGAATGATGATCAATATTCACGTATCACTGGCATGGATGCCAGTGAAAGCGCTGTTGGCACACGGATTATGTTCAGGATGAACGGTAAAGCGCGGTGCCATGGATGGCAAGGAGCGCAGTGCGTTCAGCGCTGGTACGTCGAAGAATATTGGGCATCATGGAGGAAACACGTTTAATGCAGCAGCGCCGGGTGAGTCCAGAGAGGGTTCGGCGTTTAACCCTCTTTGGGTGCTGTCGCCACTGCGACAATTTAGATATTGACAGGTTAAAGGTATTTCAGGTAATTAGCTGATAAGATAACCTTTTTATATCATCAACATACATTCAACACATGGACGTAAATAATGGCTACAAATGAAAAACAGCTCAAATTTTTTAATTTTCTCCAGACAAAAGAAAACTCAAACAGAATTTTCAAAATAAATGAAATTTTATCTGCTACAGGATGGAAAAACTCAACCTTCAAATCCTATTTATCAAAAGGGCAAGTTTCAGAATTCATAAGTCAGGTAAGCAGCTCTGAATTCCAAGCATCCAATTCACTGAACATAACATTTAAAGAGTTTGAAAAAAAATTATCCCAGAGTAAACACGTTCAGGCATTAGGACATAATTTCAAATCAAAACTGGCAAAAGCTTTATTAAGAAAATCTAAAGATAATATGCTCTTAGCTATAGAATTATACAACAGACCCTCTCTTGAAAATAAAATTGACGGATTTGTAATGTTATTTTGTACCTCATGGGAGCAGCTTCTAAAAGCTATTATCATAAAAATGGATGGTGAAGAATCGATTTACAAAAAAAATACCCATGGTAAAAAAGAAACCATTCCATTAAGAGCTTGTTTAGATATTGTATTTAAACAAAATGATGGGACTAAAAAAAATATTTTTAAAATAGCTGATTTACGAGATCAAGCTGTACATTTATTAATGCCAGAAATACAAGGAATAGCCTCAAGGCTATTTCAATCAGGAATATTTAATTACTCATCAAAATTTGAAGAAGTATGTGAAATTCCGTTTATAAATACTGATAATACAGGAATGATTAGTCTAGTTGGAGATTTTAAAACTCCCCCTCTACCAATGATGACCAGTATATATGGTAAGGCCGCTGACGATGTAATTTCACTAGCAAAAGACTTAACATCATCAGTAGAAACTGCAAACGACTTGTCTTTCGCTATTCCTTTAGATGTAACATTACAATTTGCAAAAAAAGATACACGAGGTACACAAATAGTTTTAACTAAAGCTGAAAATGGTATGAGCGGGCTAAAAGATGCCTTGGTTATTGAAAAAAGTGTTGATGCTGAAAAGACCTACAAATTTAAACAAAATCAAGCAATCAGCGAAACTAATCAGAGATTACATTTAAAATATGACACTGAATTTTTAAAACAACGAATAAACAAACAAAGAAGCGGAGAATACTTTTTAAACCGCAATTGTTTTCAATCGCTAATTTATAAATTGAAGTGGAAACAATCAAATAATAAATACCATCATTATTTTGAAAATGCCAATTACCACGCTTATTCTGAAGATGCTATAGATTTGATTATTGAAAAAGTCACATCCAGTAAAACTTACTTAACCGAAGCAAAACAAAGTTATAGTAAGAGGAAATCAAAATAAAAAAACCCGCTAGAAGCGGGTTTTTTATTAAGAATAACAGTTTGCAATCAAAAGCCGATTACCAACCCGTTTTCTCTTTAAGTGCTTTACCGATATCCGCTAAAGAACGAACTGTTTTAACACCAGCCGCTTCAAGCGCAGCAAATTTCTCATCAGCTGTACCTTTACCACCAGCGATAATCGCGCCAGCGTGACCCATACGCTTACCTTCTGGTGCAGTAACACCAGCAATGTAAGATACAACAGGCTTAGTCACGTTAGCTTTGATGTATTCCGCCGCTTCTTCTTCAGCTGTACCACCAATTTCACCAATCATAACGATTGCTTCAGTTTGTGGATCGTTTTGGAACATTTCCAATACGTCGATGAAGTTAGTACCTGGAATAGGGTCACCACCAATACCTACACAAGTAGATTGGCCAAAACCAGCATCAGTCGTTTGTTTAACGGCTTCGTACGTAAGCGTACCAGAACGTGAAACAATACCTACTTTACCAGGCTTGTGAATGTGACCAGGCATGATACCAATCTTAGTTTCGCCAGGAGTAATAACACCTGGACAGTTAGGACCGATCATACGAACGCCAGATTGATCAAGCTTAGCTTTAACGTCAACCATATCTAAAGTTGGAATACCTTCAGTAATAGTAACGATAAGCTCGATGCCTGCATCAATAGCTTCTAAAATTGCATCTTTACAAAATGGTGCAGGAACATAGATAACTGTCGCTGTTGCACCAGTTGCTGTCACGGCATCACGTACTGTGTTGAATACTGGAAGGCCTAAATGCGTTTGACCGCCTTTACCTGGGCTTACGCCACCAACCATTTGTGTACCGTACTCAAGTGCTTGCTCTGAGTGGAATGTACCTTGACCACCAGTGAAACCTTGACAAATTACTTTAGTATCTTTGTTAATTAAGACAGACATTATTTGCCCTCCGCAGCTGCTACAACTTTAGTTGCTGCATCAGTTAATGACTCAGCAGCGATGATGTCTAAGCCAGAATTTTTAAGAACTTCACGACCTAGTTCAGCGTTAGTACCTTCTAAACGTACAACTACTGGTACTTGAACGCCAACTTCTTTAACTGCGCCAATAATACCTTCAGCAATCATGTCACAACGTACGATACCACCAAAGATGTTAACTAAAACAGCTTTAACGTTGTCGTCAGAAAGGATGATTTTGAATGCTTCAGAAACACGTTCTTTAGTCGCGCCGCCGCCAACATCTAGGAAGTTAGCTGGCTTGCCGCCGTGTAAGTTAACGATATCCATTGTGCCCATTGCAAGGCCAGCACCGTTAACCATACAACCCACGTTGCCGTCTAGGGCTACGTAGTTTAATTCGTATCGTGCGGCATGTGCTTCACGCTCATCTTCTTGAGATGGATCGTGGAAAGCGCGCATTTTAGGTTGACGGTATAAAGCGTTACCATCGATACCAATTTTGCCGTCTAAACAGTGAAGATTACCTTCGTCAGTAATAACTAACGGGTTGATTTCTAATAAAGCGAAATCGAAATCTTCAAACATTTTCGCAAGACCTAAAAAGATCTTAACAAATTGCTTCATTTGCGTAGGGTTTAAACCTAACTTGAAACCTAACTCACGCGCTTGATACGGTTGAGCGCCAACAAGTGGGTCGATTTCAGCTTGGTGAATTAACTCAGGCGTTTCTTCAGCAATCTTTTCAATATCAACACCGCCTTCAGTAGAGGCCATAAATACTACTTTACGACTTGCGCGGTCAACAACAGCACCAAGGTATAATTCGTTAGCAATATCAGTACAGCTTTCAACTAAAATTTTAGCTACTGGCTGACCATTCTCATCTGTTTGATAAGTCACTAAGTTCTTACCTAACCAGTTTTGAGCGAAAT
>JBMZCX010000121.1:0-3867 GCA_049613795.1 Thalassotalea sp. | reverse complement strand
CTAACTTTCAACTGGTAAACCCGCTCCTTCATCGTGCAATGCTATTTATCTGATGTTATTTAAGCTATGTTGCCTATAATATTATTAATATAAATAGGTATTTATATGAGTCGTTTATTTACTCAGTTTTTGGTAGTAACTACTACCATTATCTTGTTAACTGCTTGCCAAACCACACCGAAAAAAACAAGTGCTAACCAAGCCTTTGATAGCACAGTACAGCAATTATTGGATCAACGTGCCAGTAAAGGCGCTTACAAAGTTGTTTCAGTAGATAATAAAAAGCGTTATTGGCCTGATTTATCACCACAACATTTACAAACACAGTTTGAACAGCGCCAAGCATTAGCGACTCAGTTTGAACAAATAGACCAAGCGGCATTATCAGCCGATAACAAAATCAACTACGCAATTATTAAAGCGCAGCTTGATAACCGAATTGCCAATTATCAGTTTAAATCACATTATGTTCCGCTTAATTCCGAGTCAGGTTTCCATTCTAATGTTAATTTTATGATTGATAGTACTGAGTTTTCAACGGAAAAAGACATTGAAAATTATGTAAATAAAATGGCGGCTCTACCTGAGTATTTTGAGCAAAATATTTATTGGATGCGCAAAGGTTTAGCGTCAGGCCTTACTCAACCGCAAGCTGTATTAATTGGCTATGAACAGTCAATTAGCGCCTTTATTCCTGAAAATATTGAGCAATCAGCATTTTTTAAACCGTTTGCATCAGTGCCTAAATTGCTTGATCCAGAATTAGTCAAAGCACAGCGCGATAAGTTAAGTCATTTGTTATCAACACAAATTATTCCAGCGTATAAAAATTATTATCAATTCTTTACGCAAGAATATTTCCCTAATGCTCGTCAAAACATCGCAGTATCGTCAACGCCAGATGGTCGCGCTTTTTATGAAAATAGAGTGAAACACTTTACGACTACCGGGATGACCGCTGAAGAAGTTCATCAATTAGGCTTACGTGAAGTTGCACGCATTCGCGCTGAAATGGATGAAGTGATTCTGAAAACAGGCTTTGAAGGTAGCTTTGCTGAATTCACTCACTTTTTACGTACCGACCCACAATTTTATGCAAAAACACCACTCGAATTAATTAAAGAAGCATCGTATATTGCAAAACAAATGGATGCCAAACTACCTTCGTTATTTAAGCATTTACCGCGTACGCCATACGGAGTAGCACCCGTGCCAGAGGCTATTGCGCCAAAATATACCACAGGACGTTATAGTAGAGCGGCAACTGACAGACATTCAGGTTCATACTGGGTAAATACCTATGCGTTAGATAAGCGTCCGCTTTATGCTTTACCAGCATTAACGCTACATGAAGGTGTGCCGGGACATCATTTACAAATATCGCTTAATAGTGAATTAGACAATCTACCTTCGTATCGTCAATATGCTTATATTTCAGCCTTTGGTGAAGGGTGGGGCTTATACTCAGAGTGGTTAGGCATTGAAGCGGGTATTTATACTAATCACTATGCTGATTTTGGTCGACTAAGTTATGAAATGTGGCGTGCTGCGCGTTTAGTTATTGATACAGGTATGCATATGCAAGGTTGGTCAAGAACGAAAGCAATGGACTTTATGAAAGACAACACGGCGTTATCACTACATAACGTGACAACTGAAATTGACCGTTATATTTCTTGGCCGGGACAAGCGTTGTCGTACAAAATTGGTGAAATAACGATTAGAGAGTTACGCAAACGTGCAGAAACAGAATTAGCGCGCAACTTTGATGTTCGAGAATTTCATTATCATGTGTTGAAAAATGGCTCTGTACCATTAAGTGTATTAGAACAACAAATTGAAGATTACATTCAACAAGTGAAATTAACTAGTTTAGAAAAGCCTCGTTAAAAAAACAAAAGTATAAAATAGCCATGTTGAGCAAGGATGCTTAGCAAGAAGAAAAGTGACTTAGGGCTTTGTTTTCCCTTTTGGTTAATCAGAGCTAATCTAAAACTATTAAGCCGTTAAAATTAGGTGGATAAAGTTATGGCTAGACCACTTAGTTTTTGTTTTCAGCTAGAGCTAATTTAGTCTTTAGCTTTTCCGCTTTTTTCTCTGCACGGCGGCGTTGAAAAAATTCGGATAATTGCTCACTACATTCATCAGCTAAAATTCCTGAAGTTACTTCAATTTGGTGATTTAATTTCTCATGATGGGTTAAACAAAAAACACTACCCGCGCTACCTGTTTTAAGATCGGCAGCGCCATAAACTAAGCGTTTAATTCTACTGTGTACTAATAAACCTGCGCACATAGGGCAAGGCTCTAATGTCACATAAAGCGTACAATCTAACATTCTATAGTTATTTAGTACGTTGCCCGCTTGGCGAATTGCGATCATTTCAGCGTGTGCTGAGGGGTCGTTTAACATAATTGACTGATTATAACCTTCAGCAATAATTTCGTTATTCGCTACAATAACCGCGCCTACCGGTATTTCGTTATGCTGTTGAGCCATATCGGCTAATGCTAACGCTCGTTTCATAAAAGTGATGTCGAGTTGTTGTTGCGTTTTGCTGCTATTATTTGTTGTCATATTTTTGTGCTTTGTCGTTTTACGCGGCTAAAAATAATTCGAGTAAGTCGTTAAGATACCTGTGCCCTAAGTCGGTAACCACCCAAGTGTCGTTATTCTCTTGCATTAAGCCTTTCGCTTTGGCTGAGTTAAGCGCGGGCATAATGGTGTTAATGCTTAAGCCTGTTGTTTGTTCAAATAATGTCAGTGAAAAAGTTTGTTTTAAACGCAGTAAATTCATCATAAACTCAAACGGAAGTTCGCTTTCATTCACGTTAATTAACTGATCTAACGCGTCGCGCTTTTCGTCAAGGTAGCCTTTAGGATGCTTAACTTTTACCGTTCTCACTATTTCAATGCCCTGATCGGCTGAGCTTTCATTATTTACTTGCTTAAGTTGCGTTATTTTACCATGCGCGCCACAGCCAATGCCTAAGTAATCACCAAACTGCCAATAGTTTAAATTATGCTGACATTGTTTATCGGTTTTACTATAAGCCGATATTTCATATTGCTGGTAACCTGCTTGACTTAAAAGTGCCAACCCTTGCTCTTGAATATCCCACAAAATGTCGTCTTGCGGTAATTTAGGTGGCTTTGAATAAAAGGCCGTATTAGGTTCAATGGTTAACTGATACCAAGAAAGGTGATCTGGTGAGAGTGATATTGCAATACGAAGATCGTCCAAAGCGTTCTCTAAAGACTGATTTGGCAAACCATGCATTAAGTCTAAATTAAAGCTTTTTATGCCAGCTTCTTTCGCCATATTGGCTGCCATTCTGGCTTGTTCACTGTCATGAATTCGGCCTAATTTTATCAGCTTGTCTGAGGCAAAGCTTTGTACACCGATAGAAAGGCGAGTAACACCTGCTTGTGCAAACCCTTTGAATTTTCCAGCTTCTACAGTACCAGGGTTCGCTTCTAGCGTAATTTCAATATCATTATTGTGGGTAAAGCGAGCCAGCACTTGCTTAAGTATCTCGCCAATACCCTGAGGAGAAAATAAACTCGGTGTACCGCCACCAATAAAAATACTATGCAGCGGTCTATTCTCAAGAGAAAAACGTGTAATGTCGGCGTCTAAATCTTTTATTAGCTCTTTAATGTAGGCTTGCTCGGGTATGGCTTGCTGATCTTTATTTTTACCAAAAGTATGAGAGTTAAAGTCGCAATATGGGCACTTTTCCACACACCATGGAATATGAATATAAAGCGATAAAGGCGGTAAGCTTGTGTTGGCGTTAGTTAACATTGGGCTACTTAACTTGAGCAAGGTGCTGAATAAGTTGCTGTAGCGCCTGACCTCGGTG
>JBMZCX010000120.1:0-4457 GCA_049613795.1 Thalassotalea sp. | reverse complement strand
AATATCAAATAGCTAGCGAATAATACGCTAATCCTTATATAGCATGAAGATTACACAAGTTGTTTTAATAGCGTTTATATCTATTAAGGTGAAACAATTCAGCTACACTTAAAGAATGATGATTAAGTGATGTAGCGGCTTTGCTAGCAACTTCGGCAGTAATTTTAAGTTTAAAAATAGGCTAAGCGTCGCATTTCTCATTAAAGAAGAGGAATAAATATGAGCGCCATTTGGAAAAACCACGCAAGCCGTTTGCAAGAATATTTAAAAGATGACAATACCACTCAAGCACATTTATATCTTGAGCAACTAATGTTATTTCCTGTTGATATTCAAGATAAAATAATTAATGACATTAGTAGCTTATCGCACTGTAGCCGCGATGCCATTGCCGATATTATTCAACGTTACAGTATGTTTGAATTGCATTAATACCAATGTAACTAAAAATAAAATACTGCTATTAGTATACCAACAGCTTCTAGCACTATGTTGCTAGTTGCTGTTGACGTAATTGTGCTATTTTATCGCGTGTAGCTGCAGCTTGTTCAAATTCTAAATTCTGCGCATGATCCATCATCTTTTGCTCAAGTTGCTTCACTTTTTCATCAATTTGATCAGTTGACAAAATGTCGTAACCAGCACTTTGCTCAGCAACTTTTTTCATTGGTATTTCGCTACCAACATCCATTACGTCGGTGATCTTACGTTTCACCCCTTTCGGTGTAATGTTATTATCTTCATTATATTGTTGCTGTTTTTCACGGCGGCGCTCTGTTTCATCAATGGCTTTTCGCATAGAGCCAGTAATTCGGCCCGCATATAAAATTGCTCGGCCATTAATATTACGTGCAGCGCGGCCAATGGTTTGAATAAGCGAACGTTCAGAACGTAAAAAACCTTCTTTGTCAGCGTCTAATATTGCCACTAACGATACTTCGGGCATATCTAAGCCTTCACGTAATAAGTTAATGCCAATAAGTACATCAAATTTTCCTAAGCGAAAATCTCTGATAATTTCAACACGCTCAACGGTGTCTATATCTGAATGTAAATAACGCGTTTTAACACCATGCTCATCTAAGTAGTCAGCTAAATCTTCAGCCATACGTTTAGTTAATGTTGTCGCTAACACGCGATCGCCAATGGCTACTCGTTTTCTAATTTCAGACAGTAAGTCGTCAACTTGTGTTTCAACTGGTCGTACTTCAATAATAGGGTCTAATAAGCCTGTAGGACGAACAACTTGCTCTGCTATTTCGCCTGCTGACTTGTCAATTTCATATTGGCTTGGCGTTGCCGATACATAGATTGTTTGTGGTGCGAGTGATTCAAATTCATCAAACTTCATTGGGCGATTATCAAGTGCTGAAGGTAACCTAAAACCATATTCCACTAAGTTTTCTTTGCGAGAGCGGTCACCTTTGTACATTGCGCCTATTTGCGGCACTGTAACGTGGGATTCATCAATAATAAGCAAGCCATCATCTGGTAAGTAATCAAATAATGTTGGTGGCGCTTCACCTGAATTTCTACCTGACAAATAACGAGAATAGTTTTCAATACCTGAGCAGTAACCAAGCTCTGTCATCATTTCAATGTCGAATTGAGTACGCTGAACAATGCGTTGCTCTTCAATTAATTTGTTGTTGTCTTTTAATTGCTTAGAGCGGTCTTTAAGTTCAATTTTAATGTTTTCAACCGCTGCAAGAATTTTATCTCGAGGCGTCGCATAATGAGTTTTAGGGTAAACGGTTACTCGTGTTAACTGGCGTTCTACTTGCCCTGTTAGCGGGTCAAACTGGCTAATACGCTCGATCTCTTCGTCAAATAATTCCACTCTTAGTGCTAACCGATCTGATTCAGCAGGAAAAATATCAATAACATCGCCTCTCACGCGATACGTTGCTCGCTGGAAGGCGACATCGTTACGGGTGTATTGTAATTCTGCCAATCGTCTTAAAATATCACGCTGATTAACAATGTCGCCTTGGCGCAAATGTAACATCATTTTTAAGTAGGAGTCGGGATCACCCAAGCCATAGATGGCAGAAACTGAAGCAATGATTATAACGTCTCTGCGTTCTAATAATGATTTAGTTGCCGATAAACGCATTTGTTCAATGTGTTCATTTACTGAGGCATCTTTTTCAATAAAGGTGTCGGTTGTTGGCACATAGGCTTCAGGCTGATAATAATCGTAATAAGAAACAAAGTATTCAACCGCATTGTTGGGGAAAAACTCTTTCATTTCACCATATAACTGCGCCGCTAACGTTTTATTTGGCGCAAGCATCATGGTAGGTCGATTAAGAGTGGCAACCACATTCGCAATAGTGAATGTTTTACCTGAGCCCGTAACACCTAACAGTGTTTGATGCGCTAAACCGTCTTCTATACCCGACAGTAACTGCTTTATTGCATTAGGCTGATCACCATTGGGTGTATATTCTGATTGTAAATCCATTGCTTTCATTACGATGCTGCCTCAACCTTTGCTGTTTCGGCATTAAATTGCTTCATAAATACTTTATAAGAAATTAACGCCATAACCATATTGCCGAGTAAAGCACCAACAAAAAAGCCTTCTAAACCAAAAAATTGACTGCCAATATAAGCCAGTGGCACATAGCAAACAAATAAACGAATTACGCTCAAGACTAAAGAAATTAAGGGCTTATGTAAGGCATTAAAAGATGAATTAGTTAATATAATGACTCCTTGCAAACCGTAACCTAACGGTAAGATCCAAATAAATAACTTAATAATGTCAGCGACTTCCTGCTCTTTTGAGAAAACATCGGCTATCCATGGTGCCAGTGCCGCTAATACAATATAAATAAACACCTGCCAAGCAAGTACAAACTTAATTGAGGTCATGTAGCCTTGTTCAACCCGTTGCATATTGCCTGCACCAAAGTTCTGACTAATAAAAGGCGGTAATGTCATTGATAATGCAAGTAATACCAAGCAAGCGATAGATTCTATTCTCGAGCCAACGCCAAACGCTGCTACCGCTGTTTCTCCGTAGCTTGCCACAATAGCCGTTAAAATTGCCGCTGCTATTGGCGTTAACATATTTGCACCCGCCGCAGGTAAGCCTATATGCAAAATAGATTTACTTGATACAAAAAAAGTTTTTATAAAGACTAATGAGGTGTGAATTAATCGTTTTTTATAACCAACGATGTAAAGCACGTATGCAAGGCCAATGATCCAAGAGCACAATGTCGCAATAGCTGCCCCTTTTATGCCCATGGCAGGAAATGGTCCAAAACCAAAAATAAGAATAGGATCTAAAATCGCGTTAATAATACCGCCTACGCCCATAATAATACTTGGCGTTTTCGTGTCGCCAGAAGCACGTAAAATCGCATTACCGATCATTGGGCCAATTAAAAAAACACTACCCAAGAACCAATAATCCATATAATCACGAATTAGTGGCAGTAATTCATTACTTGCCCCAAGTAATGTAAAAATTTCGTCTGTAAAACAATAGCCCAAAAACGAAAGTAAACCCACAATAGCTGCCGTTAATATAAGTGCTGACGTTGCCGCACACTTTGCATTTTTATTGTCGCCCTCCCCTAATGAGCGGGCAATAACCGCAGATGCACCAATACCTAAACCAATAGTTAAGCTCACTACGGTAAATGTTATAGGAAAAGTGAAACTTATAGCGGCTAGAGGTTGTGTACCGAGTAAACCAACAAAAAATGTGTCGACCAAATTAAACGTCATTAATAAAATCATGCCGTAGATCATTGGAACAGTCATACGTTTTAAAGTATCAGCAACAGGATCGGCTAATAAATTTATCGGTTTTTTACTTGCAGAGTTTGTCATTTAGTGGGGTTTCTTCTCGGTAAAAGCGAAAGAGCTAACGTATTGTAAAAGATACTTATAAGAGTCGCTATGTAAATATTAAGTTTCACCAAACATCCTTTTAAGTTTCTTCATTAAAAATAATTAACTCATGTGATTTTTTATTTACAGGTACATTAATAAATGCCTACATTTTTATTGAGTGTTTTTTAAACGCCACTGTATAACAAAAGCACATAACGACTTAAGCTATTGATTTTATTTGCAATGATTAATTTGATGTTTATTTGTACACCTAGCTACGTCCCTTGTTTTTTGGGCACAACGATAATTGTTACACATTCATTAACAATGTTATCCACAGTTATCGTGGATAAGTGTAATAATTTAAGTCTAACCAAACCATTGAACGATTACCCATCAGAAAATGTCTTTTTCTGCACCGTGGTGAACGTAAAATAAGCAAACAAACAAATTAAGTGATTTTTTATAAATTTAATGTTGACAGTAACGCACTGTCCATTTAGTATTCCGCACCGTTAGCCAAGTGCTAACGCAATAAGTAAGAACTTAGTTCCTCAATAGCTCAGTTGGTAGAGCAACGGACTGTTAATCCGTTTGTCCCTGGT
>JBMZCX010000119.1:0-4458 GCA_049613795.1 Thalassotalea sp. | reverse complement strand
TTCTCTTACTCTGGCTCAACAAAAAACTTGTTATGCTGTAAAAACTCAGCTTCTAACGCATCAAGCATTTCTTCATTTATTGTTGCATCAGCCTGAATAGGTTGAGATATTTTATGCCCTTCATCTGCCCATTCACCTAAATCAATCAATTGACAGCGTTTACTGCAAAAAGGACGATATTCATTTTCAGGCAACCATTGAACTGAATTTTTACAAGTGGGGCAAGGGACTTTTAACGACATAAGAATACTCGGATAATTGTTATAGTAGGTCGGCATTTATGCCGTCAAAATAGTTTAAATTTTTAGAACCTAGAACCTAGAACCTAGAACCTTAGCACCTAGCTAATTTAAAGGTTGTTGCTTGGCTGTAATATCGCTTTCCATTTTCAGCGCAGGGTAACATAAAGCGAATAGAGTATCGAAATTTATTGCCGCTCACTGTAGGATAAAAAGGAGCGTTTGCTGGCACTTTAATGCGTAATAACAAAATACCTTCGCCGCTATCTTGATAAAATCCACTGTCAGAAGCTATAGCCTCAAACGCTACTCGTTGGCGAATAAATTTTAATATAAGCGCTAATGCACTTTCTATTTGTATAAACTGCGCGAGCCATTCCTTCATATCTGTTTTCACTATATCGGCAGTTTGATTCAGCCAAAATTGTAGTTGAGGAAGATCAAAACTAGAGCTTCCACCTTGAATGGCATAACGTTGCTTTAAACTCGTTAGAAAATGATCGTCTTTTACACTACACCATTGCGGCTTTTGAGCTTTTAATTGGCAAATTAGGCTAACGGTTTGTTTTAAGTTATCTTGTAATGCATCGTTGTTAATTTCAGGCGATTTAGCCCACAGCACTAAGCTTTGTTCAAGTTTTTCTAAATCTTTAATTAAATCACCACGAATATCGTTACGTTCTAAGGTGTCGATAATTGAAAAAATAGCAGTAAAATACAGGTGAGCGCTTATAGCAACATCAGTCAACATACTTGCCTTAGCTTGCACAAACATTTGCTCAAGCTTTAGGTAATTGCGAATACGCTCATTGAGCGGATGTTCATATAAAACGTCTTTCATAAGGTTTCAGGTCAAGGGAATTAGCCAATATAGTAACGAGGGTTGGCGAATATGGCTATTTTTTTTGTATAAAAAACATCATTTATTACAGTTTAGCGTTATTAGTCGATTTTTTAGCTATTTCTAAATACTTATCATGTAATAAAACGACCTTTTGAGCAAGCTCAGCTAAGCTTGCGTGATCATTATTAATAATATCGTCAGCGGCTTGTTGTCTTAATTTTCGAGAGAGTTGGCTGTTAATAATTGCCTGCACTTCAGCTTCATCACTGTTATCACGTACTGTAGTTCTGGCTATTTGTTGTTGCTCGCTCACATCAATAATTAACACACGACTAACGAGTTTTTCTAACTTGTTTTCTAATAACAATGGGGCAACTAATAAGCAGTAATCGCCAGTAGCGTCATTAAGTGCTTGTAGTATATGCTGCCTTATTAATGGGTGTAGTAAATTATTAAGCCATTCTTTATCTTCAGAATGACTAAAGATTCGGGTTCTTAGTTTTGAGCGATCTAATTCGCCTGCGGAAGTTAAATAGTCACTACCAAAGTACGAAGCTATTTGGGCTAACGTATCACTGCCTTTTTTTACCACTTCTCTGGCAATAATGTCAGCATCTATTACGCTAACACCATGCTGTTGAAACAGAGTAGATACCGTTGTTTTACCGCTACCAATGCCGCCACTAAGCCCTACAATATAATTTGCCATTTATGAGTTATACCGCATAGTACATTATAAAATAAAGCCTAAATACCACTGCCAAATACCTTCACCCCAAAGTAGGGTTATCCAGCCTGCAACGGCAAGATAAGGGCCAAATGGAATGGCTTGTTCACGTTGGTGCCCTTTAAAGGCAATTAATGAAAGCCCAACAATAGCACCAACTAGCGATGCCATTAATATTAATACCGGTAATAACTGCCAGCCCATCCAAGCGCCAAAAACAGCAACAAGCTTGAAGTCGCCATAGCCCATTCCTTCTTTGCCTGTAATCAACTTAAATAACCAAAAAATACAGTATAAACTTAAATAGCCAACGGCTGCACCAATTACCGACTGTTCTAATGGTATGAATGTACCGTTAATATTAATGAGCAGTCCAAGCCACAGCAAAGGTAACGTTATTTGGTCGGGCAACAGCATGGTATCAAAGTCGATCATGGTTAACGCAACTAAGCCCCATGTTAATATTAATAAATAACAGGTTTGCTCAGTAACGCCATATTTATAGGCGATAACAACACTTAAGAGTGAAGTAACCGCTTCAATAATCGGGTAACGCACCGAAATAGTGTTTTTACATTGGCTGCATTTTCCTTTAAGGAATAACCAACTAAGTACAGGAATGTTTTCATAAAACTTAATGCCATGACCACAGCTTGGGCAGGTTGAGTTAGGTGTTGATAAGGTTACAGGCGCTATTTCTTTCGCAGGAATATCGCTAATTTCATCCGCTAAAAATTCACGACATTCAAGGTACCAGCCTTGCTCTAACATTTTAGGGAAACGATAAATTACTACATTAAGAAAACTACCGATTAATAAGGATAAAACCGCAACAAAGCTATAGAAATAGGTAGGGTTATTGTAAAAAAGAGTCATGAGGTTTTCGAACATAAAATACCTTAAAGGTAAAAATTTATAACTTAAAATTAGGACCTAGAACCTAGAACTTAGAACCTAGGATCTAGGATCTAGGGCCTAGGGCCTAGGGAATTTTCGTAGGTTAGGCTTTAGCCTATCAATAGGCAATAAAGCGAATAAAGGTTCTTAGGTATTGTCGGCATAAATGCCGACCTACACCACCATACCAATTTGGAATATCGGCAAGTACATCGCGATAATTAAACCACCAATAACCACACCAAGAACCGCCATAATCATAGGTTCTAATAAACTGGTTAATGAGTCAACGGCATCGTCAACTTGTTGTTCGTAAACGGTTGCTACTTTCGACAACATATCGTCAACTGAACCTGCTTCTTCACCAATGGCGACCATTTGAATAACCATATCTGGGAAAATACTACAGTTACGCATGGCTAAGTTCATTTGCATGCCTGAAGTGACTTCTGAACGTATTTCTAGAATAGCATCACGAAATACTGCATTACCAGACGCGCCAGCGGCAGACTCTAAGGCATCAGGTAAAGGTACACCCGCAGCAAACGTGGTTGAAAGCGTACGAGCAAAACGAGCAACTGCCGCTTTTTGTAATAAATCGCCAATTACTGGTAGTTTTAAAATTTGTTTATCTACTTTATCGCGAAAGCTTAAACTGTTTCGGTGTACCCGCTTAAATAGCCAAAACGCGGCAAACAATACCCCTAAACCCATATACCAATAAGCTTGCATAAAATCAGATATAGCAAGCACTAATAGGGTGAATGCAGGTAATTCAGCGCCAAAACTATCAAAAATTTCTTTAAATACAGGCACTACAAAAATAAGAAGTACGCAAGTTACAATGGCAGCAATCACTAATACCGCAATTGGGTAGGTCATTGCTTTTTTAATTTTTGATTTTAAAATTTCTGCTTTTTCTTTGTACATCGCAATGCGATCGTAAATGGTTTCAAGCGAACCTGATTGCTCGCCCGAGTTCACTAAATCGCAGTATAAATCGTCAAAATAAAGCGGGTGCTCGCGTAAACAGTCGGATAAAGGAATGCCCGAAGCAAGCTTATTACCAATATCAGCCATCAGCTTTTGTACGTTACCATTGTTATGGCCTGAGCCTATCATTTCAATGGTTTGTACTAACGGTACACCCGCAGCTAACATAGTCGCTATTTGGCGAGTAATGAGGGCAATATCCATTTGAGTAATGGCTTTATCGCCACCCATACCAAATAATGGCTTTGCTTTCTTTTTAACTTTACCTGGGGTTACCCCTTGCTTACGTAGTTGAGCTTTTAGCTCCAACATACTTGCGGCAGACAGTTCTCCCCCTACTTTTTTGCCTTTACGGTTAACTCCCTGCCAAGTAAATACGTCAAGCGCTTTTACTTTGGGGGCTTTTGCTGCGTTAGAAACTGCCATAACACTTCCTATTGGTTATTAGGTTATACGCTAGGTACTAGGTACTAGGTACTAGGTACTAGGTTTATTATTCAATATTAGGTCTAACTGTCAATTATTTTATTTTTATAGAAACGGCTAAAGTAACATATTATTGTAGGTCGGCCTTTAGGCCGTCAATTACTTAATTATAACCAACAGTTATATTTTGATGGGGTAAACCCCAACCTACCCATGTTCATTATCTTTTCCTAGTCCCTAGCTCCTAGAACCTAGCTCCTAGATAACCTATCCCTACGCACTCGTCACGCGATTAATTTCTTCTAAACTGGTAACCCCTTGCATGGCTTTTT
>JBMZCX010000118.1:0-4714 GCA_049613795.1 Thalassotalea sp. | reverse complement strand
TGCTCCATCCCGCGTCCGAATGACCTAATTAAATTAGGAAGCCAAGAGGTTTAAATTCTATCTTAAGAATTGGTTGCGGGAGCCAGATTTGAACTGACGACCTTCGGGTTATGAGCCCGACGAGCTACCAGGCTGCTCCATCCCGCGTCCGATTGCCCACCTAAGTGAAAGCGAGGCGTATGTTAAGGATTGTTGTTACTAATTGCAACCAGTTTTATTGATTATTTTTATATTGGTAGGTTAATTGCACTAACTGCTTCAAATACGAGCAATAAAGCGTTTGAGTAACAATAGAAAGTAAATAAAAGTAGGAGTTATTGTACAAATGGCTATCGACTAAAGCGCTATTTGTTTATAATCGCGGCCAATAATATCTCTGTTTGGAAATAAAAGTGCAGCAATTTTTAGCGTTAACGTCGCCGGGTATCGAAATTCTACTTGCAGAAGAGATTTCTGCTTTAGGTGCGGAGCAAGTCACTCAGAAGCCTGAAGGGGTTTATTTTTCAGCTTCTTTAGCGTTGGCTTATCAAATTTGCTTATATACACGTCTTGCTACGCGCGTTTTAATTAATATAGGTGAAGGCCCCTCTAATAATAAAGACGAATTATACCAAAGCGCAACCGCTATTAATTGGAGTGATCATTTTAATCCAGAGAATACATTTGCCATTGACTTTGTCGGAAAAAGTGAAGAAATACGCAATAGCCAATTTGGTGGTCTAACCGTTAAAGATGCCGTTGTTGACCATTTTCGAAATAAAAATATTGAACGTCCATCTGTTGATAAAACCAATCCTCATATTCGTTTTCAAGCACGCTTACTCAGGCAGCAAGTTGTTTTTTATGTCGACTTTTCTGGCCGAAGCTTGTTTCAACGTGGCTACCGTGAGCACACTGGTGCAGCACCGCTTAAAGAGCATTTAGCAGCGGCAATTATTAAACGTTCAGGTTGGTTAAACGACACGTCTAAACCTTTGCTTGACCCAATGTGTGGTTCAGGCACTGTACTTATTGAAGCCTGCTTTATGGCGGCAAATTATGCCCCTGGTATTGATCGCCAATATTGGGGCTTTGATTTTTGGTTAGGACATAATGACGAGCTTTTTAAAGAAGAGTTAGCGAAAGCGTCATTAGCCGCAACCAAAGGAATGCAAGCGTTGTCTCTAACATTATTTGGTAAAGATATTGACGAGCACGTCTTAAAAACAGCAAAGCAGAATGCTAAACATGCGGGTGTTGACCAATTTATTACCTTTGAACAATCAGACATTAATCAATTAAGTAATGACTTTGGTGAGTCAGGCACGATGCTTTTTAACCCTCCTTACGGCGAACGTATTGGTGAGTTACCTGAGCTAGTTGAAAACTTTGTGCTATTAGGACAAAAGCTTAAACTTGAATTTCAGCAATGGCGCATTGCTATTTTAACGGGTAATGTTGACTTATTGTCGATGCTTAAACTAGCGAGTTTTAAACGCTATAAATTTAAAAATGGCCCGCTAGATTGCCAACTTGCGCTTTATAATATTGATGATAAACAAGCAGCGAAAGACAAAGACACGCCTGCATTTGATCAAAAAGAGTCTTCTTTTGCAAATCGACTCATAAAAAATAAGAAAAACTTAAAGAATTGGCTCAAAAAAGAGCAAATTGAATGTTACCGCTTATACGATGCTGATATTCCAGAATATAACGTTGCAATTGACCTTTACGGTGATTATGTCGTTATTCAAGAGTATTCTGCGCCTGCTAATATTGAAGAAAGCAAAGTCGCTAAACGCTTACAAGAAGTTATTTATTTTACGCCACGAGTGCTCGATATTCCCCTTGATAAAGTTGTCTTGAAAACACGCTCAAAGCAAAAGGGTGCTAATCAATATGAAAAAGTGAATAAAAGTAAGCAGTCAATCGTAGTACAAGAGTATGGTGCTAAATTTAAAATTAACTTGTGGGATTATTTAGATACAGGTTTATTTTTAGATCACCGTAAAACCCGCCAAATAGTCGCGCAAAAAGCCAAAGGTAAATCACTATTAAACTTATTTGCTTACACGGGTTCAGTATCACTTCATGCGGCGCTGCATGGTGCAAGCAGTGTTACTACGGTTGATATGTCAAACACCTATTTAAATTGGGGGCAAGACAACTTTACCCTTAATAATTTATCGGGTCATAAGTATCCGTTTATTCAAGCCGATTGCTTAACGTGGCTTAAAGAGTGCAAACAAAAATTTGATGTGATTTTTGTTGATCCTCCAACGTTTTCTAATTCAAAAAGAATGGAAGACAGTTTTGACGTACAACGCGATCACGTTGCGCTGATTAGTGACGCACTAAATTGTTTGTCAGACGGTGGCGAGCTTATTTTTACTAATAATAAGCGTAACTTTAAAATAGATGCAGATGCGATGAATAAGTTAGGCGTTAACGCAAAAGCCATTAGCGATTTAACCCGTGATAAAGATTTTCAGCGTAATAAGCACATTCATAATAGTTGGTTAATCACTCGTAAGCAGGACAACCATTAACAATGACGGTTAAATATAATTTATATAGTAGTGAAGGCTGTCATTTGTGTGAACAAGCACTAAGCCTTTGTATAACTGTACTTGATAACCGAGTCATTAAAGTCGTTGATATTGTTGACGAAGAAAGCTTAGTTGAGCAATACGGAGTGCATATTCCTGTATTAGAGCGATTATCCGACAACGAAAAGCTATTTTGGCCATTTACCCAACAAGATGTAGAGAAACTAGAAAATAATGGAATTAATTAGAGTAACCGACGGTGAACTTGCCTTTGGTGAAGATAAAATATTAGACCGTGCAGAGCTTCGTATTAAACAAGGTGAACGTGTTTGTTTAGTGGGCCGAAATGGTGCAGGTAAATCGTCGTTATTAAAGGTGCTAACGGGTCAACAAAACCTTGATGATGGCCAATTAGTTATTTCAAATAACGTTCAATTGGCAATGTTACAGCAAGATCCGCCAGAGTCCTGTGATCTTTCAATTTTTGATTATGTTGCTCAAGGCGTAAAAGAAAATGCAATTTTAATTAAAAAATATCATGAACTTATTACACTTATTGCGGAAGACGCGAGTGAAGATAACTTAAATAAGTTATCGCAAGTTCAGCATCAGCTAGATCAAGCCAATGCATGGCAAGACGAACAACGTATAGAAAAGGTATTGTCAACATTAGCATTAACGGCTGACAAACGAGTGAATGAATTGTCAGGTGGGTGGTTAAGAAAACTTGCCTTAGCTAAAGCGCTTGTGTCTAACCCTGATGTGTTATTACTTGACGAACCCACTAACCATTTAGATATTCAAAGTGTGTTATGGCTTGAACAGTTTTTAAAAGATTTTGGCGGCACAATTGTTTTCATTAGTCATGACAGAGCGTTTATTCGAGGATTATCAACACGAATTGTTGATTTAGATCGCGGTAAGCTCACCAGTTACCCGGGAAATTATGATCTTTATGTTGAGCAAAAAGAGCATGATTTACAAGTAGAGGCTACTCAAAACGCATTATTTGATAAGCGCCTTGCCGAAGAAGAAGTATGGATAAGACAAGGCATAAAAGCGCGCCGAACACGTAATGAAGGTCGTGTTAGAACACTCGAAAAACTTCGTGTTGAACGTCAACAGCGAAGAGATGTAAAACATCAAGGCGATATTAATATTTCTACTGGCGAGCGTTCAGGGAAACTTGTTTTTGAATGTGAGCAATTAGGCGTTTCATTCGCAGAAAAATCGGTGATTAAAAACCTTGATTTATTAATAACCCGTGGTGATCGCTTAGCGTTAATAGGCGCAAATGGTACGGGTAAATCAACGCTAATAAAATTGATAATGGAACAATTAGCGCCTAGCACAGGTAAATTACGCGTAGGTGTTAATTTAGACATTGCTTATTTTGATCAACATCGTGATCAACTCGATCCAATGAAAACAGTGCAAGACACTGTTGCTGACGGTAAGCAAGATATAACGGTAAACGGCAAAACGCGCCATGTACTTGGTTACTTGCAAGACTTTCTTTTTAGTCCTAAAAGAGCAAGAACACCCGTTAGAGCATTGTCAGGAGGCGAAAAAAACCGTTTATTATTAGCTCGCTTATTTTTGCGTCCGAGTAATTTACTCATTTTAGATGAACCAACCAATGACTTGGACATAGAAACTTTAGAGTTATTAGAAGAAGTCGTTGCAAATTATTCTGGAACCGTTATTTTAGTGAGCCACGATCGGGATTTCGTTAATAACTGCGTAAATTCATGTCTATATTTCGACGGCAGTGGTTATATTAATCAAATATTTGGTGGGTATGATGACGTAGATGCTTATTTAGCATCAAAAGAAGCACAGCGGAAAGTAGCGAAAGAGGCTATTTCAGTAGCTAAAACAGAGAAAGTTGAAGCAAATGCACCCCAAAATACAAGTAAACGTAAGCTTTCTTATAAAGAAACACGTGAATTAGAAAGTTTGCCTAACGAAATAGATAGTTTAGAAGATGACATTGCGTCATTTCAAGAGCAAGTGAATCAACCCGACTTTTTTAGCCAAGACAGCGATATTAGTGCAAAAATATTGAACCAGCTGCAAGAATCAGAGTCAAAGCTCGAAGCTTGTTATGCAAGATGGCAAGAATTAGACGAAACATAATACGTAATATAAGAGTACTGTAGTTACATGAAGAATAGTTACATGAA
>JBMZCX010000117.1:0-4798 GCA_049613795.1 Thalassotalea sp. | reverse complement strand
CCTAGCACCTAGCACCTAGCACCTAGCACCTAGCACCTAGCACCTAGCACCTAGTAGGTCGGTATTTATGCCGACAAACAGCTCCGAACCTTATTTACCCCTATTCCTTTCCGCTAAACTTGCTAACTTCAACAATTTGATTTTCAAGCTTTCAGGCGCATTCTCCGCAACTTCATTTAATTGTGCTGCAGTAGCATGTGAAATATATTGGCTTTTTAATTTTTCTTCGGATGGCGGCTTTACATAAAATTTCTGATCACGATAGGGTGATACTTTAATTGAAACCTGAGTAAAAATATTATCGGTTGCTTGTGCAAGTTGTTGGCATATTTTTACTCGTTCAAACTGTAAGCGCTGCGACCAAATGGCAGAATTTACTTCTATCACTAAAGTATTTTGGTTGAAATTAGCAATTTGCCATACTTCTGCTGGCAGGTCAGGGCAACTTTGTCGTACAATGTCAGCTAATATTTTTAATGAGTTGGTTTTTTTCGCTATTTGTGCCAAAGTGCCTGACGTTTCGGAAAGCAAGGTCGACATATCGATTGGTTTTTTTGATTTTTTAGCCATATTTTAACCTGAGAAAACGTAATCAACCCCGTAAATAGCGAACTAATCGCCAGATAATAATTATGAGTTTAACACTACTGTACCGAGGAAAGAATGTTAGATTTCTAATGAAGTTAAATAAACTTCATTGGGTGTCAGCTGCACTCGTCTTTGCACTCATATCAGGATTAATAGTTCATTTATTATTGTCGTCTGAAGCAAAACCCGACACGCCACTCTATACATTTACAGATAAAAAAGACGTTTACGACTCAGAATTACAAGAAAAAAGCCAGCAAGTTACCGCTTTAACAATCAAACTGGCAGAGTTACAAAGCCAAGTACTGCGTTTAAATGCCTTAGGCGATCGTCTTGCAGAACAAGCCAATATTCCAGAAAAAGAGTTTAACTTTTCAGAGCAGCCGCCTAGTGGTGGCCCAGTTATTCATACACAAACAAGTACTGGAAAATCATTAGCACAGTTGCTTGTTGATATTGAAAGCCTTGAAATAGAATTAAATTTTGAAGAAAAACAATTAAAGTTACTTGAATCTGTTAGTTTAGGGCACCATATAGAAAATACGAGCTATTTATCTGGTCGCCCAATTAAAAAAGGCTGGCTTTCATCATATTTTGGTACGCGGAAAGACCCATTTAGTGGTCGTCCTGCAATGCACAAAGGTGTTGATTTTGCGGGTAAAGAAGACGCAGCAATTATCGCCACGGCGGCAGGTGTTGTAACATGGGCGAGTGATCGCTACGGTTATGGGCAATTAATTGAAATTGATCATGGCAAGGGGATAAAAACCCGATACGGACACAACAAAAAATTATTGGTTGCGGTAGGCGAAGTAGTGAATAAAGGGCAAACTATTGCACGTATGGGTAGTACAGGACGTTCAACAGGACCTCATGTTCATTACGAAATATTACGGAATAATAAACAAATAAACCCCGTAAAATACGTTTATCGCAAAGCAAAATAATTTTTTAAAGTACATTTTATGGTGATCGGCTAGCCCGATCACTTTTATTTTAGGACGGAAGAGTTTCTTCTCAACATGGTTTAACAAGATGTTTGTAAATATGATGACAAAACTGTTTGGTAGTCGCAACGATAGACTACTCAAACAAATGCGTAAAGAAGTAGTTAAAATTAATAACTTAGAGTCAGAATTTGAAGCACTCTCTGATGAAGAACTCAAAGCAAAAACAGCAGAGTTTAAAGAACGCATTAGTCAAAACGAAGATTTGAACGCCATTCTTCCTGAAGCCTTTGCAGTAGTCCGTGAAGCGAGTAAACGTGTTTTCGGTATGCGCCATTTCGACGTACAAATGATCGGCGGTATGGTATTAAACGACGGAAAAATTTCTGAAATGCGCACAGGTGAAGGTAAAACGTTAACCGCAACATTACCGTCATACCTCAATGCATTAAGCGGTAAAGGCGTACATGTTATCACCGTAAACGATTATTTAGCATCGCGTGATGCTGATTGGAGTCGTCCATTATTTGAATTTTTAGGCTTAACTGTTGGCTGTAACATCGCAGGCATGGCGCACGAAGATAAACAAGCCGCTTACGCTGCCGATGTAACGTACGGTACGAACAATGAGTTTGGTTTTGATTACTTACGTGACAACATGGCATTCTCGCCAGAAGAGCGCGTACAAA
Organism: Thalassotalea sp.; assembly: GCA_049613795.1. GTDB lineage: Bacteria > Pseudomonadota > Gammaproteobacteria > Enterobacterales > Alteromonadaceae > Thalassotalea_B. The sequence continues at coordinate 2,574 of JBMZCX010000117.1, read as the reverse complement.
AACCATTAAACTTCGCGGTAATTGATGAAGTTGACTCAATATTAATTGATGAAGCAAGAACCCCATTAATTATTTCAGGCCAAGCGGAAGATAGCTCTGAATTGTATCGCCAGATTAACGTGATTGTACCAACGCTTGAACAACAAGAAGAAGAAGACAAAGAAGGCGAAGAAAGTACAGGCGACTTCACCGTTGACGAAAAATCAAAGCAAATTTACTTAACTGAACGTGGTCAAATTCGCATTGAAGAAATTATGCAAGAAAACGGTTTGATCCAAGACGGTGATTCACTGTTTTCTGCAAGCAATATTACGTTATTACATCATGTTATGGCGGCATTACGTGCTCATAAGCTTTTCCAAAAAGATGTAGACTACATTGTAAAAGACGACGAAATTGTTATTGTTGATGAACATACGGGTCGTACGATGGAAGGCCGACGTTGGTCTGAAGGCTTACACCAAGCTGTTGAAGCGAAAGAAGGTGTAAAAATTCAAAACGAAAACCAAACGCTTGCCTCAATTACATTCCAAAACTTCTTCCGTTTATACAACAAACTGTCAGGTATGACAGGTACTGCTGATACTGAAGCATTTGAATTTAATCATATTTACGGCCTTGAAACGGTGATTATCCCAACCAATCAACCGATGATCCGTAAAGACATGCCAGACTTAATTTATTTAACGGCAGAAGAGAAATACGAAGCGATTTTAGAAGACATTCAAGATTGTGTTAAACGAGGACAGCCTGTATTAGTCGGTACTATTAGTATTGAAACGTCTGAGTTTCTTTCATCATTTTTGAAAAAATCAAAAATTAAACACAAAGTACTGAATGCTAAATTCCACGCGCAAGAAGCTGAAATTGTTGCTGACGCGGGTAAAGTTGGGGCAGTAACCATTGCCACTAACATGGCAGGTCGTGGTACCGATATTGTACTTGGCGGTAACTTAGGGTCGATGATTGACCAAATTAAAAACCCTAACGAAGAAAAAATTGCCAAAGTAAAAGAAGAATGGAAAGAGCAACACGAAAAAGTATTAGCGCTAGGCGGCTTACACATAGTTGCTACTGAGCGTCATGAATCACGTCGTATTGATAACCAGTTACGTGGTCGTTCAGGTCGTCAAGGTGATGCAGGTTCAACCCGCTTTTACTTGTCGATGGAAGACGGTTTAATGCGTATATTCGCCTCAGAGCGTATTACCAACATGATGCGTAAATTGGGCATGGAACGTGGTGAAGCAATCGAGCATCCGTGGGTAACTAAAAGTATTGAAAATGCTCAACGTAAAGTTGAAGGTCGTAACTTTGATGTACGTAAACAGTTATTAGAATTTGACGACGTAGCAAACGACCAGCGTAAAGTTATTTATGAGCAACGTAACGAGCTAATGGAAGAAGCGGATATTAGCGAAGTTGTTGATAATATTCGTATTGATGTTGTTGAAGGTTTAATCAACCAACATATCCCAGTACAATCTTTAGAAGAAATGTGGGATATAGCGGGCCTTGAAGAAAAAATTAAAGGTGAGTTAGCGATTGAAATGCCAATTGCACAGTGGCTAGAAGAAGACAGCAAGTTACATGAAGAAACGCTACGTGAAAAAATTCTTGAAACAGTAACGGCTGTATATCGCGATAAAGAAGAGCAAGTTGGCACTGATGTTTTACGCCACTTTGAAAAAGCGGTAATGCTACAAAGCTTAGACTCACATTGGAAAGAGCATTTAGCTGCGATGGACCATTTACGTCAAGGTATTCATTTACGTGGTTATGCACAGAAAAACCCTAAACAAGAATATAAGCGTGAGTCATTCGAGCTATTTTCTGAGTTATTAGAAAACTTAAAATACGATGTAATAGGTGTATTAAGTAAAGTACAAATTAAAGCTGAATCTGATGTTGAAGCAGTAGAAGAGCAACACAGAAAAGCAGACGAAGTACCAAAAGAATATAGCCATGAAGCTGCAGGATCTGCGACGCAACAAGGGACTGGTGTTGAACGTGTTGGCCGGAACGAACCTTGTCCTTGTGGCTCAGGCAAAAAGTATAAGCAATGTCATGGTAAATTAAATTAAGTTTATTATATAGCTAATGATACATAACATTTAATGCCAATCTTTTGATTGGCATTTTTATTTGAAAATCCGCATAAAGTTAAGAGCGTAATAATGAGTAAAAAACAAGTACATGTCGCTGTAGGGGTTATTGTTTCAGAACAGCAAGTATTTTTAACTAAAAGAGCGAATGATGTTCATCAAGGGGGCAAGTGGGAATTTCCAGGGGGTAAGGTTGAAGCGAATGAAACCGTTGCTCAGGCACTTGCACGTGAGCTTAAAGAAGAAATTGGTATTGATGTACTATCGTGCATGCCTTTACTTGAAATAAGCCATGACTATGGCGATAAGTGCGTTTTACTTGACGTATTTGTGGTTGATAACTACACCGGAGAACCAAGTGCTCAAGAAGGACAGCAAGAGAGCTGGGTCGACATTGCTGAATTATCTACGCTCGACTTTCCAGCAGCTAATATTGCAATAATTGATAAACTATTAGAAAAATATCAAC
>JBMZCX010000116.1:0-4860 GCA_049613795.1 Thalassotalea sp. | reverse complement strand
GTTAATACCCGTTTGTCCATTAATGTTATTATGCCAGTGTCTTTTTCATTACGTAGCAAACGGCCTGTTGCTTGTACTAATTTTTTTGAGGTGTCGGGCACAGATAACGACATAAATGGGTTACCCCCTTTAGCTGAAATATATTCAGCCTGTGCTTCTTCAACCGGGGAGGTAGGTACAGAAAAAGGCAGCTTAGTAATAATTAAATTGGTGAGATATTTACCGGGTAAATCTAACCCCTCAGAAAAACTTTGCGTGCCAAATACAATACTCGCTTGGCTTTGATCACAGCGCTTTTTATGATCTTCAATAATATGCTGGCGCGATTGTTCTTTTTGCACCAATATTGTCATTTTATGCTTTTCGCGTAACGCTTTAGCTACTTGCTCCATTTGCCAGTAAGACGAAAATAGCACTAAGGTGGCTTTGTCTTGCGCAATAAACTCAGGCAGTTTTATTATTAACTCGTCGGTAAAATTAGGTGCGCTAGGTTCATTGTCCATATTCGCAATAATTAACGACGCATTATTGGCGTAATCAAACGGCGAATTAACTTGTTGATATTGGCTACCATCGTTAGTTGATAACCCAACCTGCCTTCTAAAATGGTCGAATGAATTTAAGGCCATAATAGTGGCAGAGCATAATACCGCGCCTTCACACTTTGACCACAGCATGTCTTCTAGGGTAAAACCAACATCGATAGGCGATGCAGAAATAACATAGTCTTGGCGCTTTCCTTCCGTTCGTTCTAACCACCTTGCTAATGGGGCGCCTTTTTCATGATCCGTTTTGGCGTACATTTGCCATAACGATTGAAAGTTCTCGAGCCGTTGTAGCATAAACCCTGCTTCAGCGAGTAGTGGCTCGGCTAAAAACATTTGGGTGTCGCCGTCTTTGGTTGACTCCATTAATAAATTATAAAGCTTGTTGGTATGGGTAATACATTTTTTACTGAGCTCGGCTAAGTCTTCCGCCCAATTCTTTAACGTTTTGGGAATAATGCCATTATTAAAGCGATAAATAGCATCGTCGTTCGCTTTAATGTCTGCAAAATATGCGGGGGCGTTATTATCAAAAAAAGTAACCACTTTTTGCATTTCAGTAATAGTGTCTTGGCAGTCGTCACCCAGCTTTAATGCGGGTGAAATAGATGATTGCGACTTGACCAGTTTGGCAATTTTGTCACCCGTTTCTTTTAACTTAGTTAGCCATTCAACGGCGCCTTTTACTGCTACATTCGCACTGGAATGGTCGCGCGTAATTTTAGGTAGGTGGTGGGCTTCGTCAATAATGTAGTAAGTGTCTTCAGGGGCGGGTAATATTTTACCGCCACCTAGGGCTAAGTCAGCAAGTAGTAAACTGTGGTTTATTACTAATACATCAGCTGCGTCCATAGTTTCACGCGCTTTATGAAAAGGGCAGTGCGCGTGTTCAGACAAATGCTTTAAACAGCTGTGTTTATCGCACTGTATTTGCTGCCAAATATGGTGTGGTACAGGGTCTGGCCAAGAATCTAAATCGCCTTGCCAACTATTGTCGGTCAGTTTTTTGTGCATGGTGTTTAATGTTTTTACATCAAACGCACTGGGTTTTTGGGCAAATGTAAAACCTGCTTGAGGCGAGTCGTCACTTGACACTGCGCTTGCTAGCTTTTGCCGGCAAACATAGCGTTGGCGGCCTTTTACCAAAGTAAAATTAAAGTTAAGCCCTGAATTCTCTTTTAAAAAAGGCAGGTCTTTATCAACTAACTGCTCTTGTAGTGCAACGGTAGCGGTTGAAATACATACTTTTTTATTTCGTGATACAGCAAGCGGAATAGCGCCTAAGCTGTAAGCTAGCGACTTACCTGTACCAGTGCCTGCTTCAATGGTAATTATTTTACGTACTTTGTCGTATTCACCTGCTAACGTTTTGGCAATTTCAGCAATTAAAAAGGTTTGCTGTTTACGTGGGTTAAAGTTAGGTAAGTTTTCACCAATTGCCTTGTAAGACGTACGAATGGCAGTTTTTATTTTATCACTAAGCATTAGGTAATGGTTTCCATTAAAAGCACTATCAATTACACTACTGTGTATATTAACAGGTTCTTACGCTTAAATAGAATAATTAATGCAAAATTCTGCAAATAATCAGACATTGTTTAACAACACCGGGGTTTTATTAACACGCCAAGTGCTAGACACGCGCGAGGGCTGTGTAGTTTATTTGTGGTTAAAAACAGCCCAAGGGGCAGTGCAACTAGAAATTAGTGGTGAACAACCAGTATTTTTTATTGAAAAAGAGCAATGCAGCAACGCACAACATATACTTAATAATAACCACCGCATTCATGCACAGCTTAAACCGCTCGCTCTAAAAACATTTAATCAACAAGCGGTTATTGGCGTATATTTTAATAAATTGCGCGACTTTTATGTGACTAAAGATCTATTTAAGCAACATGGTATTAAGTGCTACGAAGACGATATAAGGCCTGATGAGCGCTATTTAATGGAACGCTTCATTACTGGGCAAATTGAATTTATTGGGAAGCAAACTATTGCACCTGAGCCAAAAACTTTTAAACACTATCAACAAGTAAAGTGTAAGCGTTGTGATAACGCCCCATTACTTGAAACCACATTAATGAATAAGGTGTCGCTTGATATTGAATGTTCAATGCAAGGTGAGTTGTACTCTGTAGGGCTTTATAGCGACAATGCGCAAACTGTTTTAATGATAGGGCAGCCACAGCCTTTAGAAAATTTTGATTTTGAACTGCAATGGCTAGCCAACGAAAAAGCCTTGTTGCTGGCGCTGAATCAATGGATAACCTTACACGACCCTGACATTATTATTGGCTGGAATGTAATAAATTTTGACTTTGACTTACTGCAAAAGCGCTACGACTTACACGGGATAAGTTTTGCAATAGGGCGCGATGGTTCAGCGCCAAGGTGGCGTAAACATGCTAATAGCGAACAAAAATTTATAGATATTGCAGGACGCGTGGTTATTGACGGCATAGACATGCTAAAAAGTGCCACTTATAGTTTTCCAAGTTTTTCATTAGACTTTGTTGCCAATGCACTACTTGGCATAGGTAAGAAAGTGGAAGATGTTGATAATAGAATTGCTGAAATAACTCACAATTTTCATCATAATAAGCCAGCACTGGCTAAATATAACCTTGAAGACTGTCGCTTAGTTAGCCTTATTTTTGAAAAAACGCAACTGCTAGAATTTGCCATGTTAAGGGCTCAACTAACGGGGTTAGCGCTTGACCGTATTGGCGGTTCAGTTGCTGCATTTACCAATTTATATTTACCTAAATTACACCGTAGCGGATATGTAGCACCCAATATGGGGGACGGGCTTCAAGGGTTAGTGTCGCCTGGTGGCTATGTTATGGATTCTATTCCTGGTTTGTATCGCAATATTTTAGTGCTTGACTTTAAAAGCCTATATCCGAGTATTATTCGCACATTTAACATTGACCCAATGGGAATGATTGAAGGCTTACTACAGCCAGCACAAGCTATTGAAGGTTTTGACGGCGCATTTTTTTCTCGAAAACAGCACTTTTTACCCGATATTATCAAACGGTTATGGCAAGCACGCGATAAAGCGAAAGAAGAAAAAAACAGTGCCTTATCACAAGCGATAAAAATAATTATGAATTCGTTTTACGGCATTTTAGGTTCAACAGGTTGCCGCTTTTTTGATCCTCGTTTAGCAAGCTCTATTACAAAACGTAGCCACGAAATACTAATCACAACAAAAAAATGGATAGAACACGCGGGATATCAAGTGATATATGGCGATACCGATTCTATTTTTATTCATGTAGGTGAAGAAAAAACCAGTAAACAGAGCGTTGTGTTAGGTAACGAACTTGCACTATTAATAAATCAGAATTTAAAAGCCGACCTTTCAGAACGTTATCAAATAGAAAGTGAGTTAGAAATAGAATTTGAAACCTATTTTAGCCAATTTTTTATGCCCACAATACGCGGATTAGATATTGGTAGCAAAAAGCGCTATGCAGGCTTAATTGAAAAGCTAGGGGAGCAACAACTGATATTTAAAGGCTTAGAAAGCGTAAGAACCGACTGGACCGAGCTGGCAAAAGAATTTCAGCGAACATTATACTTAAAGGTGTTTAACCAAGAAAGTGTGGTGAGTTATGTAAAGGAGATTGTTAGCAACACTTATGCAGGCGAGTATGACGATAAATTACTTTACAGAAAACGGATACGCCGAAAGCTCGACCATTATGTTAAAAATGTGCCTCCGCATATAAAAGCGGCGCGTTTAGCCGATAAAATGAATACAGAAAACAACCAACCCTTAAAATTTCAAAACAAGGGCTGGGTAGAATACTACCTAACAACCTCGGGACCGCAAGCCAAAGGTTATGTGAATGCGCCACTCGATTATCAACTTTATGTAGAGCGACAGCTTGCTTCAGTTGCCGATGCCATATTGCCTTTTATTGGGACAAGCTTTAATGAAATAACAGATTCACAGATGAACTTATTTCATTAAATTTGAACAATATCAACCACGGCATTGGAAAGCTATATAGACTGGTCAAAGAGTAAGCTGGAAGGCTCATTAAAATAACTTACTCTATCGCTTAAATTATTATAAATAACTCGTTTTATAGTACTGTTTTTTATTACAGCTTTGTTGTTTTCTCTATTTCCACGGATAAAGGTGAGAAAAATTCTCGCTTTCGCTCAATAACTTGTAAATGCATTATAAAAACATATTGAAATTGAATGTATTACGCTATAGTGTTAATTTATTGTAAAATTAAAGTGGAGGGAATATGTTTAGTAATAAACGAGAATTATTCCTCCTATTAAGCTGTTA
>JBMZCX010000115.1:0-4944 GCA_049613795.1 Thalassotalea sp. | reverse complement strand
GATGCAGCGAAAGAAAAGGTAGAAGTTATTTATCGCTTATTAGTGCAAGACAAACTGGTACACCCTTTGGCTGAAAGTGAAGAAAATTTGTTAAATATGAAACATAAGCTTGCGTTATGGATAGCAAAACAGCTTCCGAGCGACCACCCCTTACTACAATAACAAAATGATAATAACCACATGAAACATATTAAAATTTCTTTTGCGTTAATTTCCCTTGCTTTGTTAAATGCCTGCTCTGACGATGTTGGTAAAGTCAGTTTAGGCTTATTTACTACTAAAGACGTGGTTATTGAAGCTAAGCAAGATCCCATTATAAAAGGGGTGACTTGTCATATTTCCCATGTTGAGGCTGATTTAGATTTTTCAGATCCGTCAGATATGTCTATCGCTTGTCGGCAAACAGGCCCTATTACAGCCGAACAATTAGCGATAATTGATAAATCTAAAAACGGTGAAGTTGTTTTTAAAGAATCTAAAAGTATTTTGTTTAAAAGCTTAAAAGTGCGCCGAATATATGATGCTGACAATAAAAGCTTAATCTATCTTTCTTATTCAACGAAAGAGTCAAGCGGTAGTCATCACCATTCATTATCCACGGTGCCTTTATATAAAACGCAAGCGTGGCAATGGGCGAATAGTAATACAACGAAATAAAACGACATTACATCAGGTTACTTAGCTGTATTACAACAGTTAAATTCATTGCTGAAATTGAGAGTAATCTTAGGAGTTATTTGTATGTCTTCTAAAGAGTTAACGGTCTATTAAATATTTTAGCGTTATGTTAATTAATTACTAAGGTCTCTATGTCAATTAGTCGCGCCCGTCTTGATCGTTTTATTAGTGAGAAGTGTGATCATAGCCGGCGAGATGTTCGCCTGCTTGTTGCTCAAAAGCGTATTCTTGTTGATGACAATGTGGTAAATGATGTTAGCTTAATTGTCGATAAATTTTCTAAAATAGTGCTTGATGACGAGCTATTGCAAGATAATCAACCAAGCTATGTTATGTTACACAAGCCGATTGGCGTAGTTTGTGCAACCAAAGACAAACAGCATAAAACCGTTATTGATTTATTAAATATTCCTGAAAAAGAACAATTACATATTGTTGGACGGTTAGACTTAAATACTTCAGGGCTTGTATTGTTAACCAATGACAGTCGTTGGTCTGAACGTTTAACTCATCCAAAAAACAAAGTAAAAAAACGCTATATTGTTACATTGAAAAAATCGCTAACAGAAGAATATGTTACCGCATTTGAGCAAGGAATGTATTTCTCGTTTGAAGACATAACCACACAGCCAGCAGCTTTATCAATACTTTCTTCTCACGTGGCACAAGTTGATTTAGTGGAAGGGCGTTATCATCAAATTAAACGTATGTTTGGCCGCTTTCGCAATCCTGTACTTGCTTTACATCGAGAATCTATTGGCCAGCTAAGGTTAGATAATAATTTACTTGTAGGGCAAAGCCGTTACTTAACACCATCTGAAGTTGAGCAAGTTATCACTCCCTTAAAAGGCAAAAAAGTAAATAGTCGCTAGAATCACTCATTTTATCTATTAATTCGGATCTTTATAAAGTGCTAGGGTAGGCTAATACCATTCCGCATAAAGAAGCGTTCACTTAGAACGTTATGAACGACATTAGAACAAACAAAATTTATGAAGATATAGTTATTCTACATCAAGAAAATTTTGAGCCGTTATCATGTTGTTCATACGTTCCCAAAGGGCGAGTTTTAAAGGCTCACATGCTTCGTTATTGATTTTGACAAGGGAATAACCATTCTCTTCAATCAAAGCCTTGCCTACATGGACGTAGGTACTTAGGTTATGTTGGAACATATAACCTGTGCCTCTGAACCTTTAAATTCTCGCTAAGCGATCACTTACTTATGTGGATTGGTATCAGATAGTTTCTATAACAGTATTAAAAATTAAGGATGTTTTAATGAAAATTGGTCAGTTTATAAAAGTTTTTAGCGTATTATTGCTTTTATCACCTTTTGCTCAGGCAGAGTTTGAACGCAAAATTGCGATTGATGAAAGTCATACCACGAGCCACTCAACTAAGGTTAAGGGTAAAAATTTTGACTACACGGCAACTACAGGCACTCAACCAGTTTGGGATAAAGAAGGAAACCCAACGGCTACGCTTTTTTATACGTATTACCAACGCGCTAACGTAAAAAATAGAGCCGCTCGGCCTTTACTTATTTCGTTTAATGGAGGGCCTGGCTCGGCATCCGTTTGGATGCATATTGCCTATACTGGCCCGAAAGTGCTTAATGTTGATGATGAGGGCTTTCCACTGCAGCCATATGGCGTTAAAACCAATGATTACTCTATATTAGATACCGCTGATATTGTTTTTGTTAACCCAGTAAATACGGGATATTCTCGTGTTTTACCTAATAAAGAAGGTAAAATGCCATCAAGATCTGAGCAAAAAGCGATGTTCTTTGGTGTAAATGCCGACATAAAGTATTTAGCCGATTGGGTAAATACGTTTGTTACTCGAAATAACCGCTGGCAATCACCTAAGTACTTAATTGGTGAAAGCTATGGTACTACTCGGGTTTCAGGTTTAGCGCTAGAACTGCAAGCACGCCAATGGATGTACCTTAACGGGGTTATTTTAGTTTCACCTACTGATATTGGTATTAAACGTGACGGACCTGTTGAAGCAGCTAATCGCTTACCTTATTTTGCCGCAACGGCTTGGTATCACAAAACCTTAGCTGATGATTTACAAAGCCGCGATTTATTAGAAATCCTCCCCGAAATAGAAAAGTTCACGGTTCAACAATATTTACCAGCATTAGCTAAAGGTGGCTTTATTCCCGCTGATGAAAAACAGCGTATTGCTAAGCAAGTAGCGCATTATTCAGGTTTGTCGGTTCAAGAAGTACTACTAAATAATTTAGACATTGAAGCGTCTTACTTTTGGAAGGAAATATTACGCGACCGAGAACAAACGGTAGGGCGTTTAGATTCTCGTTACTTAGGCATTGATAAAAAAGTCGCGGGTAGCCGCCCTGATTATAATGCTGAGTTAACTTCATGGCTTCATAGTTTTACCCCCGCAATTAATTACTACTTGCGTGAAGAGCTTAATTATAAAACTGACATTAAATATAATATGTTTGGCAGTGTACACCCATGGGACAGAACAAATAACAACACGGGTGAAAATTTACGTTTAGCCATGGCACAAAATCCTTACTTAAATGTGATGATTCAGTCAGGGTATTACGATGGCGCAACCAATTATTTTGATGCTAAATATACACTTTGGCAACTTGATCCCAGTGGGAAAATGCAAGAGCGATTATCGTTTAAAGGCTATAAAAGCGGTCACATGATGTATTTGCGTTACGAAGACTTAAAAGCATCTAACCAAGATATTCGTGAATTTATAAAAGCAACACTACCAGATACGAAAACACCTGCAAAATATCATGCTAAATAACCGAAAAATGAGTTAATAAGCATAACTTTCTCTTTATTCAGTTGTTAATGCATTTACTGCATTAACAACTTTTATTATTAGTACCACTTCTGCTTTTAAAAGCGCCTTGAACCCCTTAACTTAATTAAAAGAATAAACTCATTGTAATTTTATGTTTAGATGGCTAGACTTCTAATTGTGGTTTTGTGACCGCTCAATAAATAAAAGCTACATAAGTAAGGAATACAATGAAAACTGAAACAAAAATAATAAACGCAGGCCGCCAGTCAAAATGGACTAAAGGCGTAGTAAACCCTCCCGTTGAGCGTGCTTCAACCGTTGTTTTTGATTCAGTTAAAGACATGAAGCATGCCACGGCTAACCGAGGCAACCAAGTACTATTTTATGGTAGACGTGGCACCAGTACGTCGTTTGCTTTTGCTGATGCCATGACCGAAATTGAAGGAGGTGCAGGCTGTGCTATTTATCCTTCGGGCACGGCAGCAATTACCAATGCCATTTTAGCGTTTATAAAAACTGGCGACCATATTTTAATGGTAGATACCGCTTATGAACCTACTAGGGATTTTTGCGATAATGTGCTGAAACGTTTAGGTGTAGAAACTACGTATTATGACCCAACTATAGGTGAAGGGATCGCGGCATTAATGCAAGATAACACGCGAATTCTATTTTTAGAATCTCCGGGTTCTATTACCATGGAGGTGCAAGATGTCCCAGCCATGGCAGCAATAGCCCATAAACATAATTGTATGGTAATGCTTGATAATACGTGGGCGGCAGGTGTTAATTTTAAACCGTTTGATTTTGGTGTAGATATTTCAATTCAGGCGGCAACAAAATACATTGTCGGCCATTCAGACGTTATGTTAGGTACGGCTGTAGCAAATGAAGAATATTGGCCTACATTGCGTGAAAACAGCTACTTAATGGGACAATGTACCTCTCCTGATGACTTATATTTGGCAATGCGCGGTATTCGTACTTTGTCGGTACGCTTAAAGCAGCATCAAGAAAGTGCGTTAAAAGTGGCTAAATGGCTACAAACACGCGAAGAAGTAGGAGAGATACTGCATCCTGCGTTCGACACATGTCCAGGGCATGAGTTTTATCAACGCGACTTTACCGGTAGTAATGGGTTATTTTCATTTGTATTAACCCGAGGCGATCAACAATCATTGAATGCCTTACTCGATGGTATGGAACATTTTAAAATGGGTTATTCGTGGGGCGGTTTTGAAAGTTTAATTTTAGGTAACACTAATGTGGGGCGTATACGCACAGCAACCCAATGGGACGATACGTATCCGTTAATTCGAGTACATATTGGTTTAGAGAATGTAGACGACTTAATTGACGATTTAGCGAAAGGTTTTGACCGCTTAAATGAGGCCTTAGCGAATGCCTAAGTTACGCAAAATTCATGCTATAGTTGCATTTACTTAAACTTTCATTTACTTAAAC
>JBMZCX010000114.1:0-5009 GCA_049613795.1 Thalassotalea sp. | reverse complement strand
AAATATTACCAAACATTTGATTAAGGGCGGTATTGCAGGCGCCATTTTTATCGGTGGTTGGATGGCGCTTTACACCATAGACGAAGGTCATGTCGGCATTGTAAAACGTTTTGGTGAAGCAACCACTCAAGTGAACCCGGGTTTGCACACTAAAATTCCTTTTGCAGATACGGTTGAAGAATTAGAAATTCGTACACGAAAAAATGCTGAAACGTTAAAAGCGTCAACGTATGAGCAAATGCCAGTAACGGCTGAAGTATCTGTAAACTGGACTGTAATTCGACCTGAAGCCTTTGAATTATATAAAAACTATGGTGGTTTAGATCAGTTTGAAAATAGAATATTAGACCCAAGATTACGCTCAGCAACTAAAGATGCCTTAGCACGTTTTAAAGCTGAACAAATTATTCAAAATCGTGGTCAAGTTATTCAAAGAATTGAAGAAACATTATTAGCAGCAATGTCTGACTTTCCAGTGAAATTAGACAGCGTGCAAATTGAAAATTTAGTGTTACCACCAAAATACTTACAAAGTATTGAAACCAAGCAAACAGAGAAAAACTTAGCCGCGGCTGAAATGCATCGACTAGAGCGTCAAAAATTAGAGGCGCAACGTGAAGTTAATACGGCAGAAGCAAAGCGTGATGCCGAAAAAGCACGAGCAGACGGTTCAGCTTATGCAATAACTACTGAAGCGCGCGCCGAGGCTGAAGCCATTAAGTTAAAAGGTTTAGCTGAAGCTGAGTCAATGCAAAAGAAATCGGAATCACTTAAAACGAGCAAGCTACTGGTAGAATACGTAAAAGCTCAGCAGTGGGACGGTAAATTACCTTCAACCGTTATGGGCAATGGCCAAGATATACTTTGGAACATGAAAGAGAAATAGCGTTTTTATTAAGTGCTGTTTACGTAATGTAAGCAGCACTTTTTATTATTAGAATGTTCAATTTTTGTTATCATTTTTATTCTGATCCCAAGGTAATTATTTCTTACGCAACATCGGTATTTTTAGGCCTTGTTCAGAAGAAGTAATTAATATGCCTAGCCTTTTTAGTTGTGTTTCTTTCTTTTTTGCACTCATTACCCACCAAATTGAATCTCTTTTGTAAGAAGGCGCTAAATTACTGAAGAATTGCCACGCAGGTTGATTGGCTTTTATTGTTTCTTCATAAGTACTAGCAAGTGGAATATTTCTATCTTCAGAGGAATAACCTTGTTGATCAACTCTATTGTTAAACACATGCATGCCTGCTGGCTTCATTTTCCCAAGCGGTATCAGTGCATTAACCTTCTTTACATTCACGGCACTCCATACACTTTTTATTTTTCGTGGCGTAAAGCGAATTTTATAGCTTTCTTCATCAATGGTTTTTCGCATGCCGTCAATCCAGCCAAAACACAGTGCAACATCTACCGACGAAGACCAAGTAAGGCTGGTGCGTCCTGTATGTTTTTTGAAATACCCCACCCAAAGCTCGCTCCTTCAGTATTGTTTTCTAACCACTGATAAAACTCTTCTTGGTGGCTAAAAAAAACTACAGCTGCCATCTTTTTCTTTCCTGCTTTCGCAACAACGTTGCGTTACTTTAGTTGGGGGTATTGTTGCTAATCCCAGTACACAGCTAAACGTATGCTATCCAACAATTGCTTGTAGCGCTGCAACATGGCCTTGATAAGCTTTCAGCCCCTTATCTGACAAAGACACCCAAGTACGTTGTCGTCCCATATCTGTTCGTTTAGTTAGCACAACATAACCAGCATCTTCTAACGATTTTAAATGCTTAGATAATACTGAGTCACTTACATTGAGGTTTTCACGTAGTAATTTAAATTCTATTTCGGCTACTGCGGCTAACGTCGCACATATTTGCAAGCGATTTTGCGCATGAATCAGGCTGTCAAAGGCATTATTACTCATTGGTATACTCACCTTTCTTGTAATCGTTAGTCGCGTAATTGTGTAATGAATATCCTAGAATAAGCATATTACTAATGCCGCCTAAATAAGATGCCCACCAGACACCATCAACGGAAAACTCTCGCGCTAATGTAAAAATTACGGCAAATAGAAGGCCAAAGAACAAATGGAACTTCCATTCAGATATATTTTTAGGTGCTAGTTTAGGTTTAAGCCCTTGGAGTCGTTTGCCATAAAAATAAAAGGCAACCGCGAGCAAAAAGCCAATGGCTGATATAATAATGCCAAGCCCCCAAAGGTTCTCATGGCGGGCTGATGCCGAAGAAAACGTCAGCATTCCGTAAAAGCCAGAGATAACCACATTAAGCCACAGTGGTGGTCTTAAAGATGCATTTGAACTTCTATCTGTTTTCGCTAATTCATTTAATGCTAATTTGGCTTCAGCTACTGATATTGTTTTTTCATTTTTATCCATTAGTGCTTCCTCATCACTTTCCAACTTGGAAACTAATATAATACTAACTTTCCATGTTGGCAAGTGATTATTTTCCATTATGGAAAGTCAGGACAATAAGTCATGCATAACAACATGATTAGTCTATTAAAATGGGTATAGTTATTTTTAGAATAATAGAGGTTTGAATGTATTATTTAAAGGCTTCAAGCAGAAATAACGTAACGCATGTACCTAAATAGCCCACAATCACCCAAAAGTCTGCTTTAAGTAAAACCTCTCTTAAACCACCCACTTTAGGTGATAACTTTTCGGCGACATTATTTGGAAAAAACAAACAAAAACAGCTAAAGCCAGCCAGTAAATATAGGTAAGCAAAGCCGCTTGAGGCTCTATGCGCAGGATAGCTTTTAGCAGCATCTTGGGCATGATTAAAGCCTGAATAATAATCTATATGGCCCGTGAATATCATCAAGAATAATAATGCGATGATGATAGCCATAAATTTATGAAACATCGGTTAACTTTCCATGTTTTGACACAGTTGAAATACCATTTAATCTAATGCTTTTAAAGCCAAAGTCTATTCGCCTAATTTAGCTTCTAACTCCGCAATTTTAGCTTCTAATATTGCGAGTTTTTCACGCGTTTTTAATAATACTTGTGTTTGTACATCAAACTCTTCACGTGAAATAACGTCTAATTCGGTTAACTTACGCTGAATAACTGTTTTTGTTTTGTCTTCAAAGTCATTAGCTAAGCTTTTTAATCCGGGAGGAATGGCATCAGTTACTTGTTTTGCAATTTCTTCAATTTTCTTACTGTTTATCATCTTTTAAGACCTACTTTGTTAATTAATGTCTATTGTAAAGCTTTTAGCTATTTTGCCAATGGTTAAAACAAGGTAAAATCTTCGCCCCTGTTTGATAGCGCGCACTTTTTAATGAAACTTAACCCGAAACAAAATGAAGCAGTTAAATATGTTACTGGCCCATGCTTAGTATTAGCAGGCGCGGGTAGTGGTAAAACAGGGGTTATTTGTCAAAAAATTGCATATCTCATTCAAAAGTGCGGCTATAAAGCCCGTAATATTGCGGCGGTAACTTTTACCAATAAAGCGTCACGCGAAATGAAAGAGCGCGTCATTAAAATGCTAGGTAAAGATCAGTCGCGCGGCTTAACGGTTTCTACTTTCCATTCGTTAGGTTTAGATATTGTTCGCCGAGAAATTAAAACACTAGGCTATAAACCCGGCTTTACGTTATTTGATGACCAAGACACATTAGCGCTATTAAAAGAGCTGACCCAAGAAGAGTTTGACGGCGATAAAGACTTACTTAGTAAGTTACAAAGCATGATCTCTAATTGGAAGAACGATTTACTACTGCCTGATCAAGCAATAAAGCAAGCGGTAGACGCTGATACTGCACTGTATGCCGAATGTTATGCCCGTTATCAAAAGCACATGAAAGCCTATAATGCGCTAGATTTTGACGACCTTATTTTAGTGCCAACTTTACTGTTGAAAAACTATGCCGAAGTAAGAGATCGCTGGCGTAATAAAATTCAATATATGCTGGTTGATGAATACCAAGACACGAACTCAAGCCAATATGAATTAGTTAAATTGATTACAGGTGAAGCGGGCTTACTAACGGTAGTAGGTGACGACGATCAATCTATATATTCATGGCGTGGGGCTAAACCACAAAACTTAGTGCTACTAGGGGAAGACTATCCGCAGCTGAAATTGATCAAGCTTGAGCAGAACTACCGTTCGAGTGGTCGAATTTTGAAATGTGCCAACGTACTTATTGCCAACAACCCACACGTATACGATAAAGCATTGTTTAGTGAACTAAATTACGGTGTTGAGCTGCGCGTAGTACAAACAAAAAATGAAGAGCATGAAGTTGAACGCATTGTGGGTGAGCTAATTGGTCATCGCTTTTTAAATAAAAGTCAATTTCGTAATTACGCGATTTTATATCGGGGTAATCATCAGTCTCGCTTGCTTGAAAAAGCGCTAATGACTAACCGAATTCCTTATAAAATAAGTGGTGGAACCTCATTCTTTTCTCGCGCAGAAATTAAAGACATGATGGCGTTTCTACGCGTATTAGTTAACCCTGATGATGACAATGCCTTTTTACGCATAGTAAACGTACCACGCAGAGAAATAGGCCCAGCAACTCTTGAAAAGCTCGGCAGTTACGCGAATATGCGCCAAATTAGTATGTTTGCTGCCAGCTTTGAGCTTGGCCTAGAGCAAACGCTTACGGGCCGTGCGTTATTACATGTGCAAAATTTTACCCGTTGGTTAGTCGCTATTGCCGATAATGCTGAGCGTGGAGACACTGCGGCAGTATTAAGAGGCATGATACGTGAAATGAACTACGAAGATTGGCTCTATGACACTTCTCCAAGTGCTAAAGCCGCTGAAATGCGCATGAAAAACGTAACTGAACTGTTTAGCTGGGTAACACAAATGCTAGAAGGTTCAGAAGACGAAGAACCAATGACATTAGCGCAAGTGGTGACTAGGCTAACATTGCGTGACATGATGGAGCGCAGTGAAGACGAAGAAAATGCCGACCAAGTGCAGTTAATGACACTACATGCGTCAAAAGGCTTAGA
>JBMZCX010000113.1:0-5191 GCA_049613795.1 Thalassotalea sp. | reverse complement strand
TATAAGCTTACGCAAATGCAAGTGTCATTTGGTTTAAATATGGTGGCGTTAACAAACGGCCAACCTAAATTATTTAATATCAAAGAAATGCTTGAAGCATTTGTACTTCATCGCCGTGAAGTCGTTACTCGTCGTACAATCTTTGAATTACGTAAAGCGCGTGAACGTGCACACATACTTGAAGGTTTATCTATCGCATTAGCGAATATAGATCCAATCATCAAGTTAATTAAAGAGTCGAATAACAGAAAAGAAGCTGAAGAAAAACTTATTGCTCAAGGCTGGGCTTTAGGTAATGTGAGTGGCATGCTTGAAGCTGCTGGCACAGACGCTGCCCGTCCTGAATGGTTAGAGCCTGAATATGGTATTCGTGATGGTTTGTATTACCTAACTGCAGAACAAGCGAAAGCAATTGTTGATTTGCAGTTATACAAATTATCAGGCATGGAACACGAAAAAATTCTAAGCGAGTACAAAGGGTTATTAGACCTTATTGCTGAATTAATGCATATTTTAGCAAGTCCAGAGCGTTTAATGGAAGTTATACGTGAAGAACTAGAAGCTATTCGTGATGAATTTGGTGACGAACGCCGTACTGAAATTACCAATGCTTCGCATGATTTATCATTAGAAGACTTAATTAATGAAGAAGATGTTGTGGTTACGTTGTCGAACGAAGGTTATGTGAAATATCAAATACTTTCAGACTATCAAGCACAGCGTAGAGGTGGTAAAGGTAAAGCCGCAACGAAGATGAAAGAAGAAGACTTCATCGAACGCTTATTAGTTGCTAATACTCACGATACTATTTTGTGTTTCTCTAATCGCGGTAAACTTTACTGGTTGAAAGTGTACCAATTACCATTAGCGAGCCGTACAGCACGTGGGCGACCTATTGTTAACTTATTACCATTAGAAGATAACGAAAAAATTACGGCCATTTTACCTGTGCGTGAATACGAAGATGATAAGTTTATTATCATGGCAACTGCGTCAGGCACAGTTAAGAAAACACCTTTAACGGCTTATTCTAACCAAAGAGCTAACGGTATTATTGCCCTTAACCTACGTGATGACGACACCTTAATTGGTGTTGATATTACGAATGGTGAAGACGACATCATGTTGTTCTCTGATGAAGGTAAAGTGGTTCGCTTTAATGAAAAAGCCCGTGACAGTGAAACGGGTGCGGTGAAGTTAGATCCTGAAACAGGTGAAGAAATTCATGCACTACGTGCTATGGGACGTACCGCAACAGGTGTACGTGGTATTCGACTTGAAGGAGAGCAAAAAGTTGTTTCTCTTATCGTTCCTAAATCAGACGGCGCAATTTTAACAATTACGCAAAATGGTTATGGTAAGCGTACCGAATTGTCTGAATACCCAGCGAAAAGTCGTGCCACTAAAGGGGTTGTGTCAATTAAAGTAAGTGATCGTAATGGTCCTGTTGTTGGTGCAGTGCAAGTTGAAGATCAAGATGAAATTATGTTGATCACAGACAATGGCACGTTAGTGCGTACACGTGTTAGTGAAGTGAGTATTATTGGCCGTAACACGCAAGGTGTTCGTATTATTCGTACTGCTGAAGATGAACATGTTGTTGCATTACAGCGTATTGATGAAATTGAAGAAGACGAATCTTTGGTATCTGATGATAACAATGAATCGTTAGAAAATATTACTGATGAAGCACCATCAAGTGAGTCAGCTCAAGAGAGTAACGAACTTACTGAAGGTGACGACGAATAGTCACCGCAAAGCTAAGTAGAATAGGCGGTATTAACCGCCTATTTTTTTGACCTAAATATAGTGACTAAGCTGAAAGTAAATTATTTTTTAGTTTGGGTAACTACAAAAGAAGGAAATTAACACGTATGTCTGCTGTTTATAATTTCTGTGCAGGGCCAGCCATGTTGCCAGCACCTGTCATGGTAAAAGCACAATCAGAGTTCATTAACTGGAATAACACTGGTTGTTCAGTTATGGAGTTAAGCCACCGCAGTAAAGAATTTATGGCGGTAGCGTCTAAAGCTGAAGCAGACTTACGTGAATTAATGTCGGTGCCTGATAATTACAGTGTACTGTTTTGCCATGGCGGTGGCCGTGGTCAATTTTCAGCCGTACCATTAAACTTATTACCTCAAGGCAAAAGCGCTGACTATATTGTGTCAGGCTCTTGGTCGAAAGCTGCAGCTAAAGAAGCGGCTAACTTTGGCGAAATCAACGTGATTGAAGTTAATGAAGCAGTTAACGGTGCAACACACGTAAAAACGAGCAAAAATTGGGGCTTAAACCCCAATGCGGCGTATGTACATTATTGCCCAAATGAAACTGTTGACGGCATTGAAATGTTTGATGTGCCAGAAACAGGCGATGTACCATTAGTTGCTGATATGTCATCTACCATTTTATCGCATCAAATAGACGTATCGAAGTTTGGCTTAATTTACGCAGGCGCCCAAAAAAATATCGGCCCTTCAGGGTTAACCATTGTGATTGTACGTAATGACTTGCTTGGCACTGCGCAAGTAGCAACACCTTGTATTATGAATTATAAGTTACTTGCTGAAAACGACTCAATGTACAACACACCGCCAACGTATGCGTGGTATTTAGCGGGTTTAGTTTTTGAATGGCTAATAGAATTGGGCGGTGTTAGCGCAATAGAAAAATTGAATGCAGAAAAGGCAACATTGCTATATCAATATATCGACAACAGTGATTTCTATAAAAATAACATAGAGCAAGAAAATCGCAGTTTAATGAACGTGCCATTTTGGCTTGAAGATGAAAGTTTAAATAATGACTTTCTTAAACAAGCAGAAGAGCAAGGTTTAGTATCGCTCAAAGGTCATCGTATTGTTGGTGGCATGCGTGCCAGTATTTATAATGCGATGCCGCTTGAAGGTGTTCAAAAACTAGTTAAATTTATGCAAGCATTCGAACAAGGGAGTAAATAACGTGGAGCAGTTAATCTTAAATCCAATTGATAGAATAAACGGTGAAATATTTTTACCAGGATCTAAAAGTTTATCTAATCGTGCCTTATTAATTGCTGCACTTGCTAAAGGTCAAACTAAAATCACTAATTTATTAGTGAGCGACGACATTAATCACATGTTAAATGCACTAAAAACACTTGGTGTGCAATATACATTGAGTGAATGTGGTACTGAATGTACGGTTGTCGGGAATAATGGTTTTTTTAATACAACCGAAGCACTGGAACTTTACTTAGGTAATGCAGGTACCGCAATGCGTCCACTATGTGCGGCATTAGCAGCAAGTGAAGGTGAATTTGTGTTAACAGGCGAGCCAAGAATGAAAGAAAGGCCTATTGGCCACTTGGTTGAGGCATTAATTCAATTAAATGCTAATATTGACTATTTAGAAGAAAAAAATTACCCACCAGTAAAAATTAAAGGACACGCATTAACCGGGGCTAAAGTTAGCATTGACGGTTCAATATCAAGCCAGTTCTTAACAGCTATATTAATGATCACTCCGCTTTTAGAAACTAATACTGATATTGTTATTGAAGGTGAGTTAGTGTCTAAGCCCTATATTGATATTACGCTTGATATTATGTCTCGATTTGGCGTTAACGTACAAAATAATGATTACCAATCATTTACTGTTAAAGGTAAACAATCTTACCAAGGCCTAGATAAATACATGGTAGAAGGTGATGCTTCGTCTGCATCTTACTTTTTAGCTGCTGGCGCGATAAAAGGCGGTGAAATTACCGTACATGGTGTGGGTAAGTTAAGTGTTCAAGGTGACAAGCATTTTGCAGATGTACTCGAAAAAATGGGTGCCAAAGTAACTTGGAATGATGAATCGATTACCGTTGCCGGACAGCCTCTAAAAGCGGTAGATATGGATATGAACCATATTCCTGATGCAGCAATGACCATAGCAACAACGGCACTCTTTGCTAAAGGCACTACCACTATTCGTAACATTTATAATTGGCGAGTGAAAGAAACGGACCGTTTAACCGCAATGGCGACAGAGCTTAGAAAAGTAGGCGCAACAGTGGAAGAGGGGGAAGATTATATTTCAGTAACACCACCTGCTGTTTTAACACATGCCGAAATTGATACTTATAATGATCACCGTGTGGCCATGTGCTTTTCGTTAGTTGCGTTAAGTAATACACCTGTAACGATTAATGATCCTAAATGTACCGCGAAAACGTTCCCTGATTACTTTGATAAATTATCGACAGTATCTGGTTAAATTTGTTACAGAATAATTTTTTACGCGATTTTGAAATATAAATCCCGTATAATTTCGCCGATTTTCGACATGAGTAGAAAAATTTATGAGTGAACAAGTTCCGGTTATCGCAATAGATGGCCCAAGTGGAGCAGGTAAAGGTACAGCAGCACGATTAGTGGCAGAAAGGTTAGGCTGGCATTTGCTTGACAGTGGCGCTATTTATCGTGTGCTGGCTGTAGCAAGCCAATATCATCATTTAGGTGTTGAAGAAGAAGAGCCATTAATCCCTATTGCTGCGCACTTAGATGTGCAATTTACTATTAGTTCATCGGGTGAAGGTAAAGTTATTTTAGAAGGCGAGAATGTAACTGATATTATTCGTCAAGAAGAAATTGGTGAATTGGCGTCAAAAGTAGCAGCATTTCCTCGTGTTCGTGAAGCATTATTACGTCGTCAGCGCGCATTTAAAAATGCCCCTGGTTTAGTTGCAGACGGCCGAGACATGGGAACTGTGGTGTTTACTAGCGCCCCAGTCAAAGTTTTTCTAACGGCAAGTGCCGAAGAACGTGCACAGCGCCGATTTAATCAGTTGAAAAAGAAAGGCTTTGATGTTAAAATCGGGCGCCTTTTGGATGACATACGTCAACGAGATGAGCGAGATCAAAACCGTAAGGTTGCTCCGCTTGTACCTGCAGAAGGTGCGTTAATGCTTGATTCTACTGAACTTTCAATAAACGAAGTGGTCGATAAAATCTTGTCATTCACGAATGAAAAACTAACACAAACGGCTAATTCTTAATAATAAGAATTGAGCTTTAATTAAACAACCTAGCGTATGGATGCAATAGGTTTTTTTAACAACCCCATGATACATGTACGTAGATTGGATTAAACACTGAGTTCATATACACGTTATGACTGAAAATTTTGCACAACTTTTTGAAGAAAGTTTAAAAGAAATCGAAAC
>JBMZCX010000112.1:0-5202 GCA_049613795.1 Thalassotalea sp. | reverse complement strand
ACGTTAGCAAAGCTTGAAATTGCCGCCGCATGACTAAATGAAAACACAATAATAGGCACCGATAACCACAGAGTTTTAGCAAAACCACTTAATTCAGGAAAAGCCATATTAGGCATTTGCCAGCTAGGAATTAAGTAAATAGATAAGAAAAATAAAATAGCGACTAATGGATACACTAAAATGGCGAACGCGCGTAGCATGAGCTTTTCACCGCCCAGCATTAAGCTGATCATGCCAGCAACAAGTACACCCGAAAGCAATACCCTTGAAGGTGATTCCATGCCCAGTTGATTGACGATAAAACTATCAACTGTATTCGTTAGTCCTACACCATAAATAAGCAAGATAGGAAAGATAGATAAAAAGTATAACAATGAAATTAGTCGTCCGGCATTTACGCCAAAGTGCTCTTCTACAACATCGGTAAAATCAGCATCCTTATTATTGGACGATAAAACGAATCGCGCTAAGCCTCGGTGAGCTAAAAAAGTCATAGGGAAAGCTAAGCAGGCCAAAATAATTAATGGCCAAAAACCACCAATTCCGATATTGATAGGCAAAAACAGAATGCCTGCGCCTACAGCCGTACCAAATAGACTTAAAACCCACTGCGTATCGTGTAGATTCCATGTTGTTTTGTTTGTTGTCGATGCATCTAACTGCGTTACATCTTGATATGAGCTCATTTATACTCCACCAATTAGAATAATAATTTGCGGCAGGATATATAAGTTGAAGCATGAATGCATGTTTTGTCGATGTATTAACATAAGTATGCTGTAAGGTGTTACTTACAGATGGAAAGAATCGTTCTTTTTCTACCAAGACTGCTTATATTTTATGGATGGCTTGGCAGCAATGCGATTTATTTTTAGGTAGGGCATAACTTGTGTTGTGTGGTTGCTTTGTGTTTACGAGCGATACGTACTCTTCGTGTTTATATTGTCACTTTAGACGGTGGTGTAATTCAATTCTAATAGATTGATAAACTTAATATTACGTGCTTTAAACAGCGTTCCAAGTTAACAAAATAGCTACCCTTGGAATTATACCCAAGCCACCTCAAGATTCGAGTCTCAGTTGGAGTTAAAAGTGATTTAGGCAAGGCATTGATTGCAAACAATAGTGGTTCTATTGTTAAAATCAATAACGCAGTATAAATCGCTTTTAAACCAACCCGCAGGGCGTTTCACAGGCACTTACTCTCATCGTTGTTACTTCTTAAAAGGGATCGCCATTCTTGCAAAGTAACGCCTTGATATTAAGCTCCTGTGTAACGCTGAATTCTGCATCTTGAGGTGGCTTGGGTATATATGTTTAAAGCACGCTTAATGAGCCTTATTCTTTTGTTTTGGCTGGATCTTTCAGCACAGACATTTTAGGTGGCTGAAGGGCAACAATGCGCTCTCCTTCCTGTGGTGGTTTTTCCATATTGATAGTGAAAGGACGAATTTTAATAGGTGCGTCGTCGTCACTGTCCTTCTCCGAATGCAAAATAAACAAAGGAATAGCTTCATTATTAATTTCTTGGTATTTATCCCAGCTAAACTCTTCAGAAATTTTAGTTGAGCTTACCTTGCCTCCTTTGGCAATCAGGCTACTTAGTTTTGAATAAGCACCGCTCTCGCCAAACAGAATTTGCCGCGACAAGAAAGTTGCACTGTCCTTATTCGCTTTGGCATGGCTGGTAGAAGAGCGCAGTGAAAATACATTTTTTTCGTTTAATAAATGAGAAAAATACTGTACGCCTAGCGCGTTATGATGCCTATTAGGCGATAGTGCTAACACACTGCGTATTGTTGTTAGTGGTAAGTAGCGCTCAGCATGTTCAGATTGAGGGTTACCATAATAACAAGGAAGACCATCCATACGAGCCATTTTACAGTTTTCCCATGCTGGATCGGATAAATGGACAGGGATATTTTGATCTTTTAAACCACGTCCAATTGCGCGAGCAACATGGTTAGCCCCGATGATTAAGATTGTATTTGGAGAAGGTTGACGTACACCGAGTAGCTTTGCAACAGGGATGGCCGTTAAGCTTTGTAACACAACAGTGATAATAATAACGGTAAAAATTAACGGGACAATTTTTTCAGCATCAGCGACACCAGCTTCCATCATACTAATAGCAAATACAGAGCCTACAGCAGCCGCTACAATACCGCGGGGTGCGATCCACCCTAATACTAGGCGAGATTTGACAGGCAAATCAGAGCCAAAAGTAGATAGCGCGATACACACAGGTCGAGCAATGAACAACACAACCGCTAGAAAAATAAATACGTCACCGTCGAGCATCATTAAGTCAGAGAGCTGCAATCGAGCAGCAAGCAATATAAATAATGTCGAAATTAGAATCATCGACAAGTCTTCTTTAAACTCTAAAACAGAGTCAATTTCTAAGTCATCTTGGTTTGCTAACCAGATACCAAATACTGTTACAGCCAGTAACCCAGATTCATGGCTTAGGTGGTTAGAAATGGTAAAACTAATAAGCACTAAAGCTAATATACCAAATTTATGTAATTCAAATGGTAACCACTCTCTGCGAATCAACAAAGTTGTAAGCCAGCCTGCAACCACACCAATAGATAAACCTACACCTAGTGTTTTAAATAGTGCAATAAGGGTATGAACAAAGACTTCACCTTGGCCAACCAGCATAACAGCTTCAAAAACCAGAACCGCAAATAGTGCGCCAATAGGGTCTATAACAATGCCTTCCCAACGTAGAATACGGTCAATATCTTGTGTTGGTCTCATTGAATTTAAAAGCGGTGCTATTACGGTAGGGCCTGTAACAACAAGTACAGCACCGAGCACGGCGGCGACGCGCCAATTCAATTCTAAAATCCAATAAGCACTTAAACTAATAATAATGCAGGTGGCAATCATGCCGATAGAACACAAGTTTCTGACAACTTTACCAATCCCTTTGAGTTCCTTGAAATGCAGAGTCAATGAGCCTTCAAATAGGATAACAGCTACACTCAATGACACTACCGGGAACAACAAATCGCCAAGTAATGCGTCAGGGTCTAATACGCCAGTTGCAGGCCCAAGCAAAAGGCCGGTGAGTAATAAAAACAAAATAGCAGGAACGCGAAAGGCCCACGCTACCCACTGAGCTAGAACCGAACAAAGCGCAATCCCGGCTATATAAATGGCTGACATATATAAAGTATTCCTTATCTATTACTTTGATTTAGAGAAAAGACTATCAAACTTATAATACAGGGATATACACGTGTATGATCATTTCTCCTAATAGAATTTTAGCTGCTAATGATTTTTTTGTAGAAAATATCGTGGTTATTGAGCTAGTCCATTTCATTAAAAATTCATTATTCTTTAACATTATGAAATATATGGATAATTTATCCTATCGTCTTAGCATAATTAAGCGCATAAAATATAACCTTGATCTTACAGTCGATTTTAGCGTATTATAGTTAGTGTTCAAACAATTTGTTATCTAAATAGTTCTAGTTGAGCTATAAGCGAATACATATAGTTATTTTTAAGTTAGTGCGAATAAAGCTGATTTAAATGCAGGTTACTATATTTATTTGTTTAAAAATCAATAGTTTTTTGTTTTGAATAAAATTTGTATGTAATTACTCATTTTTGGGTATTGGTTTACTTGAAAGCATATTGCCTCTTAAAGGCTATTTTTATATTTTGAGTTGAATTATTACCTGTTCAATATTTGGCGCCCATCGTGGTGAACAAATCTCGGTCCTTAAGTCATCACCCTATCTGTTGGTGTATCTGACTTTAGAGGCTCTATGTATGTTGTTAATAAAGAAGCTTCACACAGCTTTTTACAGCGATGCATAAACAACACTTTTTATTTTACTTTATAACCGTTCAATCTAATGATTGGATGAAAGTTATGCTATATCTAAAATTCACTATTTCAGATAGAAATGGGCGTATTTTGCTGAGTGCTAAAAAGTGTATAGGAACATACAAATTGTAAACTCGCAGCTTAGTAATAGTGCTAAGTGATTGTTTTCTTACTTCTCTTTGAGAAGTTACAGTTAAATGGAAAGTTGAAATACATTATGCAAAAGTTAAATTGGCGACGTATTGTACTTAAAGTGGGAAGCGCATTAATTGCCCCTGATCAAGATGGTTGTCGTTCACGTTATCTATTAACTATCGCACAGTTTATCGTTCGTTGTCGTAGTCGCGGCATTGAAGTTATTTTGGTTTCTTCTGGCTCTGTAGCAGCCGGTGCTCATCTATTCCCTGATCAGCAAGAACGTACAGTGACCATGAAAAAAGCCATGGCAGCTGCTGGTCAAACAGAAATGATGGCAATGTGGGACCGTTTTTTCGATTTCCCTTCAGCACAAATTTTGTTAACCCACGGTGATTTACGTGATCGTGAACGTTATGAAAGCATTCGTGAAACCGTATTCACATTATTAGAGCACGGTGTATTACCAATCATGAATGAAAATGACACGGTAACCACTGATGATTTAAAAGTAGGTGATAACGATAACTTATCGGCAATGGTCGCAGCTGCGGCAGATGCTGATGCGTTGATGATATTTTCGGATGTTGACGGTTTATACAATAAAAACCCGAACTTACATGATGATGCCGTATTACTTCCTGAGATAGAGTCTATAGACGAATCTATTTACGCGATGGCTGGCTGCGCAACCAGCGCAGTGGGTACAGGTGGTATGAAAACCAAGATAGAAGCCGCCGAGAAAGCAACATCACACGGCATTACAACTTACATTATTAACGGTTTTAAAGAGCAAACGTTTAACCAGCTACTTGAAGGGATCAACCCAGGAACTGTCTTTTTACCTTATGAAAAACCGATGCAAGAAGCTGTGCATTGGATGACTCACACAGCGAATGAGCAAGGTGAGGTTGTTGTTGAAGGTTCATTTGATGAATCACTTGAAGGTGAAACAGGTTGTATTCGCGGTGATGAAATTGTTGCCGTGCATGGTGAGTTTGCTATTGGTGATACTATCTTAGTTCGTAGTAACGATGGTACACGCTTAGCTAAAGCAACAGCTAATTACAGTAGCTGTTTATTAAATTTTATAGCCGATAACGAACAAAGCGAGTTTAGCGATAAGATGCAAGATTCGATTGGCCCAGTTATTTCAGAGAAAGATATCGCATTATTGGAGAAGTCATGAGTTTAATTACGGATATTTCACGTCA
>JBMZCX010000111.1:0-5236 GCA_049613795.1 Thalassotalea sp. | reverse complement strand
CACCTTGTGGAATTGAACCATCTAAAATAATGGTATTCCATTGCGCTTTATTCATGTGATAACCCGGAATAACAGCAGAAAAAATGTCGCGTAGCATTATTGCTTCTTCAGGCGCACATTTAAGGTTAATACAGTAATGACCCGCCATTTTTCCATCGGTGCCTTTTTCATTGCCTTTTCCTAACGATAACGTAGCAAACATTTTATGTTTGACTTTAAGCACTTTAACGTCGTCGCCAAATGGATAATATAGCGTGGCTTCTGGCTTATTTAATAAATATTGTTCCACTTGTTCAGCATTCATAAAAATCTCCTTATTTTAGATAAGAATATAAACTTAGCACAAAAAAAGGAGCCGTAGCTCCTTTATCATCATAATATAACTATTTTTCTATGCTAGGTTAAAAATTGTAACTAATTTCTGCCCACGCACTTACACCTTCACTGGGTAAACGTTGCATTACATCAATTTCACTATTTTTAACGCGATTATAACCGCCTAAATGATGGCGATAATCTTTATCAAGCACGTTATCTACCCCTGCACGTAAAGTTAATGCTGTGTTCACGTAGTAGTTTACATTTACATTAACTACACCATAACCTGCCGATGGCTGCTCTTGGTTAGTTAATGCAACATTGTTTTGTTTTGCCGCTAGCACAAGTTCAATATCAGCTAACCATTTACTCGCACTGTAACGAGCAGTAATACGAGTATTAAGTGGTGCCACTCGATAAAGGTTGTCACTAATATCACGTCGCTTCCCCTTTACGTAGCTAGCAACACCAAACATTTCAAACTGTTCGCCAAGCTGAACATTCCAATTTACATCAATACCGTAAAGCTTTGCGTCTACGTTAGAAAACTTCAACGGATTATCATCGCCAGCCATCATTTGTGCCATCATTGTTGCTGACATATCCGACATACCCAATGAAGTACCTTGAATATAGTCATCAATACGTTGATAAAACACTTGAGGATCGACAGTAAAGCCGTTGTATTGATAAGTTAACCCAATATTTGTTTGGTAAGCAGTTTCCGCTTTAAGGTTAATATTGCCAATATAAGTATTACCATCAGCTAAACCACCTGTGGCTTCCATTGGCGTCCATAAGTAGCGTTCTTGATATGACGGTGCTCTATTTTTAATACCAAGACCCAAAGTCATTGAAGTGGTGTTTGATAATACCGTTTCGAGATTTAATGCCACGTCAAAGAGAGTATCTGACTGAGAACGATCAGCACGGTTAAAGCGATTACGTAAGTCCATTGCAAGTTCAGCCATTGAAGGCATCATCATAGTGTCGTCAGAGCCCATATTCATGCCAGTACCCATGCCGCCATTCATCCCTGAATCATCCATTTGTGAACCCATCATAGGCATCGACATCATCGCCATTGACGTCGCAACTTCATCAGCATCAGCGCTAATGTGTTTAGCTCTTAGTCCTAATTGTACTTGTGTATTGTCAAAATCTTGCTGCCATTGAGCAAAAACACCTACGCGTTTATCAATAACATTATTAAAGTTAACCACTTCAAACATCATATTATTCGGGTTAGTGATCACCGAATCATGATCGGCACTATAACCGTCAAAACCAAAAAACAATTCGCCAAAAGCAAAGTTTTGCGACAATGAAAAGCTAAAATCAACCGTTTCAGCTGTCGCATTATTGCGACGGTGTTTACTTGGATTGGCATTTTCACGCATTAAAAAATTTGTCATTCCGTGATCAGCGTCAACAAACCCTAAGGTCCAATTAGCTTGCCACTTGCCTATTAATAACTCACCGTCAACAGCCGCTCTATGACTGAAGATGTATTCAATATCCATAGGTAAAGCAGGCGTGCCTGAGTCTTGTGTATCGGTATAGTGATAGCTTAAGCCAAACTCAGTATCACCACTGAGGTATCGAAAATCAGCACCCATTTGGCGTTTTTGGTAAGCCGTTGGCGAGACCTCGTTACCATTACCGCTGTCAAAATTATCACCTGACTGCACATTAACATACGCCATTGTCGCAAATTCGTTTTGCCCTGAATTAATAACCGCAGACAAAGTCTTACCATTGTTATTACTGCGGTAACCAGCTTGCATGTCACCCAACATTTGCCATTGCTGGCTACTTGAAAACTCAGCTTTTCGCATATTCACGTCAATTGCACCTGCAATAGTATTCATTCCTGCTGAAACAGGAGCAACTCCTCGATATACCGTCATCGATTCTACAATTAATGGCGTTGAATAGCTTAATGGCGTATCCATCGCATTAGGGCCTGCGCCAATAACAGGGTGACCATCAAGCGCAATAGATAAACGGTCGCCATATAATCCTCGATATTGGGCAATGCCTGTAACAGGTCCATTTTTATTAATGTTTGCGCCTGGCACTGTTGCTAACCAGCTGGCTAAATCAGGCTCGCTGGTATTTCCAATAGCAATCCCTTTGTTATCTTGTAAACCTTGATGACGCTGATGGGTAATGGTAATCACATCTAATTCTTCAGCATTTGTTTCATTAGAAAAAACTTGCGTAGAAGTAAAGCTTGCTGAAAGTAAAACGGTTTGAATTGCGATAACACTAGGTTTTAATAAAAACTGCATAACTGCCCTATAAAATAGAAAGTAACAAATTAATTTATAAGGTTATTTTGTCTGTTTATTCGTTCACAAAC
The DNA here is from genome assembly GCA_049613795.1 of Thalassotalea sp. Classification (GTDB taxonomy): domain Bacteria; phylum Pseudomonadota; class Gammaproteobacteria; order Enterobacterales; family Alteromonadaceae; genus Thalassotalea_B. Next base: position 2,553 of record JBMZCX010000111.1, on the reverse strand, counting down.
AAAGCGAAAACAGTAAAGTGCGACATAATGTCGCAGCATTCAATGACGTTGTTTGATACAGGTCAAATTACTCAAAATAAATTTCTTACAACTAAGTTCGGATAATGGATGACAAATAGATTAACAATGGCACAATAAAGCTAACGGTTATATTAAGGATTATAAATGAAAGGGTTGATTACCATTCTATTGTTAGCGCTAAGTTTTGTTAGTGCTGCAGATGAACAAGCGGAAGCTATTTTTAAGCAATTAGCACCATCACTTTACCAAATAAGAATTATAGACAAAGCCAGTGGCGAAAAATCAACCATAGGCTCAGGCTTTCAAATTACAGCTCAAGGCCTAATTGCCACCAATTATCACGTCATTTCAGGCTATGCGCGCTACCCTAAAAAATACACCATTGAGTATTTAGATCATCAAGGAAACAAAGCAGATCTTTCTTTAGAAAGTGTTGATGTCATTAACGACTTAGCCTTAGTTAAGCGCGAAGTGCCTCAAGATATGCCCTTTTTTGACATAGCCAACAACGCACCAACTAAAGGCGAAGAGCTGTTTTCATTAGGTAACCCGAACGACTTGGGGATGATTGTGGTACCAGGTACTTATAACGGCCTTAAAAAGAATTCTTTTAACGACAAAATTCACTTCACAGGTTCTGTTAACTCAGGCATGAGTGGTGGACCCGTAGTGAATAAAAATGCCCAAGTCGTTGGCATTAACGTGGCCACCTCTGGTAACCAAATTGGTTTTTTGGTGCCCCACGACAAACTGGTTACCTTATTCAAACAATACCAGCAGCAAGCACCTGAAAGCATTGAGCAGCAAATGGCTCAGCAGTTGAAATCCAACCAAGAAAAATTAATTTCCCAGTTATTATCAAATGAATGGCAATTAAAAGAGCTCGGCGAAGCCCTAATACCAACCATTGATGTACCTTATATTCGCTGTTGGGGTGATTCAAATGCCGATAAAAGTGACGCATTGGTCATGATAGCGGTTGCCAATTGTAGCCTCGACGAAGACACCTATATTGAAGGCAACTTTTTAACGGGCTCAATTGAAATGGAGTTTCGTTATATGAAGTCATTAAAGCTCGGGGCAACTAAGTTTTATCGACTTTATCAAAATCAAATAGCACGCGTTATGCCGAGTAATAAAGCCACGAAAGACGACGTAACCGAATTTCAATGCCAGCATGACCTCGTTATGCCTGAACACCAAAACATTAATAATAAATCGGTATTTTGCGTGAGGGCTTATAAAGACTTTCCTAACTTATACGACGCTTTATATTTAGGTATTTCAGTTGATAAAAACAAGCAAGCACTGCTCAGCCACTTTACCATTTCGGGCGTTGCTCAAGACTCCGTTCAAGATTTTACTAAACAATTTATGGAGTCGGTATCATGGAAGTAATTATTGAAGAAATTAACCGTAGCCATAAGCTTATCGGTCGCCATAAATTTTCGAGCAATAAAGTAACTATTGGCCGTGGTTACGATAACGATATTATAGTGTCTGATCCGCATGTTTGTGCTGATCACCTTTCAATTAACTTTGATGGCGAAAACTGGCACGTTAGCGACCACAATTCCGTTAACGGTAGCTTTTTAGGAAACGGTAAAAAGCTCGCTAATGGTCATAATATTCGTTCTGGTGATGTAATTAGCTTAGGAAAAAGTCAAATACGCATTCTATTTCCTCATCATCCTGTAGCTCCTAGTGCAACTTTAAGCCCTTTTGAAAACTTAATTAATTTAGCCCGCCACCCATTAGCATTAACCGCAAGCATGGGGTTGTTTACGCTTATTGTGGCGTGGACTATCTTTTTAAATAACCCAAAAGAAATGAACTTCACACAACTACTAGTGCCTGCAATTAGTACTACATTAATGTTTTTACTGTGGCCTGCTGTTGTCGCTTTGGTGTCACACCTAACCAAGCATGACGCGCGTGTATTAACCCAGCTAGGCATTTGCTTTGTTTTCTATAATATTAGCTGGGTGGTCGACTTTATCGAAACCTTCGTGAACTTTAACACCTCTAGCAACTTTATATTAATGCCATTACTAACATTATTACCCATATCACTCGCTTTCTGTCTGTTGTGGCTAAATTGCTATATTGGTTTTCATATGAGTGCTAAACGCAGAACAATAGTGGCGGCAAGTTTAACGGTATTATTATTCGGCGGTAGTTACTTAATTCAGCTAAGTAAACAGCCAGACTTCACAGTAAAGCCTAAGTTTAATAATGTGTTAATGACACCAAGCTTTGTTTTTGCACCCAGTAGCGATGTCGACAGTTTTATTAAAAAATCAGATAAGCTGTTTGAAAAAGCAACTAAGAAAATAGACGATGAATAACAACTTTCACTACAAATAATAGAAAGTTTCAATAACAAAAAACCCAATGATTGCTCATTGGGTTTTTACTTTTAATAAATGCAGTAATTCATTTAAATATCCATCGGATTAATTTGCCCGATTAATAGCATTATGGACGCGCAATAAAACCTACAGCGTCATATACTGACGTTAATACTTTATT
>JBMZCX010000110.1:0-5496 GCA_049613795.1 Thalassotalea sp. | reverse complement strand
CATTTACTTAAACTTTCATTTACTTAAACACGGTTAACTAAATTGATATGACGACAAGTACAAGTAATTACTATATTGGCATTATGTCTGGCACAAGTTTAGACGCGATCGACGTGGCGTTAGTGTCTATTCAAGATAACCGTACGCAGTTTATCTCGGCGATTGAAGTGCCTTTTGATGAAAGAGTAAGAGAGCAACTGCTTGCGCTTTGTGCTGACGGACATACTCATTTAAAAGCACTAGGGCAACTAACGGTAAAACTTAGTCTTGCTTATGCCGATGGAGTTAATCAATTATTGAATAAATTTCAGCTTTCGGCGAATGATATCGTGGCTATTGGTTGCCATGGACAAACGGTTTACCATTGCCCTGAAGGTGAATACCCCTTTTCTATGCAATTACTTAATGCGAGTGTATTAACGGCCAAGACGGGTATTACTACCGTGTCAGACTTTCGCAGTATGGACATTGCACTAGGCGGCCAAGGTGCGCCGTTAGTCCCGCCATTTCATCAAAGCTTACTTAACGGTATTAACGACGCGGTATTTTTAAATATTGGCGGCATTGCTAATGTTTCAATACTTAATAAAAGTGAATTAACAGGTTTTGATACTGGGCCTGGTAATGTGTTGATTGACGGCTGGATGCAACAGCAGTTTTCGTTAAAGTATGATGAAAATGGTGCATTGGCTAAGCAAGGGAGTGTTATTGCTCCTTTATTAAAAGACATGCTTAATGATCACTACTTTAACAAGCAGGGCGTTAAAAGCACTGGGCGTGAATATTTTAATGTGCAGTGGTTATCAACCTATTTAGACAAGCATTCTCAGCAGTATGATAATAAGGACATTTTAGCGACACTGGTTGCATTAACCGCACACTCTATAGCAGGGGCATTACAACAGGTGAATAATGCCAATGTTTATATGTGTGGTGGAGGCACTAAAAATAGTTACTTAGTGGAACAAATTTCAAAATTATTGCCACAATGTGAAGTATCGACTACACAAGCAATAAATGTTGATCCTGACTACGTTGAGGCAATGGCATTTGCATGGTTAGCTTATCGTTGTATAACGCAACAAACAGCTAATGACACCACCGTTACCGGCGCTTCTAAATTGGCCGTATTAGGCCAAATAACACAAAAAAGTTAAATGGAAGAGCCCAACTTAACGGGTTAAGTACAAACTAATATTACGATAAGTATCTACCCAATAAATATCTTTATTATCAGACAAGTACTTAAGTAATGCGTTATGTGCCTGTGTTGTAACACTTAAATGATCACCGCCAATGCCATGAAAAGTAAAGTTAGCAATAGTCCCATTGCTAGCGGCTTGCTTTGCTACTGCAATTAATTCTTCACCGCTATGATTATCTGGTGCAAAAACAGCCGCACTCTTAACATTAAATTGCGCCATTGTTTTAGGCATAGCGTTAGCATGTGTTTTAATGCCAATAAACATATCGGTAATAAAAGGAAGATAGTTTTGTTTTGAAACGAAATGATCAAAACAAGGGGTAGTAAAGGTGCGAATGCGCTCGCCGTCAATAGCCTCTAAAAAGGTATTGGCTAATTGTACTTCTTCTACTTGTTCCTTAATTGTTTTCGTTTGTAGGTTATTATGGGGTTGTACCCAGCCTCTATTTGGCTTGTCACCGTCGCAAGGGTGAAAAAGCGTATGATTACCTAGCTCATGCCCATTTTTAGCTACATTACGCCACTCAGAAAGCCGTTCACGCACGGCTTGGGCATTAGCAACGATATAGAAGGTTCCTTTTAATTGGTATTTATCTAATGCGGGTAGGGCGTTATCTAATTGGCTGCTAAGGCCGTCATCGTACGATAAGCTGATTGCCGCTCTCGCGTTATTGGGCCAAATGCTAGTGTTATTTGCATGGGCGAAATGACAAATAATACTTATGAATATGAAAGTGAACTTAGTCAGTAATTTCATCGGCACTATCTCAAGAGAATTTATTAAGATTAAATACTAGCCAAAAATTAACATGAATAATAGATTAATAATGAATAAGTTAGGTGAGCAGAGGGCAAAAAGGCAGCCATGTAGGCTGCCTTTTTTAATGTGGTGGGTGTGACTGAATTCGAATCAGCGACCTCTTCGATGTCAACGAAGCGCTCTAACCAACTGAGCTACACTCCCAACGTACCTATTATTGCTTAATAACATTGCTAGGTAAGACAAGTGCTATCTTTTATTTCAATATTGTAAGCTGAAATATCCATGTCATTAAATCGAGGTGATTTAGTTAACGGAGCGCTATGGTAGCGATCTGAAAAACGAGTTGCAAGGGCTTTTGTTAAAAATTTACAATTTATAATTCAATTGCTTATTTATAACGCAACTACGCTGTAGCGGAATTGTTTTCTAGTCGCCTTTGTACTATTTTTAATCGCCAAGCCAAAAATATTGCAGCACTGGTTAAGCCTGAAATAAACCCTATCCAAAACCCATAAGGACCTGTTGCAGGTATTATCCAATCTGTTAAGCCTAAAATTAGTCCAATACCTAAACCTATTACCCAATAAGAAAAAAAGGTGATGTATAAAATAGACGTAGTGTCTTTATATCCGCGTAAAGCCCCAGCAGAAATTACTTGTATTGCATCAGAAAATTGAAACAAAGCTGCTAGAAACATAAGGCTAGCTGCAAGTTTTACCACTTGGGTGTCGGTCGAGTAAATGTTAGCAATTTGTTCTCTAAAAACAAGTGAAAGCATTGCAGTGACAACGGCAATCAGTAGGCCTAGTATAACAGAGTGTTTGCATAAGGCTTTGGCGGCTTTTAAGTTGTTATTTCCTACTGCAAAACCAATTTTAATGGTAACAGCCATTGCTAAGCTTAATGGCACCATAAATACGAGCCCTGAAAAGTTAATGGCAATTTGATGACTGGCAACAACTTCTGATCCAAAGGGAGCAAGTAAGATAGCAACCACTGAAAATAAACTCACTTCAAATAACAATGACAGCGCAATAGGAACACCTAACGCGAGAATTGTTTTAATGGCATTGATATTGGGCCAATATATTTTTTCTAATAACGAGGCATGCTTTAATTTTTTAGAAAGTACACAATAAATCAGCATACCGACAAACATTGCCCAATACACTATGGCAGTCGCTAAACCACAGCCTGCACCGCCTAGTGCAGGAGCACCAAATTCACCATAAATGAAAATATAATTTGCGGGTATGTTAATCAGTAAACCTATAATACTAATGATCATCGTCGGTTTAGTGTGTGACATGCCTTCAGCATAGTTACGTAGTACTACATACAAACAAAAACCTGGGCCGCCCCAAACAATGTAGCCTAAATAATCGAACATGAGTTGTTTGAGGTCAGGCTCTAGTGCTACTTTTTCAATGACTATTGGACTGATCAGATAAAAAAGTACAATTAAGCTTATTCCTAAGAACAATGCTATCCATGCAGTTTGGAAGGTTTGATTGGCAATATCTTTATATTTTTTTGCGCCAGCAAGCTGAGATACAATGCTAGCTAGTGCCATTATTACACCATAAATAGTGAGAATAAGAGGTAACCAAATACTGCTTGCTACAGCAACTGCAGCCATATCTGTTGCGCTTACTCTACCCGCCATTACCGTATCGGCAAAGCCCATTAAATTTTGAATTAATTGAGCGATTAAAATAGGGTAGGCGAGTTTCATTAAACTCTTGGTGTCTTTAAAAAATGCGCTAACGTTCATGATGCCTGACAATAAAAATCAATTACTTAGAAAGCCCATAATATAGCGTTTATTTGCTTGTGCAAAGTATTGGCCGTGTAAAATTAACGATTTCGAGTACTTAAAATATCTGTTCATCATCACTGTCTACTGCCAGCTGTATTTTTTGGCGATATTCATCAATATGCATATTTAAATGAATCTCTTTGCAACAAGCAGGGCATTCTTCATAATAATCTTGATCGCCTTCTGAAGCATCTAAAGTGACAAATAAATGATGGCCACAGTGTGGGCATTCAATGCGTAGATTTGAAATTTTTTGTGACATAAAACCTCCCAAAACATATGCGTTATACGCGTATTCTATTAATTGGAAACCTTATATTATTATGGTTCAAAAGGAGGGAAATGCGAATAATATTAATGGTAGAAACTACGCATCTACCATACGAGCTTGCGCAGGTGTTATGACTTGATTAATACATTGTGTTAAGGCATTGATAAGTTTTTTACTATCATGGTAATGTGTAACGTCTTCACTTGCCAAGTCGCAAGTAATAACAGGCAATATTGAAGAGGTGGTGTTGTTATTATGGCAGATCACTGAATCGATTGGTAAGCAACCAATATTTTCCTTAAGCCACGTTAGTTTTTCGTCAAGCGATAACTTACCCGCAGGGCTTTCTTCTGCGATAATATTGTCAATAAATACGCAATGACCTTTGCTACTACTAATCGCATTAACAATATCGCGTATTAGCAGTGGCGGGATCACGCTAGTTAGCAAGCTGCCTGGGCCTAAAATAATTAAGTCGGCATTTTCTATTGCTTTTTTTGCGCTATCTAAGGTTTTTACCAGCGGAGCTAACATGAGCTTTTCTGGCATGACTGGCATTTTATCGACAGATAATTCGCCTACACGACAACGCCCTTGCTCATAAAAAGCCATTAAATCGGTTGGAGTTTCAGACATGGGCAGTACAGATGTTTTAACTCGTAATATACGACGAACTAATTTAATTGAATCTAACGGTCTTGATTGAATTTTACCTAAGCCGTAAAGAATAAGGTTGCCAAGGTTATGGCCGCCTAATTCATCTTCACCATCAAAGCGAAAATCAAATAATTGGCTGCCAACAGAGTTGTTGTCAACTAGCTGGGTTAAACAGTTTCGTAAGTCACCCCACGCAATAGAACTAGTCCGCTTTCTTAGTCGACCAGTAGAGCCTCCGTTATCAGTTGTGGTTACTATACCTGTTAGCTGGTTTTCTAAAAAAGAAAGAGTAGATAGTACTCGGCCCAAACCATGACCACCACCAATAGCAACTATGTTTAGATCATTTAACAACATAAAAGGCTTTCGTATCTAATAAAGAGTGCTCACAATAGCGCTTATTGGGAAAAAAATAAAGAAACAACGCAAGATCTTCTAATACTCTTAGATGAATTGAGGGATAGGGTTTACACTTTGTTTACGCTAATTAATTTAAACAATACCTTTGTTTAAGTATAATGCTAACCAGTTGATTATATAAATTTTAGTCAACTTGTTGCTTTACTAAACACTTAAGTCGCTTTTCGTAAAAAAAAGAGAATATTTTTAAATTAACAGTTGACAGTAGCAGGGGCTCTGCTTAGAATGCGCCTCGTTTTCAACAAGTAGATGTTTTGCTTTTTGAGGCTGCAAAATTTGATACTAGGCCATTAAATTTTGTGAAAGAGGGGCTATAGCTCAGCTGGGAGAGCGCTTCGCTGGCAGCGAAGAGGTCTGCGGTT
>JBMZCX010000109.1:0-5654 GCA_049613795.1 Thalassotalea sp. | reverse complement strand
TTAAAAAGGCTTCTATTGAAATCGATCGTAAGATCCTAGCTGACATCGCAGTATATGATAAAGCAGCGTTTACTGTTTTAGTTGAAAAAGCGCAAGCTTCTTTAGCATAAATCAGATGCACTATTGAGGAAAGGACGCTTAGGCGTCCTTTTCTGTTTTAATATTTACCTAAAAGAGCTATGTCCACGGGGTTATTGTCTCTAGTCATTTTAGTTAAATATTAACATTTTCTTTAAAGGTTAAATTTCATGAGTCTTGCAGATAAAGTTTTAGCAGTAAATAACGACTTGCCGATCCGCACTAACAAGCCAGTTCATAGTGGTAAAGTACGCTCAGTTTATTGGTTAACTGAGGAAGACAGCCGTCGATTAATAGAAGAAAAGTCTTACAATGTCCCAAGTGATACGCCATTAGCGATTATGGTGATCAGCGACCGTATTTCTGCTTTCGATTGTATTTGGCAGGGAGAGGGCGGAATGCGCGGTGTACCGGGTAAAGGCGCGGCGCTTAATGCTATTTCAAACCATTGGTTTAAATTATTTAAAGAACAAGGGCTTGCTGATAGCCATATTCTCGATATTCCACATCCTTTTGTCTGGATTGTACAAAAAGCACAGCCAGTAATGATTGAAGCGATATGTCGTCAATATATTACGGGGTCTATGTGGCGCTCATATGTTAAAGGCGAGCGAAATTTTTGTGGCATTGAATTGCCTGAAGGGTTAGCAAAAGACAGCAAACTTCCTACGCTATTACAAACCCCTTCAACCAAAGGTATTTTAGAGGGAATTCCAGGGGTTCCTGCTGTTGATGATGTTAATATTACTCGTAAAAACATTGAAGAAAACTTTGCCGCTTTTAATTTTAAATCAGCAAGCGACATCAGCTTGTATGAAAAACTACTGGAAGATGGCTTTAGCGTTATTGCAGGGGCACTGGCTAAGTTAGATCAAGTATTTATTGATACCAAGTTTGAATTTGGCTACGTAAAAGACAAAGCGGGCAACGATAAGTTAATTTATATGGATGAAGTCGGCACGCCAGACTCATCACGCATATGGGATGGTCAAGAATACCGCAACGGTAATGTTGTAGAAAACTCTAAAGAAGGTTTTCGACAATTACTGCTATCGCACTTCCCCGACCCTGATATTTTGTTAAACAAAGACAGAATGGATGAACGTAATGCATTGGCATCTGATAATGAATTACCAACAGAGGTATTAATGCAAGTGTCTAAAACCTACATTGATATTGCTGAAAAAATTACGGGTGAGAAAATAGTGCTAAGCGACAACCCTAAAGCCGATATTATCGCGATATTACGTGACCAATACGACTTAATAGATTAGTACTTCTTATTCAGTTTATGTAAATGAAACCCGCTGTATGCGGGTTTTATTGTTTTATGGTTATAAACTTTAACGTAATAAAATCATTAATTAATGCTGATGCCCTTGCATCACTATCTTACTATTATCTATTGGCACCATAATATGTGCATAGGGAGTATCGCCCCACATCACATAAGGGCCACCCTCGGAAGGACTTTCAGGTAAACCTTTAAGCATTGCTTTGGGGACAATAATCATTAAGTGTGGGCCTGTTTCAACATAGTCTTTTGCATTTTTATGATCTTGATGATATGGGTTTGAATTACTAACACCAGCACCAAAGTCTCCTTTTAACATGTACGAAATACCAATTCGTTCAGGAGTAAAAGGGGCTTTTGTACTTAACGCTTTAAATAATGCCATCCATGTTGCATCGTTACAAATAGGGTTATTATCGTTGGGCAAGGTGTCAGGTAAGCAAGTCCAGCCGTTGTTACCTTCTTGTAATATAACACCGCTAGTATCTAAAATAGTTGCATTGTCACTAATAGATTTAGGCGCTGCTGACTGTGCACGAGCTATTTTAACTTGAGCAGACTCATTGGCGAAAAGCGCAACTGAATATATATTGAGCAGTATCGTTACTGTAATAATTTGAATTTTCATTGATTAGATTCCTTGTTGTTAACTCGTTAATCCCGAATACATAAACTTCAACAGGATAATTTATTATAGTTGTGAATCAGCTCAATAATGCGCTTTTTTTAAGATAATAAATAAAATGAGATTTTGTTGAGTGTTAATCATTAAAAAGCGAGCTTTAGCTCTACTTTTTCACCTGTTTTTTGTGTAGAATCAGTGTCCATTTTTATTAATAACAAAGTCTACCCAAAGCGTGACATAAAGAGTCGCTTCAGAGGAAATCATGAATTTAGACGATATAATTTTGCAGGCAGAAGAAGCCATTGCTGCTGCAACGGATCCAACCGAGCTTGATCAAGTTCGTGTTAACTTTTTAGGTAAAAAAGGTTTGTTTACTGAGCAGATGAAAGGCTTAAGTAAGTTACCAAAAGAAGAAAAGCCGAAAGCAGGGCAAGTAATAAATATTGCTAAACAACAAGTACAAAAATTATTAACTGAACGCGGAGAATTATTACGCGCAGAAGTGATTAAAAAGCAACTTGCAGCAGAGTCTATTGATGTAACCTTACCGGGGCGTACAAGTGAACAAGGTGGTTTGCATCCTGTTACTCGTACTATTGAACGCATTGAAAGCTTTTTTGGTGACTTAGGCTTTTCAGTAAAGCAAGGACCTGAAGTTGAAGATGATTTTCATAACTTTGACGCGCTAAATATTCCTGAACATCATCCTGCTCGCCAAGATCACGATACCTTTTATTTCAACCCGAAATTAGTATTGCGTACACAAACTTCAGGTGTACAAATTCGTACAATGGAAAAAGAGCAACCACCATTACGTATTATCTCACCGGGTAAAGTTTATCGTAATGATTATGACCAAACGCATACACCAATGTTTCATCAGGTTGAAGGTTTAATGGTTGATAAAGATGTGAGTTTTACCCATTTAAAAGGCATTTTGCATGACTTTTTACATCACTTTTTTGAAGAAGACTTAGAAATTCGTTTTCGCCCTTCTTACTTTCCTTTTACTGAACCTTCAGCTGAAGTCGATGTAATGGGTAAAAATGGCAAATGGCTTGAAGTATTAGGCTGTGGCATGGTTCACCCAAATGTTCTTAAATCTGTAGGTATTGACCCTGAAGTCTACACAGGCTTTGCTTTTGGTATGGGTGTTGAGCGTTTAACTATGTTGCGCTACGGTGTGAATGACTTACGCGCATTCTTTGAAAACGATCTTCGCTTCTTAAAACAGTTCAAGTAGGAAAGCCAACAATGAAATTTAGTGAATCTTGGTTACGTGAGTGGGTAAACCCTGCAATATCTTCAGATGAGTTAGCTCATCAAATTACAATGGCTGGCTTAGAAGTTGATGCTGTTGACCCTGTTGCGGGCGAATTTACCGGTGTATTAATTGGTGAAGTGGTTGAATGTGGCCCACATCCTGATGCAGACAAACTACAAGTAACAAAAATCAACTTAGGACCTGACTTTAATGATGGTGAGTTAGTCGACATCGTTTGTGGTGCGAAAAACTGCCGTTTAGGACTAAAAGTAGCGGTGGCAACTGTTGGCGCGGTGTTGCCGGGCAATTTTAAAATTAAAAAAGCTAAACTTCGTGGCGTACCCTCACATGGTATGTTGTGTAGCGAATCTGAAATTGGTTTAGCAGAAAGTGCCGATGGCATTATGGAACTAGCGCAAGATGCACCATTAGGTACTTGTGTACGTGAATATTTAGACTTAGACGATGTTACTATCGACGTAGATTTAACCGCTAACCGTGGCGACTGTTTAGGCCTTAAAGGCTTAGCGCGTGAAGTGGGTGTATTAAATAGCTTAAGTGTCACTGAACCTGTTATTACGCCAGTAACGCCTACAATTGATGATACGCGCGATATTACCATTAGTGCAGGGCAAGCGTGTCCTCGTTACTTAGGTCGTGTTATTAAAAACATTAACGTTAATGCGCAAACTCCATTATGGATGGTTGAAAAGCTTCGTCGTTGTGGTACGCGTTCAATTGACCCTGTTGTTGACGTTACTAACTATGTATTACTTGAGCAAGGTCACCCTATGCATGCCTTTGACCTAGCAAAGTTAGATGCGGGCATTAATGTACGTTACGCCAATGAAGGGGAAAAACTGGTATTACTTGATGAAAATGAAGTCACACTAACGCCAGAAACATTAGTTATTGCTAGTGACAATGCTGAAACAGGGCAGGCACTAGCTATGGCGGGCATTTTTGGCGGTTTACATTCGGGTGTACAAGCTGATACTAAAGATATCTTTTTAGAAAGTGCCTTTTTTGCTCCGCTCGCTATTTTAGGGAAAGCCCGTAAATACGGTTTACATACAGATTCTTCACATCGTTATGAACGTGGTATTGACCCGCAGTTACAGCGAGACGCGATGGAGCGAGCAACGCAATTATTACTTGAAATAGTAGGTGGTGAAGCAGGCCCTGTTGTTGAAGCAGTGCATCAAGAGCATTTACCGCAAGCGAAAACAGTGACTTTGCGCCGTGAAAAATTAGACGGTCGTATTGGTCATCATATTAATGATGACAATGTGAATGAAATTTTAACACGCTTGGGCTTTGAAGTAAGTTTTATAGAGAATACCTGGACGGTAACCGTTCCTGCTTATCGTTTTGATATTTCAATTGAAGTTGATTTAATTGAAGAAGTCGCGCGGATTTTTGGCTATAACAACATTCCTAATGTGTCGCCAAAAGCAACATTAGCGATGCGTGAGCAAAAAGAAGCGATATTGCCTTTAACGCAAATGCGTCAAACGCTAGTGAATAGAGGTTTTCAAGAAGCGATCACTTACAGTTTTGTTGACCCTAAAATACAGCGCCTAATTCATCCTGAACAAGCCGTAATGACATTACCTCACCCAATTTCATCTGAAATGTCAGAGATGCGTGTGAGCTTATGGACAGGATTATTGCAGTCGGTTGTTTATAATCAAAATCGTCAGCAAACTCGTGTTCGTTTATTTGAAACAGGTTTACGCTTTATTCCTGATGAAAGTGCAGAAAATGGAGTTCGCCAAGAAGCGTTATTATCGGGAGTGATCAGTGGTGCTCGTCAAGACGAACATTGGTCAATGGAAAAAGCCGCGGCTGATTTCTATGATATTAAAGCAGACGTTGAGGCGTTATTGTCGCTAACTGCTAATGCCGCGTCGTTTGAGTTTTCATCAGCTGAAATTTCAGCGTTACATCCCGGACAAACGGCGGCTATTCATAATAATGGCCGTTTAGTTGGTTATCTTGGTAGCTTACACCCTGAATTAGAAAGAAAATTAGGGTTAAATGGCAGAACATTAATTTTTGAACTATTATTGTCTGAAATATCAACAAGAAAACTCCCTGAAGCCAGTGATATATCTCGCTTTCCGTCAAATCGACGTGACATTGCAGTGGTTGTTGAAGAGCAAGTAGATGCAAAAAAAGTGTTACAACTCATTGAAAAGGTTGGCGGAAATTTTCTAATTGATCTAAACTTGTTTGATGTATACCAAGGTAACGGTATCGAGCCTGGTTTTAAGAGCTTAGCAATAGCGATGACTTTACAAGATCAGGAGAAAACACTTGAAGAAAAAGACATTACCGATGTCGTTAATCGTGTGGTCGATACATTAAAAGATGAACTAAATGCATCACTG
>JBMZCX010000108.1:0-5820 GCA_049613795.1 Thalassotalea sp. | reverse complement strand
AACGTAGCTGCGGAGGGATCGCAATAACCAAAAAGTCGCAATTAAAGCATTGATACGGTTTGTCATCATTTTCCGCTAAAGGCAACACTAATTGCTCTGCTGTTGCTCCTAGAGCGCTAATTTTATTAAGAGTATCAGAGGACTGGCTGGTGCCCACAACTTGATAGTTTTTAGCTAATAAATGCGTAGCAAGCGCTTGTCCTAGCCAACCACAGCCAATAATGGCAACACTACTTTTTGAGTTCATTCACATCCTTCCTATAACGCTGAATCGTAGAAACAACGTCATCAGCAATCTCATTAGGCACAACAACGGTTAAATTATATTGCAGTATTTTCCAACCTTGTGGCGTATTCATTACCACACCACTGCCACGGCAATCACCATAAGACGCGTTCGTTAGTTGCTCATCAAAAAAGGCTAGCTCACCTTGTTTAATTATCGTGGTGTTGCGCTTTACTACTTGATATTTCCAACCTCTTCCTTGGCTAAAGTACGGCTGTACAAATGCTTTAAAGCTGTCTTTAGTCCAGCGTTCATTGCCGTCTGTGCCTAAAATAATAGTGTTTTCATGCAAGGTTGAAAAATAGTCAGTAAAGTTAGCATTAGCTGCCGCCTGATGATATTGATTCAACACTTTATCGACCGTATTTAGTGCGTCAGATCCTTCTGCTACGGTTTGATTTGACAACAATAATACACTTATCATAATTATAAATTTCAACATAATTTATATTTCCCTTTTAGGTTTTACCACATAGGTTGCATTAAAGTGCGCCGCTATTTTTTCGCCACTCAACACATTAACAGTTAAGACTATTCTTTCATTTTTTTGTGCTAATAATCGGGTGAATTTAAGCTCACTGTTGTCAACCCTCGCGTAGGCGACACCTTCAATGGGAGCCATGTACTTTACGTTAGCTTCAGCTAGCACCACATCGCCAGCTAGCGCTTGTGCTTTTAATGCTAAATGAATTAACCCCCAGCCTGTTAATGTCGCCAAGGTATAAATACTGCCAGCAAACATTGTGTGGTGAATATTTTTGTTAAATGATAGATCGCAAGTCGCCACTAACGCTTGTTCATCGTAACGAGTTATCGCAATCCCCATTGCTTTACTTAATGGAATGGTTTTATGCCAAAGCTTAACCAGCTCATTAACATCAGCAGCTTGGTAATTAGCATTTGCCATGATGACTTTTTTCATGGCGATATGCTTAATTTGACCATAAAGCAGATGCGAAATTTTATTACCTTGATAGCCTAATTGTTGATAAAAGCCCAATGCTTGCTCGCGTGCATTTAGCTCAATAGTGCTTGCACCAAAATTAATCGCGACTTGCTCTAACGCGTTAATGATTTGTCGGCCAAAACCTTGCCCCGCAAAAGCTGGTGCAACCGCCATATAGCGAATTTGAGCGCTATTATTTTCAGTAAAATGTAAACGTCCAACGGCAATAACTTCGTCGCTTTCATTAATAATAAGTCGATGAATAGCTTGAGCTTCTAACTCATCTTGCTCACTACCTTTGGCTTGCTGCCATGGTTCTCTAAGTACTTGCCAACGTAATTGATAATACTTTTCTAATTCTTGCGGATTTTTCGGCGCTCTACATTCAATCATTGACTATGCTTAGTTTAAATTACTTAGAATTTTCACCCATAATAAATGAAATTAAAGAAACATCTAGCACAAGGAAACATTATTTATTTTTGCTCAAACGAGCAACAGTTATCTGTCGCTGAAAATGAGCACTATCGCTGGCTTTGTTTAAATAACACGGTACAAAGTTTCATGCTAAAGCGAAAGCCTTGGCAACTCATTTTACCGCACCAATTAGCAATGGCTTTGCCTTTGTTGCTATTTACGCCTCAGAATGTACTTGAATTTGGATTAGGCGGTGGCGCACTTAGCCGTTACATTAAACATCGGCTACCCCAATGTAGCTTAACGACCGTAGAGCTAAGCGCTGAGGTTATTACTTGTTTTGAGCGTTTTTTTAAGCCCCAAGAAAGCAGCACTCACATTATTAATAGCGACGCAGAGTTATGGCTAAAAGCCCAAGCAGCACTCAATTTTGACTGGATAGTGATGGATATATTTTTATCTATTGAAGATTCTGTTATTTCATACCACTTAATTGATACGTTGCTAAACCAAGCACAGCAACCGTCTATAATTACCCTTAATTTACCCAATGAAAAAGAACAACAAATAAATACACTTTTACAGAAGCTCAAACTAACGCCGAATATAGATATTATCTACTTTACTATTCCTCACTATAAAAATATTGTGATCCACATTTTACCCCTAGCGAAAAAATCAAACACATTGACGTATCAACACTCCTCTTTGCCTAAACATCAACAAATACGTTGGAGGAAGCTCTGGCAGCAAGGTGTAAAACTATAATGAGTAAGGTTTATTTTGGGGAGCAATTAAATAGACAGCGTAAAAGTAACAGGGCCATCGTTAAGCAAACTTACTTTCATGTCGGCACCAAAAATACCTGTGGGTACACTAAACCCTTTACCCCGTAATTGCTGACAAAAATATTGGTAAAGTTTTTTACTGATCTCAGGTTCAGCAGCTCGCGTAAAACTGGGGCGCATGCCTTTGCTGGTGTCTGCGGCTAAGGTAAATTGAGATACCACTAAGATGTCTCCACCAATTTGCTCAACATTAAGGTTCATTTTACCTTGTTGATCTTCAAAAACTCGATAGCCCGCAACACGTTCAGCGAGGCGCTTAGCTTTTGCTTCATTATCTTCGGGTTCAACCGCTAATAACACTAATAAGCCCTGCGCTATTTCGCCTGTTAATTCACCATTTACGCTAACACTTGCCTGAGTGACTCTTT
Source organism: Thalassotalea sp. (assembly GCA_049613795.1). Classification (GTDB taxonomy): domain Bacteria; phylum Pseudomonadota; class Gammaproteobacteria; order Enterobacterales; family Alteromonadaceae; genus Thalassotalea_B. The sequence continues at coordinate 2,955 of JBMZCX010000108.1, read as the reverse complement.
GTAGTAATGCGATCATTATTTCTTTTCACTTAAAAAACTAGCCATAGTACGAGTGGCATTACACATTGCATTAATAGTTTGGCTTTCAAAGCCACTATGGCCCGCTTGCGGTAAAATTTGTAAGGTAGCGTTTTGCCAAGCTTTTTCTAATTTATCGGCATTACTCAACTGGCAAACCATATCATAACGACCATGGATCAAAATAGCGGGAATATTAGTAATAGCGTCAATATTATCGAGAATATAATTCTCATTTAAAAAGCATTGTTGCATAAAGTAATGATTGGATAATTGCGCCATACATAATGCTTGATGCGTATCTTCAGCCTGCACCATTCCAATTTGGTGATATTCCAATGTTGATAAACGCAACTCCCATAAATACCACGCCTTACTTGCCGCCGTTTTAGCGAGTTCATCTATGCCATTAAAAACTTTATGGTAACCATTAAGGGGGGTTAATCGTTCACATTCTGGCAAAGGTAAAAGAAACTCACGATAATATTCAGGAAAGAATTGTGCCGCGCCTGTTGGCGTATATAACCAGTCATATTCAGATTTCGTTGCTAAAAAGACGCCTCTTAGAATAAAAGACAGTACGTGTTCAGGATACTTAATACCATAACATAGTGCGAGTGTTGTTCCCCATGAACCTCCAGCCACAAGCCACTTATCAATCGCTAAATATTCACGAATAGCATTAATGTCCTCAACTAAATCGGCGGTAGTATTGCCATGTAAATTTAGTGTAGGTAAAGATCGGCCGCAACCTCGTTGATCAAACAGTATGATACGATAAACTTCTGGGTCAAAATAACGCCTATGATTATCACTTGACCCCCCTCCCGGACCACCGTGTAAATAAATGACAGGGATCCCATTAGGATTGCCACTTTGTTCAAGATATAGCTGATGCTCATCATCAACACTTATCCATTCTTCTTTATAAGTAGACAAGCGAGGATATAAACAACGGGACATACGCTACTCCTTAAAAACTATCAATGAATGAACTAGGTTTGCGCTTCAATAGGCTTATTTCGATTAAACTCTTCTAAGCTCGCGGTAAATAAGGCACCAAAAAGCACCACTAACCATGACAAATATACCCATAAAAATAAAATTGGAATACTCGCCAGTGCGCCATAAATCGCCTTATAAGAAGGTAAGTGAGTAATATACAAAGCAAAGCCCTTTTTCGCGAACTCAAACAATAACGCCGCAAGTAGCGCTCCTGAAAAGGCATATTTAAACGGCACCACTTTATTAGGCACAATCATATATAAAATAAGAAAAGCACTTAACGATGTAAGTATAGGTAAAGATCTCATTAAGAAGTCTGAAACCCCAAAAACATCATACTCTCCAAGAGAAACTAACGACACGATATAAGAAGTAGCCACAATACTACTGCCCATTAATACAGGGCCTAACGTTAGTATCATCCAATAAATAGAAAACGCTGTTAATAACCTTCTTTTTCGTGTGATTTTCCAGATATGGTTCAATGTTTTATCAATTGCTGAAATAAGCATTAATGCAAATACAAATAAAAATGAAATCGCTACGGCTGACATTTTTGAAGCATTGGCAACAAAACCAGTAATATGTCCCTTAACAGCATCGCCTGACGCAGGAACAAAATTGGCATAAACAAAGTTTTCAATCACCTCTTTAATATCTGCAAAAATGGGAAAAGCAGTCATAACCGATAACATAACAACCATCAGTGGTACTAAAGACATTAACGTAACGTAAGATAAATAGCCTGCACTCACATGTACATGTTCACTTTGAATTTTGGCAATAAAAAAATGGACAAATTCAATGGTTGTTTTAAGGTGAATTTTTTTAGGTAACAATTTTGTTAATTTCATTTTTATCATAAATAATTTATCATTAGCTACAGTATATTAACAATAACGATGAAATAAAATTATATAACGAGGAATTTATGTCACAACAAGGTTCAGGCGGTAATGTTATTGCTGCAATATGTAATGTGTTCTTTCCAGGGTTAGGTCAGCTGGTACAAGGAAGAATTTTAGCTGCTATCTTCTTTTTTCTAGGTATGGCTATTTCTTGGGTATTGGTTTGGGTTGCTATTGGCTGGATATTAGTACCAATTGTTTATTTATGGTCGATCATTGATGCAGCAAGATATAAAGCACCGAGCTGATACTCTTTGAATTACTCATTTATTTAAAATAAATACGCTAAATAATTGTTTTAAATAACGTAGGTCCTACAATAAAGTCAGGTTCAAAGCTGGTTTTATTAATAGCAGCAAGTAACTCTGAAAGCTCTTGAATCTGTTTAGGACCTGCTAATCCCTCTTCAAATAACTGTGTTAAATTTTGTAATTGCAATAGCTGTTCAGGGCTCATATCTAACGTACTCTTTTTACTTTATTAATTGAAAGTTACATGGAAAAATTATTAGTATGTCCTTTACCTAGATCTCCACTACACCTATTAATAAATTCTAGATATAAGTTTCTCAACTCTTTTTCTTCAACCGTATTAGCACGATTGGAAATAACTTTTTTAAATAGATAGTCTATCCGTTCCATTTTTGGTTGTTCCATGAGCTTACTCCACTCTAATTATCCATTAAAATAGCTTAACCATACGGTAAAAAATATTAGCAGCTATAATGTAATACGCCAGTAGTCGATAATGATGAAATACAAAAAGATGCTAAACGTTATCACTTATTTCAATATTAACAATAAGTTATTAATAAATTATAGAGTTTATTCTCTCAAATAAAGCTGTCTGTCTGACAGAAACTTAAGAGATCTCTTACAAGCAATAACATTTTCATTAAGTTTGTGATCTTGTTGTGCGTAGGAAAAATAAATCAAGGCAAGGCGGTTGATTGCGCAATAGCTGGCTAGTGGAATTGAGAGCAATGTAGACTTGGAGTATTTTAACAGGCACAAGTAGACAATAA
>JBMZCX010000107.1:0-5865 GCA_049613795.1 Thalassotalea sp. | reverse complement strand
GTAAATATCCTTACTATGTACCCATAAAAAACAACGAACTAACAAGGCAATAATAGCATAGCGATAATGAGCCTAACATTAACTTAATCATTATCCGCGCTTAAATTAGGCGAATCTATTAAACCGCTGGGAGCATAACTAAAAATTCTTGCGCTTTAATAATTTATTTTGGTTACAATAGCGCTAATGAGTAAACACTAATTTTATGAGTTTTAAATGCAATTTCCTGATGATGATAATGGCCAGCTTCTTGCTGAAATTTCCGCCGCCGGTGTAGATTTAAGTAAAATGCAACAAATTGATTTTTACATTTTATTTGAACAACAGGCTGATGCCGAAAAATTTGCAACTGAGATTGTAAACGATGCATTAGTGCAAACTGCTGATGTTGAAAAATGTAAAGATACCGGCGTTTGGGAAGTAATTGCCCATGTACAAATGGTGCCTGAACATGCACTGTTAGGCCAAGCAGAACAATACATTGAAAGTATAGCGAACAGTTTTAATGGCTATGGCGATGGTTGGGGATTAGACGCAGAAGAAGCATAATCCCTAATTTAAATAATGAATGAGATACCCAGCTTAGTCTATCGACTTAGCTGGTTTGCTTTTCTAAAGCTGCCTTTATAATCAAAAAGTTTATCTGCTACTTTCCAGCCATATTTTTTACTTTTTCGCGCAATCACAAAATCCGGTGGTATTAAATCAAACTGGGCTTTTATAACTTGCTCTGCACTGCTAAATTCAACTGGTGACTGTCCCTGCCCTACACGCTTACCAAATTGCTTATTAAAGTAATACTGTGATCCTTTGTTTGATAAATCAAAAACTTCATCACAACTGGCCCCGTCTTCATCAAAATAAGTAACTTTTAACAATTGCTCTTTAAGTTTAGTCACACTCAAGCCACTACAACGAAGGACTAATGCATCTTTAAGGTTTAACGCATTACGAAGCTTATCATCAGGATCGGCCATCACAGCACCACAGTCATGGCATTTTCGAGCAGCAATATCATTTTGTGCGCCGCACTGCTCACACTCTTTAAAACGAAAACGATAATCGCATTGCTCGCTTAAACCGTTATCATCTTCTAGCAAACCTTTACAACGCCTGCCAAAGTGCTCGATTACTTTGCCATCAGCATCTGTTTTTCCCCAAAATATATTGGCAAAGCCACACCCAGGACACAGCACTTGCACGGGTTCATTATCGCTATCACCTTTTTTATCTCCAACTTCTGGGTAGAATAAATCAAAGCCATTGCCCGCATAGTCAATCACTAAACAATCATCTTTACCCTCAGCCAACCTCAAGCCTCTACCGACAATTTGCTGGTATAAACTTACCGACTCTGTGGGGCGTAAAATAGCAATAAAATCAACATGGGGGGCATCAAAGCCGGTAGTAAGAACCGATATATTCACTAAATACTTTAATTTTTTAGCTTTAAATTGTTTAATTATTTTATCGCGTTCGCTATTAGGAGTATCTCCGGTGATCAGCGCACTGTGATCCTCTGGTAAATAAGTCATTATCTCTTGTGCATGCATAACCGTAGCTGCAAATACCATCACCCCATGACGGTTCTCACTGTATTGAATAATCTGCTGTAAAATTGTTTGTGTTGCACGGGTCGATTTTTTTAACAGCGCATTCATATCCTCATTGCTATATTGCCCAAATGCATTGCTAGTTAAAGATGAAAAGTCATAATGGCTAATTGCAGCATCAACCTCTTTAGGGGGAGTTAAGTAGTTATGCTTAATCATATAGCGCAAAGGTAATTCAAAAATACAGTGTTTGAATGGGCTCTCTTTATTGCCTCTTACAAAGCCATGGTAATGATGCTGATAAATCCAGCCTAACCCTAGGCGGTAAGGCGTCGCGGTTAAACCTAATACTTTTAATTCAGAGTTGTGAGATTTAAGTGCATCAATAACTTTTCCGTACTGGCTTTTCTTTTCGCCATTCACTCTGTGACACTCATCAATAATAAGTAGTGAGTAGTGCTCATTAAGTTTATCTAGATTACGCGATAACGACTGCACACTGGCAAAGGTAACTTGGTGGGTTAACGACTTCTCTTTGAGACCTGCGGAAAATATACTCGCTTGCAAGCCAAAACTTTTATATTTTTGAGCATTTTGCTCCACTAATTCTTTTACATGCGCTAGTACCAATATTTTTTGTTTAGCGATACGTGCAAGCTCAGCTATCACTAAACTTTTACCCGCCCCCGTAGGCAGCACAATAACGGCAGGTTCGTTAGTTTTTCTAAAATGCAAAACGGTGCGTTCAACCGCCTCTTGCTGGTAGGGTCTGAGGGTGTAGGTCATAAATCAACTGAATTAATTTCTCAGCTTTGATATTAACAAATAATTGCTCTAGCTTTTAGTGATAACTTAATTAGTCAAAAAAACTAAGTAAGTAATAATTTTTAAGTATAAAAAGCAGTAAGTATATACATGTTTAATTGTTCAACTTTTGTCAAATGAAATAAACTTTAAAAAGTTATCTAGAATTCTTTTAAGGTGCTAGCAATTAGCTAATAACGGAATACACTTTTAATTACTCCTATCATCAGAGACTTAACACTTTCGCAGCAACAATTTTGAATATATCTTCGTGTAATTATTTGCTTTAGAATTATAGTAAAAAAATTTAACCACATAAAACTTTATATAAATGAAAAAACTATATTTTTTAAAGTATTAAGTCAACTTTTGGCTATATATGTACCTTTTTTAAACACCCTTTACAATTAGCATTCAATATTATTTCTTCGATTTATACGGTTCATAGGAAGTTTATATTTACTTATATATTATAAATAATTATTAAAACGAACGTATAAAAAAAACTCTGCGATGAAATCGCAGAGTTTAGTCTCGTTAAAAGTTTAGCTTGATATTATAGCTTAAAACTTTTGCGTGAATCGCATGAACCAGCTACGACCAAATAATCTGTAGTTACTTTCATCAGTGTTGCCGTTGAAAGCAGGCTCTATGTATGGAGGTAACTCGTCAGTTAAGTTGGTAATACCAACAGAAACCGTCGTTTTAGATTCAAAGTTGTATGTAGCCGTTAAGTCATGGTACATGTATGAGTCTACGCCGTACTGCACTAGTGGGCTATTCTCATCATCTGGATTTACAGCTGTAGTTCCCCAGTAAAGAAGGTCATCGTACTCTGTACCGCTGATGTAATTCATTGTGTAAGCTAGGTTTAAGTTATCTAAAGTGTAAGAAACATTTAAGTTTACTTTATCAGTAGCATACGTAGTATCGTTTTCAAAACGACCATTCAAGTCTTTCATTTTGAAAGCAAAGTCTGCTGAATCATATACTTGATTCTCGCGTTCTAGGAAATGAGTCCAGCTTAATACTGAGCTCCAAGAACCGCTTAATGCTTCAAATGAATAACTAGCTTCAAAATCGATACCTTTAGCTGTCATACGGCTTAGGTTGGTTGCTTGAGCACTTAAACGTGAGATTTCGCCATTTGTACGGCCAACATTGTCACATAAAGAATCAATCCCACCTAAATAACAACCTTTCAGTGAATCTGAAGCACCTACAGAATCGATAACTTCTTCGACTTCAATTGCCCAGTAATCAAGAGTAATACCAAGGCCTTCGATGAACTCTGGAGACCATGCAACACCTACAGTAAGCGTGTCACCTTCTTCAGGTTGTAGGTCTACATTACCACCAACTTTAGCAAGCTGTTGGCTATCCAAGTTGTTACTACCACCTGCTGGAACACCATCAGCTGTACAATAACCTTGCTGCGCCGATGTTAAAGAACCCCAGTTAGCTGTGCTACATGGATCTGTTGCTGATGGGAATGAATCATTTTGAGGACCATACAAAGAAGAGATACCCGGTGCTCTGTAAACAGTACCATAAGTAGCACGAAGTAGAATGTCGTCATTTGCTTTCCACTCAAGACCTAATTGATAGGTAGTAGAAGAGTCAAATGCACTAAAATCATCATAACGAATCCCTATAGGCATCTCAACACGTTCAGCAAAAGGTAGACCTTCAAGTAAAGGAATACGGAATTCTGTAAACAAGCTGTGAACATAGAAGTCACCAATGGTGCCTTTACTCTTGTTACCTGTAACTTCACCCATAAATTTACCAGAGTCAACTTGGCTCTCTAGTTCTTCTTTACGGTATTCGTAACCAAAACCACCCGACACTATACCTGCTGGTAATTCAAAGAAATCACCGCCTACGAAACCGGTTAAAGTTTGTAGTGTATAGTTTGACGAATCAACAAGTGGTGCTGTTACATAGTTAAGCATTTCTTGAGTAACAGAACCCGGACCACCAAAAACATTCATCGAAACACAGTCTGAAACTGGAGCTGCTTCTGTACCACAAACTATATTTCCAGAATCATCTTGGAAAGAAGGTCCCATTGCTTTAGCTAAGTTTGGTCCATACAATTGACCAAAGTCAGTACTTACAGTCTGGCTATAACCATGGTTGTAGTTTACATCATAATACCAGCTATCGCCGAAATCACCTTCGATACCAATAACCTGTTGAAAACGTACAATATCTTGTTCAAAGCTACGTCCACCTTCAAGCATACGACGGCGTGAACGAGTAACATCATTTCCAAATGGGTTATAGTAGTTGTCTTTTGACACACCATTGAAAGCAACCATTACTGCGTTGCCGTCATCATCAAGCACAACGTTTCCGTCTTCATCCAGCTTTTCATAAGTACCGCTGTATGCTGGATCGAATCTAGTATCGTAAGGTACTGCTGCTAATTCTTGACGAGAAGTACGTTTGTTAACGCGTGTCTCTGTGTACATGCGCGTGTCGTCATTAAGTTCAAATCCACCTTCAACAAAGAAGTTTAACTTTTTATATGGAGTTTGAAGGTAGTTAACTGGAGCATAGTTGTAAGTGTCATTATTTGGACCACCACCAACAAATGGACGCATATCACCAGCAGCTGCAACGCCACCATCACACTTATCATTTGTGAAGCTTCCAGCAGTATTTGCTAGATAGAAATTACCACAAGGGATAGAACCAGAACCAACCTCGATAACATTTGCATTTTCATTAGGTGGTGCAATTAAGCCGTTCTTACGGAAAGACTCTTCCGCAGCGTCACCCCAAACCTGCCATGGGTAGTTAAAGAAGTTAACTTTATCAACATCACCCTGGTAAACTTCAGTCTGATCTACGTAATCGATACCAACAACGATATTACCAGCGTCGAAGTTTTTACCTGCAACGATACTAAAACCAACTTGTTTGTTCTCAGAAACATCAAACGAGTTAGAAGTTTGCGCTTTAAATTCAACGCCTTCAAAATCATTTCGAGTAATGATATTTACTACACCAGCAACAGCGTCAGCGCCGTAGGTAGCTGAGGCACCATCTTTAAGTACTTCAATTCTGTCGATCATTGAAGCCGGAATGCCCTGAAAGTCAGAAGAAACCGGGCGACGACCATTTACAAGTACTAACGTTCTTGTTGAACCCAAACCACGAAGCTCTACAAAAGTACCGCCATTACCACCATTATTAGTTGTGGTCATAGCTGGTGAACCTGACATCACTGCACTAGATTGTAAAAATTGGCCAACATCTTGAATACCTTGATTCTCAAGTTGGACTGAATCAATAATTGTTACTGGCGATGCCGTTTCTAAATCAGTACGTTTGATACGTGAACCTGTAACCTGAATTCTTTCAACTTTCTCTACACCTTCTTCTGCAGCAAATGAACTTGCTGAAAAAGCAGCAGTAGAAGCTGCACCAAAAGCGATCGCTAAGCGAACTGCTTTTGAAACTTTGTTATTTAACATTTGATTCTCCCTAGAATACTATT
>JBMZCX010000106.1:0-6342 GCA_049613795.1 Thalassotalea sp. | reverse complement strand
TCAAAACAATTATCGGCTTATATTCATCATAGTTTACACGAGAATAAGCAAAATATTTGGATCGCTCAACGTGAAGGGCGCGCTAAAGACGGGTTAGACAAAACCAATGCCGCACTTATCTCGATGCTGCTACTTAATAAACCCAAAGAGGTCCCTATTAGCGAGTATTTAACCCAATTAAATATTGTGCCTGTATCTATTTCTTATGAATTTGATCCTTGTGATCATGACAAAGCGATTGAACTCGCCCATAAAGAAAGTAACGGTGATTACCAAAAAGCTGATGATGAAGATCTTAACAGTATTACTCGTGGCTTAATTGGTCAAAAGGGCCGAGTTCATATCGCATTTGGTCAACCTCTTCAGGGTGACTTTGCTGACAGTAAAGCCATTGCCGCAGAAATAGACCGACAAGTGATTAGTAATTATAAACTCTATGAAAGTAATCATTCTGCTTATAACATGTTAAAAAATAAAGATGATAGTGATCTTAATCCGCAGTTACTTGAGCGCCTTAATCACTTAAATAACGAACAAAAGCATTGGCTATTAACGATGTACGCGAATCCTGTACTCGCTAAAAACGCTTTGTTATAAAGTAATACCATGTTGCATAAGGAAGTGAGAATTTTCTTATACGGAGTGATATAAAATCAAAATAGGGATCTTACGATCCCTTTTTTAGTGCGTTTAAATAACTAAATTTAATCACTTATTTATTCGAAAAGAATGCCGACATTGCTTTTGACAATGAATACAAGTCAACTTTAGAGCCTACCGCATACGGTGAGTGAATTGATAAAATTGGCACGCCAAAATCAATTACTTCCATATTATCGTCTGATAATGAGCTACCAATAGTACCACCCGACGCTTTACCTTTATAAGTAGAGGTTTGCCACTTTATGTTGTTTTTATCAAGATAGTTACGTGTCCATGCGGTGTATTCTGAGTTAGCATTAAAGCCGCCACCGTAAAGTTTTAAGTTAACACCATTGCCTAAGCGTGGGGCATTACCCAATTCCCATACGCCAGACCATGTTGGGTGAACCCCAGGGTTAACATCAGTAGAAATAACTTTAGTATTACGCAGTAGCTTTCTTAATAAATAGTCGTTGTAGTCTTTACCTTGTTCGTTATAAAGCATGCCACTAAGTAGGTCGACTAAGTAGCTAGATTTAGCGCCAGTATTGTTAATATTGCCCACTTCTTCATTATCAACTAAAAATGCAATTGAAGTATATTCAGGCACTTTTTGTTCCATAATGGCAGCAACAGAGGCAATTGCAGCGGCTTTATCGTCATGACCATAAGCAGCAATCATACTGCGGTCAAAGCCAACATCTCTTGGTTTGGTTGCTGGTACTAATGCTAATTCTGCCGAAACAAAATCTTCAACACTAATGTTGTAATTAGCCGTTAAATATTCTTCAACTACTTTTTTAATCGATTTTTCAAAATCAGGCTTAGACGCAATAATCACATCTAATTCTTCTTTCTTTATCACGTCGCGACTTGTACGCTTACGGTTAGGGTGATCAACATGTGGTGCTAAATCTGGCACCATTAAAATAGGATCGTTTTCATCAAATCCCATTGAAATATCAACAGTTGTACCGTCTTTTTTATCAACACGCCCGACTAAAGCCAATGGAATATTTACCCATTGGTAGCTTTTTATGCCGCCATGTACATACGTTTGAAATAACGCAAATTTTTGCTTTTCGTAAAGCGGACGACCCTTTAGCTCTAAACGAGGAGAGTCTATATGTGAGCCAACAATGCGCGTGCCTTGTTGTAACTCTTTTTTACCAATAACAATCATTGAAATGGTGCGATCACGGTTTACATCATAAAAACGCGCACCGGGCTTTAACTTACTGCTTTCAGTTAAACGTTTAAAGCCATTTGCTTCAGCGCGTTTAATTGCTTCTTTTACAAAGGTTAATTCAGTCGGTGATTTATAAATGAAATCTTTATAGTCAGTAGCATACGCTTCAACTGCTTTTAATTCTTTCTCTGATAAATTTAACCAACTAGAGGCTTGCTCTTTTTTCTCTGCCGTTTTTTCGGCTTCTTTAGCAAAGCTATTGGCTGAAAATGCCAGCGCAGTAACAATAGCAATACTTGATAAAGTCGTTTTAATCTTCATGTATTTTTATTCTCCTTTTAAACATGCGGGTATAATAAAAGTTATTAAGCTAATAACAAGTGTTAATCGACAAATTAACAATAACTATCGATGAAAGATTAAGACTTTACGGGAGGCATAACTACACTAGCCATAGTTTTGCACCAATAAATACGGCAACACTCACAAATAGGGTTAGATAAATACTCTTACTTTTGGCTGCAATTAATACCGCAACGGTGGCTGCAACTAAATAGGGATTTTTCCATGACAGCATTAGCTGTTCTTGCTGAATAAAAATAATGGGTACCCAAATAGCGGTTAACACTGCTGGTGCGCTAAAACTTAAAAAACGCACCATTCTAGGACCAAGACGAACTGGTGTTTTAGGGTGGAGAAACAAATAGCGCGTGGTAAAGGTGATCAATGCGAGTAATAAAATAGTTATTAATGTCATTTTATTCTCCTGCTTTTATTTGAGGCAAATTAAGTTTATTTTGAATGCCTACACTTAAATATCCCGCATACATACCTAATAATGAAGCTGCGACTAGATCTAACTGCCATTGCCATAACTTAAAAATAATTGCGGCAACTCCCGAAACTATCACACTGATCAGCATAGGAATTGTGGTAATACTTGGAATAACCAACGCAATAAACGTTACTGCAATGGCAAAGTCTAGCCCTAAAGTCGTTAAGTCAGGTAAATAAGCGCCCGCAAAAATGCCAATAATATTCCACAGTAACCAGCAAATATAAAAACTACCGCCAGCGGCTAACGCATAAAAAAGACGATAAACACCTTTAAACGCTTTATTGTTGCCAGACAATGCAAAAAGCTCATCGGTTAGTAAAAACCCCAAGCTTAATCGCCACTTAGCAGGTAAATGCGACAGTTTATCGCGGAAGGCTAAACCATAGAGGAAATGTCGAGAGCTAATAATAAAGGTGGTAAACAAAACAGTCGCTAACGGTGTGTTACTGGCAATTAATTCAGTGGCAACAAGTTGAGCTGAACCTGCAAAAACGATGAGTGGCATTAACAACGCCTCTAACACCGTAAAGTCTCGCTGAATTGCCAAAGAGCCGCATAAAACACCCCACGGAATAACCGCTAAATTTAGCGGTAACATATCCCAAAAGCCCTTTTTTATCAGACTAATGATTAAAGGTATTTTTGTTTTCATCAATAAAGTTACCCGTCGAGATAATGTTAATACTCAGCAGTTTACCTGAAAACTTGTCAAAGTAAGACAATATCACCACGAAATAATGTGTTAACAATAAATACTCATAATAAAAATGCTTAAACGCGTTTAACGGTAGGTTATCTACGCTTAGCTGCAACACAAAAAGTACTGAATATGCTATAAAATGGCAACGAAAATAAGTGGGCTAAATATTTTTATAAATTAGCTTAAATCAGATAAACCCAAGGATAATAATGTCAATGAAAGCTACGCATTCTTTATTAGCGAAAGCATTAACCGTTGCTCTTTCTAGCACTGTAGTTTTAGCTGCTTGTGAGAAAACAGAAACGCCAGCCGTACCTTCTCAAGTAAATGAAGCAGTACAACAAAATAAAATGGTACGCGTAAAAAGCGAGTCTTTATTTGCCAACTATGCCCAAATGCGAGCACAGCAAGTAAGTAACGTTAGTTATAACCTACAAGTCACGTTAGATAATAAAACTGAAGTTTTTTCAGGCACCACTGACCTGCATTTTGACTTAACCGCTAATAACGTTAACGATCTCACCATTGACTTTGATGCAGGCACCGTTGAAAGCGTATTAGTTAACGGAAAAGCGTCAGATTTTAGCTATGAACAATGGTTTATTACTATTCCAGCAAGCGAATTATCTGCAGGCAAAAACACAGTAACCGTAAGCTACCAACGCCCTTATGCTACCGACGGTTCAGGTTTACACCGTTTTGTTGACCCTGAAAATGGCGAAGTTTATTTATATAGCGACTTCGAACCTTATGATGCCAATAAGCTTTTCCCGCATTTCGATCAGCCTGATTTAAAAGCCACGTACACCATGCAAGTAACAGCGCCTAAACATTGGCAAGTTATTTCAGCAACCCGTGAAAATAAAATTGAAGAACAAGGTGAGAATAAGCTATGGCACTTCCCTACTTCTGCTAAGTTTTCTTCCTATGTATTCTCATTGCATGCAGGTAACTATGCTGTGTGGGAAGACACTTTTGAGGATATTCCATTACGTGTTTTTGCCCGTCAAAGCTTAGCTGAGTACGTAAATACTGAAGAATGGTTTACCCCAACAAAACAAAGCTTTGGCTTTTTTAATGAATACTTTGGTGTGCGCTACCCATTTGGTAAATATGACCAAGTCGTAGCACCCGACTTTAATGCGGGCGCTATGGAAAACGTTGCAGCGGTAACTTTTAGCGAAAACTATATCAGCCGCGGTGAAAAATCTACGCAAGCGAAAATGAGCTTAGCCAACGTAATTGCACACGAAATGGCACATATGTGGTTTGGCGATTTAGTGACCATGCGCTGGTGGAACGGCTTATGGTTAAACGAAAGTTTTGCTACTTATATGGCAAACCTTGCCGTAGACAAAGCGAGCGACTTTGAAAACCTATGGGACGTATTTTACTCTGGCACAAAACAGTGGGCTTACCGTAGCGACGACTCAGTAAATACGCATGCCATTGAATTACCAGTGCCATCAACAGGTGACGCATTAACCAACTTTGACGGTATTACCTACGGTAAAGGCGCGTCTGTACTTAAACAATTACCTTTTTACTTAGGTGAAGAAAATTTCCGTGTTGGTGTAAGTAATTACTTGAAAAAGTTTTCTTATAAAAATACTGATTTAGACGACTTTATTGGCGAATTAGGTAAAGCCGCTGGCAAAGACATGACCCAATGGACGCAAGACTGGCTATACAATGCAGGCCTTAACACCATAAAAGTTAACTATCAGTGTACTGACGGCAAAGTCGATTCTTTTAGCATTGACCAAAGTGCCCCTGAAGGTTATCCAACCTTACGTGAACAACGCGTTCAAGTAGGATTATATAATCTTGTTGGCGACACCATGACACTTACTCAAGCAACACCGGTTACCTACAAAGGTGCTAACACCGTAATGAATGAGATTGTTGGCCAAACTTGTCCTGATTTAGTGTACCCGAACGAAGCTGACTGGGGTTACGTAAAAGTTGATTTAGATGAAGCGTCTTTAGCTGCGGTTAATCAACATATTAACTCTATCGACAATACCACCATGCGCTTAATGTTATGGCAGAGTCTTGCTGATAGTGTTAATGATGCAAACTTACCTGCCGACCAATTTGTTAACTTTGCTATTGCGAACATTGAAGGCGAAAAAGACTTTAACGTAGTTAGAAAAATTGCTGGCAGCTTAACTTCTGCCTTAGGCTACTTAACAACAGCGACACGTTTAAAGCAAAAAGATTACTCGGCAACTTACCAAGAAGTTGAAGATCTTTACTTGCGCTTACTAGAAAAAGCAGAAGCAGGTTCAGACTTTCAAAAGCTTTGGTATGGTCGTTATGTTTCTGTTAGTAAAACCAATAAACACCTTGCTAATCTAACAAACATTCTTAATGGCGAGAAAAGCTTTGACGGCATTACTATCGACCAAGATAAGCGTTGGGGTATTGTCGCTAAACTTAACCGCTACCAATATGGCAGCTACCAAGCATTGTTAACCGCTGAGCAAGCGAAAGATAACTCTGACACCGGCGTTAAAAATGCCATTTACGCAGAAGTTGTACGCCCAGAAGCGCAAGTAAAAGAGAAATGGTTTAATGTGGTTATCAACAACCCTGACAAACTAAAACTTTCAACATTGCGTTACATTATGTGGGGTTTATTTCCGTCGGAACAAGAAGCACTAGAAGCGCCGTATAAAGCCAAAATATTAGCGCATATTCCTAAGCTTAACGAAGGTAGTGATTTAGGCTTATTAAGCGCATTTGCAGGCAGTATGTTACCTGCATCATGTACTACTGTTAGCGAAGCTGAACTTGCTAAGCTAATAACAGATTATGCTGATATGAAGCCACAAGTGTTAAAAGGCGTAAAAGCTAAGCATCAACAAATTGGACGCTGTTTAAAAGCACTTACACTGTTGAAGTAATGGAAAGGGCTTAGGTTCTAGGTTCTAGGTTCTAGGTTCTAGGTTCTAGGTTCTAGGTTCTAGG
>JBMZCX010000105.1:0-6692 GCA_049613795.1 Thalassotalea sp. | reverse complement strand
TAATTAGCTAGCCCAGCACAAACACCACCAGCAAAAGAGTTTTTACTGCGCATTAGTTTTTTATTATTGAGTGTTTCCACGACTGATTCCTGTGCAATAAAAAATGTAGTATATCACATGCAAATTAATATTAAGCGCTTGCTTTAGGAACAAGCTGCACAATATCGTTAGTGTCTTCAATTTTAGCTGGACGGCTAATATGATACCCCTGCCCAAACTCGCAACCTACATTCATCAGTTTTTTCAGCATGTCTTCTGATTCTATGCCTTCAGCAACTAAGCGATAACCAAATTTACCACCAAGTTCATGGAGCGCTTTAACCAGCGATAAGTTTTTATCATCTCCATTAAGTGTACGAATAAAACTTCGATCGAGCTTAATAAATTCAAATGGGTAGCCATGCAAAAAGTTTAATGATGACTGACCTGTCCCATAATCATCAAGTGCAAGTTTAACCCCCGCAGCTTTTAATTTACGCAAGCCTTTAAGCGCTTGCTCATTATTTTTACTAAAAGCCGATTCATTAAATTCTAAAATTAAGCGCTCTGGCTCAAGCGTATTTTTTTGAATACTTTCAATCAGCTTATTAAGTTGATTAGCTTGATTTAAGTGACGGCCAGACAGGTTTACACCAATAAAAGCATGTTGATAATTAGCATCGCCATGCCACCTTTGGAATTGCGCGCAGACCTCAGAAATCACCCAAGTTTCAATTTCTAAAATCATGCCTGTTTCTTCAGCCATAAATAAAAATTCACTTGGTGTTAACGTGCCTTTAATGGGGTGGTTCCAACGTAATAGCGCTTCAAAGCCAATAGTACTGGTTAGCACTAGATCGGATATTTGCTGATAATGCAATTCAAATTGATTATTTTGAATAGCAATTCTGAGTTCTTGTTCTAAGGTCATACTCGCAATTAGTTGCTCGCGCATGCTTTCATCAAAAAACACATAACGACCGCGACCTAAGCTTTTTGCTTGGTACATTGCAGCATCTGCGTCACGTAATATTTCGTTTGCATCTTGATAATGATGACTGCAAAGTGCAATACCAATACTCGCATTTGAATACAAACTATTGCCGTCAAGCTCAAATGGCTTACTTACGGAATTAATAATTCGAGTAGCGACTTCTTCAACATCATCTTGCGATTGCAATGAATCAAGTAAAATTACAAATTCGTCTCCGCCTAAGCGTGCTAAAATATCATTATCTCTTACACAGTTAGTTAACCGATTGGCAATTTCAATTAAAAATTTATCGCCTGCTAAGTGGCCTAATGTGTCATTAATCACTTTAAAACGATCTAAGTCGATAAACAGCACAGCAAAGCGATGATTAGGGTGACGCTTTAAATGACGTTGAGCAAATAGCAGCCGATCAGAAAACATCGCCCGATTAGGTAATTGCGTTAATGCGTCGTGATGCGCTTCATGAAAAAGACGTTCTTCCGCTTTTTTACGTTCTTCAATTTGCATTCGTAAATTTGCATTGCTCGTTTGCAACTCAGCAGTACGTTGGCTAACAAGTAATTCAAGTTCAGCTTTACTACGTTGAATATTGTCTTGGGCTGTCTTACGAAGAATAGCAGTGGCAATATGCTGCCCCACAAAACGAATAATATTCAGGTCATTCAATTCATAAGCTTGTGCATTTTGATAATGCTGAATGGCGATAACACCAATAATTTTTCCACGATCAATTAACGGCGAACCTAGCCAAGCATGAGGTAAATTTTCACGTGGATAGGCCAAATTAAACGCTTGGTGCTCAAACTCTCCTTTATCATTTAGAGTATGAATTTTTCCTTGTGTGATCAGTAATGGCTTAGCCGTTTCTATCGCGAGTTCAGTTAAACCATTAGCAAGTTTTCGAGGTTGAGGTTGCAAGACTTTTTCATCAACGTAATAGCTAAAATTTAATAACGTATCGCTTTCATCTAACAAGGCTATGTATAAATTTTTTGCGGGGAATAGCGTTTCCATTTGCCCATGAATGGTACGATAGAATAGATTAATATCATCTGAAACCGCAGTCAGTTCTGAAATAGCTAACAATGCTTTATGCACTTTTACCACTTTTTGTCGCTCTGAAATTTCAAGCTGTAAGCGCTGATTAGTTTCGGTGAGTTTTTGCGTACGTTGACGTATATTCTGCTCTAAAAGTTCACGGCTTTTTACTCTATCGATTGCCGTAACAATATGCTCTGCAATAAATTCAAGTAATTGACAATCTCGGTCATCAAAATATAACTTGCTATCGTAGCTTTGCAGGGCAATAACACCTATGATTTGATTGCCACGTTTTAATGGCACCCCTAACCAGTCTACGCATGCAGAGCCGTACAGTATTATTTTTCCTGCTTTCGCTAATGCCATACGTTCAGCCGAGCTACAATGCATAGGCTCCGCATTTTCAAAAACAATACCTGTTAAACTTTGCTGCCAATTTTGATTGTCTATTTGATCAAACAATCTAGATTCTTCGGTGTTTTCACAGTAGGTAAGCGTTAACTTTCGAGAACTATTAAGTAAAGCAATATGAAAATTATCAGTAATAAATAAGCTTTCGATAACTGAATTCAAAGCAGGATAAAACGAATTCATATCAGTTACTGTGCTGGCCAATTCAGACAACTGCAGCAAGCTTGATTGCATTGTTTTAAGGTGACGATATTTTTTAAGTAATGATTTTAGCTTAGGTAATTGCTTTATAGCTTGAAGATCATTTTTTGCCCTGTAATCCATTAAGGCGATACCATTATTAGTATTATTTTTGTGCAAACAGTCTAACAAATTATATACAGATAGCTAGTACTTTTGACTAAGAATAATTGACGTTATATTAAATTATTCCCATTAAAAATGCCGACATTTGTCGGCATTGTAAAGACACTTAGACCCAACTTATTATCCTAAGCAGCCATTGCGCCTTTTAATTTATTTAATGCATTTTTTTCTAACTGACGAACACGCTCAGCCGATATTTGATATTTGTTCGCAAGCTCTTGTAACGTGCTTTTATTATCATCTAACCAACGTGTTTTTATAATATCTTGACTACGGTCGTCTAACGTAACCAATGCATTAGCTAACTGTTGGTTTGCATGTGCTTCCCAGTTTTTGTCTTCAACTTCAGTCGCAAGATCAGATTGCTTGTCTTCTAAATACTGTGCGGGTGAAAAGCTACTTGCACTGGCATTATCATCATCATCCGAAGACAACTCAAACGCTTGATCTTGGTTACTCATCCGAGATTCCATTTCAAGCACGTCTTTTTCACTAACGCCTAACGTTTCAGCTACTGTGCTAACTTCTTCATTGCTAAACCAGCCTAAACGTTTTTTATTCTTACGTAGATTAAAAAATAATTTACGTTGCGCTTTAGTTGTAGCAACTTTAACAATTCGCCAATTCTTTAAAACGAACTCATGAATTTCTGCTTTGATCCAATGAACAGCAAATGACACCAAGCGAACGCCCACTTCAGGGTTAAAACGTTTTACCGCTTTCATTAAACCGACGTTTCCTTCTTGCACTAAATCAGCTTGCGGTAAACCATAACCTGCATAGCCTTTAGCAACATGAATTACAAAACGCAAATGCGACATAATAAGCTCTTGTGCCGCTTGCAAGTCGTCTTTTTCATATAAACGAGTAGCAAGCTCATGCTCACGCTCAGCCGTAAGCATTGGAATGCTGTACGCTGATTGCATATAGGCTTCAATACTGCCGCTTTGCGGTACAGTTAACGCCATTGATTGCATTGTTTTACTCATTTAGATACTCCTTTTAAACTCTCTTCGCGATATTACCATAAAAGCTAAATATTCGCGAACTATGCGGCAAACCTTACCCTAGTAGAAAGGGCTAAACAACCTTAGCTTTCACTTTTTATGTAAAATTTAATAAAAAAGAGTGGCGTTAAACAAAATTTGTGCTAAGAAACAGCTAATTAGCGTTTTTGAAACAATTTATTAATATTTAATGACGTTTATATTTCTGTCTATAAATGAACGTTGTCAGTAGGCTAATCCGCTGTTGGCTCTATCGCTCGAATGTGTTTCCTTACTGAAATATAGCTACCTGATAGCCCTAAGATCACAGCTAAAGCAATAAGTATGAATAATTCTTTAATACTTAAACTTTGTAGTACAAAGTTACTTTGATAGAGCTCAGTTAAGTTGACAATTGCACCTGAAAAATAAAAGGCAAGTACGCTGACCGAAAAACTGGCAACAATGCCACCTAAAACACCATACCAAACACCCGCATATAAAAATGGTCGCTGAATAAAAGCATCGGTAGCACCAACCAACTTCATCACTGCAATAGCCTCTTTTTGGTTGAGTATTGCTAACCTTATGGTATTGCCAATAATTAGCACAACAGATAAACATAAAAGTAGGCCAAGCCCTAATACTACATCTTCCAGTAAGGTGGCAATTGCTTCTAGCCGTGTAAGCCATTCAAGATCAAGCTTTCCTTGATCAACTTCACGCTCTTTTACTAATTTTTGTAATAACTCTTCGGCCGCTTGTACTTGGCTAGCGCGGCTCGTTGGTGTAACTAAAACGGTTGCAGGTAGTGGATTTTTATCTAAGTAAGTTAATGCTTCGCCAAAGCCGGATAAACTTTTAAATTCACTTAATGCACTATCAGCTGAGATATATTCAACCTCGCTTATTTCAGGGTATAACCTTAGTCGCTGTACAAGTTGTTTCGCTTGCTTATCTGAAACCGATAATTTTAAAAAAAGACTAATTTCAGAGGCGGAATCCCACTGCGCTGAAACACTATTGGCATTTTTTACGAAAACATGGAGTGTTGCCGGGAGCGTTAGGCTTATACCCAATACCAATACGGTCATAACCGATGTAAACGGTGTTCGCCATAAATCACCCAAACTACCAATCGCTTGTTGAAGGTGACGGGTTATTCGCCCAAAAACTTTATTAATAAAGCTACGTTTTAACTCGTGTACTTCAGGTTGCTTATACATTATTACCACCCGAAGTTTGCATACCTTCAATAAGACCGTCGTTGATCATTGAACCTTGTTTAAGTGTAAGCGTACGATAACGTAAACGGGCAATTAAGCCTAAGTCATGAGTGGCAATTAATACCGCAACGCCCATTTCATTAAATTCTTCAAATAATCGAATTATTTCTAATGACAATTTAGGGTCTAAATTCCCCGTAGGTTCATCTGCTAACAGTATCGGGGGTTTGTTAACAATAGCACGAGCAATACCTACACGTTGCTGTTCGCCACCTGAAAGCATATTAGGAAAGCTTTTTAATTTACTGCCTAAGTGAACTTTGTCTAACGCTGCTTCAACTCGCTTTTTCGTTTCTTTATGGCTATAACCTTCAATAATTAATGGCAGTGCTACGTTATCAAAAACGGTTCTATCCATTAATAAGTTATGATTTTGGAAGATCATACCAATACCACGCCTAACATATGGTATTTGCGGATAGGTTACTTCTGAAAGGTTTTTTCCATTAATATGAATACTGCCATTGGTTGATGTTTCCATTAGGCTCATTAGTTTTAATAATGTGCTTTTACCAGCGCCAGAATGCCCTGTTAAAAATGCCATTTCGCCCGCGGCTAAGCTAAAGCTGACATTTTTGAGGGCAATAACACCACCTGAGTAGGTTTTGCTAACATTATTAAAACGGATCATAAATGTGTTAACTCACTTATTTGTGCTCATCGCTAAATAGTGCATCGATAAAGTCACTGCCATTAAATGGACGTAAATCATCAATACCTTCACCAACCCCTAAATAACGGATAGGAATGCCATACTTGTCGGCTACCGCAAAAACAACACCACCTTTAGCCGTGCCGTCAAGCTTAGTAAGTGTAAGACCTGTTAACCCTACCGCCTCATTAAATAGCTGAGTTTGGCTTAACGCATTTTGTCCTGTGCCCGCATCAAGTGTGAGCATAACTTCATGCGGCGCATGTTCATCTTGCTTTTTCATCACGCGAACCACTTTTTTAAGCTCTTCCATTAGGTGGCTCTTATTTTGTAAACGCCCAGCAGTATCGGCAATAAGTACGTCAACACCACGTGCTTTAGCCGCACTTATGGCATCAAAAATAACAGAAGCACTGTCTGCCCCTGTATGTTGGGCAATAACAGGAATATTATTACGCTCGCCCCATACTTGTAACTGCTCAACTGCCGCGGCTCTGAACGTATCGCCAGCGGCTAACATAACCGACTTGCCTTCACGTTGATATTGCTTTGCTAGCTTACCAATAGTGGTGGTTTTACCTACACCGTTTACCCCGACCATTAAAATAACGTATGGGCCATTATCTTTTGGAATATCAAGTGGAATACTTACAGGGTCAATAACTTGCTTCAACTCCGCTTTTAGCAAGTCGTATAATGCTTCAGCATCTTTTAATTGACGTCGCGAGGCTGATTGAGTTAACGAATTAATAATTTTTGTTGTTGTTTCAACGCCAACATCCGCTAACAGTAAATGGGTTTCTAACTCTTCAAATAAATCGTCGTCAATTTTTTTACCGCGAAATAAGTCAACTAAGCCGCCACCTAAATTTTGTCGTGTTTTAGTTAACCCTTGTTTTAAACGCGAGAAGAAGCCTTTTTTGGGCTCTGGCTCTGGCTCTGGCTCTGGCTCTGGCTCTGGCTCTGGCTCTGGCTCT
>JBMZCX010000104.1:0-6889 GCA_049613795.1 Thalassotalea sp. | reverse complement strand
TCTGTTTCTGTTTCTGTTTCTGTTTCTGTTTCTGTTTCTGTTTCTGTTTCTGTTTCTGTAGGATTAAAATCTGAAACGTCAGCAATTAGTCGATACCCTTGTGTGGGTACCGTTTCAATAATATTTGCATCGGTAAGCGCTAAAAAGTGCCCCCGCAATAAAGAAACCGTTCGGTTTATTGCCCCTTCACCAACAATACGTTTATTCCACACCAGCTCAATAAGCTGATCACGAGTTACAATGTCACCGTTAGCAGCAATTAACGTGATAAGTAGGCTAAAAACTTTAGGTTCAAGTGCCCGAGTTTGGCCATCTTTTTTTAAAACTCGCTGCTTTTGGTCAAATATAACGTTGGCAATATAAACCGCCATAAAAATCTCTATACCATTGAAATAACTTTATATTTTTTAACATAACATAAACATAATAAAAACATAAGATCGAACTGTGTTCGTCATAATAACGATTTGATTGAATAACACCTCGCCCCCAATAAGAGTATTAACAATGCGTAATTATTTATCTTTATTATTCACTCCATTCGTTATGGTTTGGCTATTGTCAGGCTGTAATAGCACTGACAGCACAGAAGACCCCGTGGCTGTTCCGCCTAATAAGGCGCCTATTACACAAGCCACTGAAATTAAATTAAACGACAGACATTATTATGTTGCAACACCAAGCGAAGGTTTCAACGCGCAAAAGTCTTATAAATTATTACTTGCCTTTCATGGCTCAAGACAAGCCGCGTTAAGCATGCAAAGCATGACCGCGCTTGAGTCAATTTCAAAGCATTATATTGTGGTTTACCCGCAATCAAAAGTTGAAGAGTGGAATGAAGGCTGTAATTGTAACAAGCCAAACCGATTAGGCATTAACGATTTAAGTTTTGTTGAAGACGTAGTTGCAGATGTAAAAACAAAATACAACATTATAAATAACGAGCTTTATGCTGTTGGCTTTTCGCAAGGCGGGCTGTTTACACAAAATTTAATGTGTAATAGCCAATTAACATTCAACGCGATTGCGTCAGTGGCATCACCTATGTCAGAGCAGTTATCTCAATCGTGCCAAATTGAACATAAAACCAACTACCTTATGGTGCATGGCACTGCAGACAATACGCTACCCTACCATGGATTATCGCATTCAAATTTTGGCTTAATTTCAAGCGAAGCGGCGATTGAGCTAATTGCCAAACAAAACAATATAAATACCGAAGCGGTGTTAGATAAAAATAACCATACTTCAACATTCACCTTTAAAAATGAAACGCATACTAATCAACTTGTTGCCATTATAAAAGGCGGCCATAGCTGGACTTACAATCACTTTAATACCAGTAAGGAAGTGATTAATTTTTTTGATGCAGCCAGCCCGAGAAAACTCGATACGTTATCAAGCATGTACCGCGTAAATAATCAAGAAAACAAAGACGTACATGTACGTAGCATGGGGCTTGAACATACAGGCCCTGCAGTAATTTTACTTTCAGGGTTTAATAAAAATTTCCATGCTGATAGCGCATGGTTTTCGCTGTTACAGCCGTTAATTGCAAAAACTCACCGAGTACATGTGATAGAACGTTACGGTAACGGCTTTAGCAGCCTAGTTGAGCAACCTTCCTATAGCACCTTTGCGCCCGCATTAGATAAAACACTCGCTCTGCTTAATGAACAGCAATACCTAATAGTAAGCTTTGCCAGTGCAAATATTTTGGCGCATGTCTGGCAGAATTCCCCTCATTCATCAATGGTTGAGCGCCTAAAAGGTATGGTTTGGATAGACCCAGACATTCTTTTACCTCACTCTATTAGCCTCTATCAAGACTGGCCAGTCTCTTGGTATAGAGAAGTAGCAAGCGACTTAATTCCGCACATAACAGCAGGTAACTGGACAGCAAGAACATTTAATAAACTTGCCGAAGAACGTTCAACAATCAGTGCGCTTATCCCCACAGAGCACCAGCAAACAATGAATTGGCCCTATTTTGATTTAATTAGTCAAAGCCGAGCAAGCATCAACAAACAACTTATTCGCGCCAAAGAAATTATCAACTATCATGATGATTTGGCCAGTATGCTAAAAACAGAAATTTCAACTTCAGTGCCTATTACAGTAATCAACACTGACTTTGAATCGCATGACATCGCGAGCGCTGAGCCAGAGTTTGTTGATACCTTAATAAAGTGGCAACAAGAAGGCGATCAATGGAGCCAGCTGATCAGCGAGCAATCTGGCGGCCAATATATCCCTTTAATTAATAGCGAACATATGGCGGCATTTCAGCACCCTAATGTAATTACCGAGGCGATTTCAGCGTTAAGCAAATAACATGCAATAACTAAAAGTAAGGAAAATTCAGGCTGACTTTCGCCTGAATTTTTTCACAAGGCTTGATATGATACGTGGCAATAAGACTTACAAGGAAAAAAGATGGAACAATCTTTACTTGCAGTAGAAAACAAATAATGGATAGTTAGCTCAGTAATCTTCATTTTACTAGGCGAATTATCCACACTCTATTGGGTATATGCACACCCAAACGAAATAGTTACAGCTAAATATAGCTATTGAGTTCTCATTATAATTTTAGAAAATAGTCAAAATATAGCACTTCGCTACTTAAAAGGATTTCAATGAAAAAATCACTCTTGTTACTCTCATTTACTTCATCACTTATTTCAATAGGCAGCAACGCAGCACAATATGAAGCAGCGGTTGGCATGGGCCACCAATATGGCGGCGTGCTAGGTGCACAATTCGCTTATAAAACAAAATCAAGCAAATACTTTGGCGCCATTGGTTTATTTGGCGTAGCGGCAGGTTTTCAAACCACTTTTAGTGAAAACTCAAAGCATGTGTACGGCTTTACACTGGGCAAACAAGAACTCGATGGCGAAGACGGTTTTATATTTGCCACCTACGACTACCACTTGAATGGCTTTACCAATAATGGACTGATGATTGGTACAGGGATAGGAATAATTCGTGAAGACCAAGCTGGCTGGTGGGCCGACAACCCAAACCATAAAACAGAAACATCAACTGGTGTTACGTTAACCTTTGGCTATAAATTTTAAAGTTGAGTTAGCTATTATTTAAGCCACTAACCCTTTAAATATAAATGGTTTATTTATCGGGCTATTCTATAATTCAACGACTTAGCAAATACCTACCTTTCTTCATTCCAGCTAAATAAATATGAGCCTAATAACAAAAAAGTGGTCGACATTATTAACAATATCACCACATGGTAGCTAATGTCAGTCAGCGTTGCCCCTTCGGTTATTATTTTTCTGGCGCCTGCCACTAAGTGCGTTAGTGGTAAGAAGTCGGCTATTTTTTGCAGTAATGGTGGTGCGCCTTCTAAGCTAAACCACACGCCTGATAATATCATCATTGGCCATGAGGCAAAGTTAAGTAAGCCGCCCGTTAGCTCTTCACTTTTTGAACGGCTAGCCACTAATAAGCCCAGTGTAATTAAGCTAAAAGCGCCCAAGGTGCCAATAATAAATAGGTCGAAGTAATTACCCAGCATGTAAAAGTCAAAAAAGAAGTTACAGCCCGCATAAACCACTGAAGATGTAGCCATAACAATGACTAAACGCGACAGCAACTGCGCACTAACAAATTCAAACGCGGTAAGTGGTGTTGCTTTTAGCCGTTTTAATACTGAATTTTTACGGTAACGTACAATAACGTAACCCACACCAAATAAGCAGCTAAACATCATATTCATGCCTAAAACGCCAGGTAGCACCCAGTCTACATAGCGAATTTTTTGTCCTGATACTTGTTCGGCTGTAAAGTCGCTGTGGCTACTTAGCAGTATTTTTTCGGCTAAATAACTTTTGGGCGATGAAGGGTTAATCCAATAGGTACGTTGAGTAAAATCAACCAACAACTCTATGCTATGTTGTCCAAGTTTAGTTTGCCCTAATGCCTCATCTTGATAGTCAATAAAGTCAATGTATTTGGTACGAGTAAAGTCGGAGTGACTTTGTGCTAAATTCACTACACCTATTTTATATTGCGCTTGGCCGTCACCTGAAAATACAAATGACATACCAACAAGTAATAATACGGGGAAAATAATGCTCCACGACAATGAAGATTTATCTCTAATAAATTCAATATTGCGCGCTTTAACCACAGCAAAAAAACGTTTAAAGTTCATATTAGTCTCTTAGGGAATGGCCCGTTAATTTCAAAAACAAGTCATCTAAATTTGCTGACTTTACGTGTAGCCCTTCTAATGAAATTTTTTCATTCATTAGTAACGACAAGCTACCTTCAATATTTTTTGACGCTATTTCAACGCGGTCACCATTTTCTTTCCATTGGTGCTGTGCAATTAATTCAGCGTTAACTTGTGCCCTAGGTAAGTAAATAAACACTTCATTAAAGTGTTTGTCTAATAACTGATGTGGCCGCCCAGATTCAATTATTTTTCCGTGATCCATAACCACTACGTCGTCGCAAAGTCGTTCTGCTTCGTCCATGTAATGTGTGGTTAATATAACCGTTTTATCGCGTTTTTTAATGTTTTCGATAAGCTGCCAAAAATTACGTCGCGCTTGTGGGTCAAGCCCTGTTGTGGGTTCGTCTAAATAAACAATGTCTGGGTCGTTAATTAATGCTAATGCCAATAATAAACGCTGTCGTTGCCCACCCGACAATAAGCGATTATCTTTATTTAAAAACTCACCTAAATCGCATAGCTCTATTAATTGGCTATGTTCAACCGTTTGCTGATAAAAAGAGGTAAATAAGTTAAGTGTTTCTTTAACGGTAAGAAAGTCTTGCAGTGCGGTATGTTGAAATTGAATGCCAATTTGCTGTGCTATTGCTTCTTTCATTGGCTGACCATAGTATTTTACTTGGCCAGAACTGGGTTTAATGATCCCTTCCATTATTTCAATCGTGGTGGTTTTACCCGCACCGTTAGGGCCTAAAATGCCAAAACACACCCCTTTATTAATTGAAAAACTAATGTCGTCAACCGCTTTAAAATTGTTAAACGACTTTACTAAATTAGTGACTTCTATCACTGCGCTCATATAACTGCCTTATCTAACTGCCTTTGCAGTACTTTAAAAATGGAGGTCATTATTTCATTTATTCGCAAAACAATAAATGATAATAATTCTCATTTACAATATAAGTGTAATCCGCTATTCTCATTGAAAACGTCTACTAAGTATACCGTTGCCAGCAACTACATCGCCTAAGGAGGTATGATGCCATATTTTCAAACATTTTCTATTGATAATGAAAAAGTTCAAATAGAATTATCTCAAGCGTTGCTTACCAAAATAATTGCCAGCGGCATCATCTCTGCCGATCAGCTAAAGTGCTTAAATCATTCAACTAAAAAAGCGCTATGGCAAACGATTCTGCATAGTAGCTAATAGTAAAGTTGGCTTACTTGCGTAATAATTGCATTCGTTAATGCTTTTTTTCCTGTGAGCTGATATTGCTGACATAAATAAGCACTACTGTGTCGCTGCAGTATTTTTTCAATTAATAATTCAGCATTTTTTTCTGTTTTAACCTGAAGAATATGACATAACCACACGCTTAATGAATACGCACACACGTCATAAAGCGAAACTTTATTAATAAAGTCTTCAACGGTATTAATGTCATTAGGTGTTATTTTTATTAATAACTGAGGTGTTGCTTGTTGGTAAATATACTGTACCAACTTAGGGTTTAACGACTGAAACTGTTCCGCTAAATAATAGTAAAAGCGTTGGTAAAACTGTTCATTAATTGTGGTGAGTAAGTGTTCACTTGATGCGGATAATGCCTTCAACAATATACATGAATGTTCACCACTAGCCTTGTCTTTAGTAAAACCTAGTCGTGCAAATTGATAGCCCGCCCGCCCCCAAAAATTAACTAATGTGGTATTAGCGCCAAAGCTCGTTCCTACAAAATGATAGTGTTGCTCAATGGCGTATTTTTCAATAACACGTAAGAGGTTACTCCCTATTCCTTCGCTTTGTGTGTGTGCTTTTACGGCAATACGAACTACACGTAAATAGCGGTAGTCGAATGCGCTTTTAACACCACAATGCAATAACAATGATTGCGGTAAAAACTGGCTTTTCAAACGTTTTTTAGACGCCACAGCGAGTGCAATATCATCGTTATTAGCACCACTTTCATTTAGCGCTAAAGCTACCGCAACCACCGTTTTTTCATCATCAGCAAAGCTAACAAAAATTGTTAATTTAGCGTTGTTTAGTAAAAACTTTAAGTCACTTGGAGACGTTTGGTAATGGGCACTTACTAATACATTAAAGACCTGCTGTAACAGTGACTCATTTTGATAAAGCGCTTGTTGGCTTATGCGCTGAGTGAGTACTCCCGCTTTATTAACAATTTGATGCGCTTGCTCTGACTGCGGCGTTAATAAAAAGCTGTTAAAAATTAATTGCTCTAGCGGGTCATTGTCACACCAGCGTATGGGCTGGTGTATATGATACTCCGAAAAATTTGGCGTTTTATTGATTAATATTTTTTTAAAGTTAATTGCAAAACCACGCCCTGCACCTTCGTAACCATGAACGGTAGACGAAAAAACGAGCCGATGATAACAATTAAGTAAGCGAGACAATAAGTAAATAGGAATAGCCGCTGCTTCATCTACCAACAACAAATGCATTGTCGGTTGTTCTTGCACTAAAGCGTCTACCGCCATAAATTTAACATGGTGCTTATTATAATAAAAACTCAGCCCTGTGCGCTTTCCTCCAGGGCAAGACGTTGCAAGTTGAGCAAAAAAAATGCTTACTGCATCACTATGAGGTGCCGTGATCATTATATTCATTTCAGCGTGCTGCTGGGGGTCTTTAATTAAATTTGCCACCGCAATAGC
>JBMZCX010000103.1:0-7026 GCA_049613795.1 Thalassotalea sp. | reverse complement strand
AAGCGTAAAAGTACTTCTTGTAAAAATAAACAAGCAGAAACACGAATTAAAATGAAAATGAGATAAATGATGTTCAATAAATTATCTGTCAGGCGATATATAAAAAAGTTAGGTCCCGCATTAGAAAAGCAATACGGGCCAAGTAATAACTATTCTGCAAGCCAAGTTAGAACAATTGTATTTAAAAAAGATTTTAATGCTAAGTTCTTACCACTTGCCTACATTATGTTCCTCGAAAAAGAAGAACTTAATGCGATATTGGCCGTAGAATTTCCCGATTTATGTTTAAGTCATTTTGAAAAAACAGTAAGACATTTAATAGATTCACCAGAGGTTTTACTCCGTTTTAACACCTTAGAAGCTGAAGATATAAGTCTAAATTCAATAACTTGTATCATTTGATCCGCTTTCAATAAATAACTGTCCGATTTGGGTAAGCCATAAATGTGTCTATTCCTTTAATATAAACACCAGATTTTTGGCACTTATCCCTGCCGTAAACGCTCGCTCGTTAAATTAAAAAATTAGTTATACAAGTAAAATAAGGAAAAATTTATGAATAATAAAATGTTATTAGCCGCAGGCGTTTTTGCCGCATTATCAACTTCTTCAGCATTCGCGTCATCTGATGACTCTCATGCATCTCCAAAACACATCCCTGGTGTGTTTGTTGGGTATACCAACGCAAATAGTGAAACAGAATTTTCTTATGGTATTGAGTATGAGTATAAGTTTTCTAAGCAATGGGGCGCGGGTGTTGTATTTGAAAAAACTGATGACGCACACCATGGTGCAGGTGTTGATGTAGCGCTTGCCGCTGTTTATTTACACCCTTGGAAAGAACTAAGAGTGGGCGTGGGTTTTGGTAAAGAAACCGTAGGTGGTTACGACGAAGACGATGGTCATGGTCATATTCACCACCATAAAAGCCATAAAGAAGACCTTTATCGTGCATCTGTAAGTTATGACTTTCACGTAGGTGATTTTGGTATTGCACCAACACTTGCCTTCGATTTTGTTGGTAGCCAAACAGCAACCGTATTTGGTGTCGCAATTGTAAGAGCGTTTTAGGGTTGCCCTCTCTTAATGCTTTCCTTCAAATCATGTGACATTAAATGGTTTGCAATAAAAGTTGGTGCGAAAGCACTAACTTAATTTTAAAATAAGAGATTCTATAAATGACAAAAACTACCCTTTTATTAGCCTCAGTAATTTCTATTTTTGGCTTTCTATCTACTTCGGCTTTAGCTAATAAACATAGCGATTGCGATGCCCATGCAAAACATATTGACCATATAATTGGTGCAAAAAAAGCAATTGAGGCCTACCACATTTTGCATGGCGATACTGCGGATACGACTCACGTCATTGAGACTCTTAAAAAAGCTCACCCAAAAGTAGAGCATGAATTGGAAGAGTTCGTAAAAAGCGGCTGTTCAATTAAAGATTTAGAAGCACATGCACATGACGACGACAAGCATTAGCACCAAGAGCTAAAATAGAAATAAGAGAAGCTCGCTAATTCAGCGGTTTCTCTTATTCCTATAAAACACTTAACTTTAAGCCATTCCTGATCCTCTTGATAGCGAGCCTATTGAGAAATGTTAAAGCGAAAGTCCTTTACCTTTAACAGTAGTGATATTTGGAATTAACCTAACTAAGCTAGGAATTAAACTTATGAAAAAAAATCTCATCACCATTTCATTAATTGCGTTTACGACTTCAGTTTCATTTTTCTCTATCGCAGCCGACGATGCTGTTTCAGATGATATTATTGCCGCACAAAGAGCTGCTTTAGAAACAAATACCGATGGCAAAGGCTTTGGACCTCAAGCACCACGAGATATCGATCTTGCTGCAGGCACAAACCCTATGCTGTTTGATACCGCACCTTCTTCAGAATATATGAACCTTTGTAATATTCATTTTCATGAAAATGCCGAGCATAAAGGTGGAGAATATACTGAATATGCTGGTAACGGTGACGGTCATGGCTACCACAGTGGTTATAAATACACAGGCGCGTTAACACAAGCTGAATTAACGACAACAGCTGAAGAGATTTGTCCGAGTGATCACGGCTCTTTAGCACCTGGCGCTACAATAGAAGTTCACTATGTACACTCTACTGCACAAGTTGACCCAGGGCCAACGTTAGGTTCATGTTTAAGTGATTCAATTAGTAACCCACAATTGAGAGTAGAAGCCCAAGTTTATGTCTTGGTAAATGACGAGAATGCATTAGATTTTGCTGAGCTAACGGCACACAACAAAGAAACAGGTAAAAACCAAGCATTGCACATTCCAGCTGACACAGGAACCCCAGTGCAATATTTAGGCTCAACAACAGGACCTGGCTATAACGAAGCGGGTTCACCTTTGCAAGTAAGCTGGAGCGTAAGACCTGAAGTTGCCAAAGTAAACATTGCAAGCGTTGGAGCATGGTGTAAAGGAAACGTATTTGAAGAAGATCATGCCCACGGCGTGAGAAATCTTGTTCAAAACCCTAAATTACTTTCCACAATCGAATAATTCACGTTAATAGTTTATCGATTACCTTTAAAAATATTTATTGTAAATTAGGAGTAGAATTTATGAGAAACAAATCAACTATTGCGCTTATCATTTTAGCGACACTCGGCTTAAGCGCCTGTAATTCAGATGATGATAAAACTGTAGACGAACATGTGGTAGATGAGCATGGAACTGATGAACATAGTACAGCCGTTGCCGATGAAGTTATCGCGGCACAAAGAGCTGCATTAGAAACAAATACAGACGGCAAAGGCTTTGGCCCACAATCTCCTCGTGATATTGATGATCTTTATGGAGAAAGTCCGATATTATTTACTGCAGAACTTTCATCAGAAGAAATGAACCTTTGTAATATCCATTTTCATGAAAATGCAGAGCATAAAGGCGGTGAATTCACTGAGTATGCGGGTAATGGTGATGGCCATGGCTATGAAAGTGGTTACCAATATGTAGGTTCACTAACCGACAGCGAATTGGCAGCAACAGGTGAAGAAATTTGCCCAAGTGATCACGGCTCTTTAATGCCAGGTGCAACTATAGAAGTTCATTATGTTCATTCAACTTCACAAGTAGACCCTGGGCCAACATTAGGTGCTTGTTTAAATGACTCTATTAGTAACACACAACTAAAAGTAGAAGCACAAGTATACGTACTAGTTAATGACCCTTCAGCCCTAGACTTTGCTAACTTAACGGCTCACGACAAGGCAACAGGCAAGCATCAAGCACTAAATATTCCAAGCGATACTGGAATTCCAATTGCTTATACAGGTTCTACAACGGGCCCTGGATACAATGAAGAGGGTTCACCTTTTCAAGTAAGTTGGAGTGTTCGACCGCAAGTAGCCAAAGTAAACATTGCCAGTGTTGGAGCATGGTGTAAGGGTAACGTATTTGAAGAAGACCACGCACACGGTGTAAGAAACCTTGTTCAAAATGCGAAGTTATTATCGACAATAAATTAGGGACTGTTGCTCTTTATTGGTTGAGTTTTGCTCTCTTCCTTTAAAGATAGTAAAGCGCTTTAATTTCGGCGAGTAGTATTTGCCTGCTCATTCTAGGCAAATACAACTCGCAGTTATCGCATCCTGCTTCGCTCAGTACCTACGTCCTGTAGGCAACAAAGAGTAAAATTGCTTTTAGCCCAATTCCTCCCTACTTTGTACAGCGTATAGAAAAGCTAATATTACACGCTGCTAAGCATATATAAGGCTAGTGATTCATTTGGATAAGCAACGCTAACTCTTGTGCAGCGCTAATACTTGTTGGGTGGTTTTGCCCAAATTCATTAGTGCTTATTTCAGTAGCATTTTTAGCAAGTTTCAATGCCTCATTGTATTGATGAGTAAGGCGTAACGAGCGAGCTAGGTTAATTTGCGTATGTAACGTATCTATATGGCGGTGGCCTAATACAAGGTTACGCATTTTCAAGGTTTCAGTAAGTAAAAGTATTGATTGCTCAATACGATCTGTCACGTAATAAATTTCAGCTAAGCTATTTTTTGAACTCAGCACTTCAGGGTGTTCAACACCAAACACTGTACTAGCAGCTTTAATATGCTTGATAAATATCGTCTCTGCTTCTGTAAATTTTTCTAATGACTGCTGGGTAACCGCTAATAAACGCATGCACTTTAATGGGTAAGGGTTATTAATACTTGATTGCGCTAGCCATTTATTTAAGCAGCTTTGTAAATAACGTTCAGACGTTATAAATTCTCCACTTTTATGATACAACCGCCCTAAGTTTTCAAGCGAATAAAGCGTATGACGAAAGTTCTCCCCAAATAATTCTTTACGCTTAGCATATACTTGCTGAAATACTGACTCAGCTTGAATTAAGTCTCCTTTTTCCATATAAAAGGTCGCTAAGTTATCAATAGCCCCTAAGGTATCTTTATGATCTTCGCCGAATACCTCTTTA
Organism: Thalassotalea sp.; assembly: GCA_049613795.1. Classification (GTDB taxonomy): domain Bacteria; phylum Pseudomonadota; class Gammaproteobacteria; order Enterobacterales; family Alteromonadaceae; genus Thalassotalea_B. The sequence continues at coordinate 2,567 of JBMZCX010000103.1, read as the reverse complement.
CTCATTTCAATGGTTTCCAAAATAATAGGGAGATTACTCGCATAATCGCCTTTTAGTTTATATAAACGACTGACATTGAAAAGAATACCGATATAGTCTCTTTTTGCTTCTAATGCGTTGTTTTTATGGAGACTTACCGCCCGAAGCAAATGCTTTTCGGCTGCTTTGATTTTCCCTAAATCAATGTAAATAGTACCTAACGTTTTATGAAGCAAAGCATCAACATAAGGGTGCTCTAGCAACTTATTTCCATACCGTTGATTAAGCGCATTACTTGCTTTTGCCAATACATCTGATACTAACATTTCTTTCCCCTTCGACAAATAAGGGCTTTGAGCGAAAAACATATCAGTTAAAAATGTTGAAATGGCTTGAGTGCGCTGGCTTTGTACAACAGCAACATCCCGTTCATGTATTACCTGTTTTGACTGTATCCAAGTAAGTAAACTAAAGCCTAGCATCGCCATAAAAACAAACGAAACAATCATTTTTTTTCTATTTTGATAGCGCTTAGATTTTAAAATAAATTCAATTTCGTTGTCATTTAGGCTAATTATTTTATCAAGTAATAGAGCTTCATCGTCATGTACTTTTTGCTTTGAATTAAGCAGCGCATCATTAGCTTTATTGTTTTCCAACCAATAAAGGCAGTCATCTGCAAGTTGTTCCCGTTGCTGTATTGCCGCACTGTTTTCTTTCACCCAACGACTTACTCGTTGCCAATTAACTAATAAAGCCTCGTGCGCAATGGTAATATATTGTACTTCGTCGCGATCTATCCATTCACTATGAGTACGCACATTTGAGAAATAACCACGCTGCTCTCCCGTTGAAGTTTGTAATATTGAAACAAAAAGTTGAGCACTAAGGAAGTGTTGAATGAATACCTTTTCATGCTGTTCAACAAAAAGCGAAATGGGTACTTTACGAGAAGTGACACTATGTTTATCTTCATGATCTATTCTTACTAAAGTATGCATAATCTTATCCCAGCAAGCTTGTACATTAGCTGGTAAACAATTGAATACTTTTTCAGCTTGCGCCGCAATCGCCCCTTCAATACCTCCGAGGCTACGATAAGCAGACATAAGCAAAATGCCATCTTTACTACGTTGTTGGTAAAGTAGGTCGAGGGTATATTCTAATGAGGGTAATGCGTCAGGATTTTTAACCGCAGCTGCTAATAATATATCGTCTAATTTCGCTCCACAGGTTTGATCACATTCAAACGTTAGCCCTGCCGCAATTGCGGGGTTACGTATCATTTCAGAAATTTCAAGCGGACTAGCCGCCTGTAAATCGTACTGTATGCCGCTATTTTTTAACTCAATAAAGCCTTGAACATCTAAGCATTGGCTATAAAAGTCATTACGCAGCATAGCAATACACAGTAACCTTCGGCATTGCGCTAATAATACAATACAGAAAACTAAATTAGCTTTCATCTCCGCACTTAAATTATCGTCTAATAAAAATTGTTCAAATTGGTCAATCACTAATAATTGGTAGTGTTGAGGCTTTGCTTCGATATTAGTTGAAGGGGATTCAACTTCTGTAGATACCGTTTCGGTTTGACTTTCTATCGGGTCGCCTAATGCTGACTTTAGCAACTCTGGTTGTTTTTCAATCGTCAAAATAAACGCTGGCAATGAGATATTCGTTGTGATCAGTCCAAGTGAATTAAGCGCATAAATAAGCGTGGCAATGGGCGTTTCATGTAGGCTTTGGTGAGGTGTAAGAATATGATGTTGCTTTACTCGTAAACCTGAGAAGCCAGAGTCACTATTCAAAGTTGGCAAAACACCAGCTCTAATTAACGACGACTTACCACTGCCACTTTTACCAAGCAGTAACAGAAAATGGCATGGTTGATTAAGGCTATGTGTTAACTGCTGAATCACTTCAGCAATGGCTTTAGTACGACCAAAATAAACAGTGTTATGCATTGCTTCAAACGTATTTAAGCCTAAATAAGGAGACCCTTTAGTCCATTGCTTAACGCTTTTTGGTGTCGATGTTTTCTTTATCGGTGAATCAAAGTTCACCTCTGCAATTATTTTATAGCCTCGCCGATGTATGGTTTCAATATAAATTGGCTGGCGAGAATTACACCCTAATTTTTTTCTCAGCCCTGCAATACACTTTTGTACTGGCGCGTCGCCATAAAAAGTACCAGCCCAACAGGCAATTAATAACTGTTCAGCGCTCACTGCTTTCGTTGAGTTTTGGCAAAGATACACAAGAACATCCATCATTTTAGGTTCAATACTGTGTGTTTTATCTTCACTTATGATTTGATTTAAGCGCGGTTTAACCGTCCACCGACCAAGGGTAAAAAAGTCGCTATTCTCTGTTGGCTCCAAATTACTTTCTTCTTCCACACAACATCCTTTATTTAGCGTCGAATAATAACCAGCTAATGCAGTATAGGACACATGTTCAATTTTGGTGCAGAAATGAAATGTATCTGCATGAAAAACTTTCCTTACTGACAAATGGTAAGGAAACCGTAAGTACTTCGGCTAACAATAAGCGTAAAACTAATGATGATTTATGGAAGTGGTAAC
>JBMZCX010000102.1:0-7085 GCA_049613795.1 Thalassotalea sp. | reverse complement strand
CTGCGATACGACACTTCATTAGACAAATACCCGCCGCCTGAGCCTGCTACCGATGTTTGCCCCGCTAACGCTTTTAACGACTCGCCTTGAATTTTTCCCGCTAACGTAGCCACTTCTCTATTGTCATTAATTTTATATTGACCCTGTGCTTTTTTCATCTGTTCAACCGGTAAACTAAACTCAACAAACTCAGCTCCTTTTAATGGCGAGTTATTTAGCAACGGAATTAACGGGTTTTTAGCACTAGCTCCCGTAAATACGTTAACATTATCAGGTGCCTTTGCGCTTCTTCTCAGCGCCGGAAAACGCTCTAAGTCAAAATGGTCTCTGCCCATGCTAATAGTGACTATCATGTCGACTTTTGTCATATAAGGCGCAAGTAACGTCTCAACCATACCTTGATCAAAGTCGGCAAAACGTACCGGTAAAATAATGCTTTCAACTTCGGCTTTTACGCCATCTAAACTAATGGTAATGTCATCAAGCGCTAAAGCGGTTACACCTGATGGGTTGCTTTGATTAATATTTCTATCTAAAAAGAAAGGGTCAAAACCAGTGATTAATATTTTTTTCTTGGCGCCTTTATCAAAATTAATGTCTTGTTGCCCACGAGATAACAATTCAAAAGTCCATAAAGTTTGCTCTTGTTGCATTGGCAGTAATTGAATAAAGGCATTTGACTGACGTAAATTTGCCAGCATTTGTAAACGTGTCCAATACAATGATCGGTCATCCATTTGCGTTTGGCGAGTAAAATCAGCCACTGCATCTCGCCAAAGTCCTGTACCGTGGCGAATAATAAGCTGGGTTAAGGTGGTGTAATTTCGCGCTAATGCAATTTGATTTTCAAACATTTTCGCGCGCTTTCCAAGCCGTTCAAATGCTATTGGTAATTCCTGCTTAGCTTTATCGAGGCGTAGCTCTTCAGCAGTAAATTGTGTTAAATCAGCCGCAATACTAGCCGCAGGGCTAATTAATAGTAGCGTAGCTAATATTTTAGAAAAAGGCTTAAGGTAAGTAGCTAACTTGAGGTGTTGTTTTTGCAGCATAAAGGCAAAGTTTCATTTTGATAAAGATAAACTAACTTAGTAGATAGATTTAACTAACACAAGCTTTAAACCTAGCTAATAAGCGAAAATTCATAGCCAAAAAGCTACACCATATATCTATTTCTGCTAACGAAATCACAAAAAATTGTTGATCTTTCTTCAAATAATGGCACATTAACATCAACTAGGCGCGCATCATCAGTAGACTGTTAACAGTTTACCGCCTGCTTAGTAAAACTATTTATACCCTTCTCGCCTAAATAACAAATGCGATATTTGTAAATACAAACTGTAATTTGGTTAGTGATGCTGTTCACTAACCCTTAACAAAATGGAGTAGCGCTTCAATGTGTTCGATTTTTGGAATTTTAGATATTAAAACAGGTGCTGAGGCATTACGCCCAAAAGCACTAGAATGTTCTCGCTTATTACGTCACCGTGGTCCTGACTGGTCAGGCATATACAATAACGAACATGCAATTTTAGTGCATGAACGTTTATCAATTGTTGACACTGAACACGGCGCACAACCTTTATACAATAAAGACAAGAACCACGTACTTGCTGTTAATGGTGAAATATACAACCATAAAACATTAGCCACCAATCTCGCTGTTGATTATGAATTTCAAACGGGATCAGACTGCGAAGTTATTTTACCTTTATATGAAGAATTCGGCGTAGACTTTGTTGATAAACTCCAAGGTATGTTTGCTTTTTGTTTATATAACGCTACCGACAACAGCTATTTAATTGCACGTGACCATATTGGCATTATCCCGCTTTATACTGGCTACGACGAGAACGGCAACTTTTATGTGGCCTCAGAAATGAAAGCCTTAATGCCAATTTGTAAAACAGTAGCAGAATTCCCTCCAGGGCATATTCTCGACAGCCGCGTTGGTAAAGTACAAAAATACTATCAGCGTAACTGGCAAAAATATTCAGCCATTAAAGACAATCACACTAATAAAACAAAATTACGCGAAGCATTAGAAGACGCGGTTAAAAGCCACTTAATGACTGATGTTCCTTACGGCGTATTATTATCAGGCGGTTTAGACTCTTCGTTAATTTCGTCTATTACCCAAAAGTTTGCTGCACGTCGTATAGAAGACAATGATCTTGCTGAAGCGTGGTGGCCAAAGGTACATTCTTTTGCTTGTGGTTTAGCTGGCTCGCCTGATTTAGTTGCTGCACAAACAGTAGCCGACAGTATTGGCACAATTCATCACAGTGTTATTTTTACTGAACAAGAAGGTATCGATGCTTTAAAAGAAGTTATTTATCACCTTGAAACCTACGATGTCACCACTATTCGTGCATCAACCCCAATGTATTTAATGGCCCGAAAAATTAAAGCCATGGGCATAAAAATGGTGCTTTCAGGTGAAGGTGCCGACGAAATATTTGGTGGTTATTTATATTTCCATAAAGCACCAAACGCACAAGAGTTTCATGAAGAGCTATTACGTAAACTTGAACGCTTACATAAGTTTGATTGTTTACGTGCAAACAAGTCGATGTCTGCATGGGGCATTGAGGCACGTGTGCCTTTCTTAGATAAAAACTTTATGGATGTCGCCATGCGAATTAATCCTGAAGATAAAATGTGCGGCAATGGCAAAATGGAAAAAGCCATTTTACGCTCGTCTTTTGAAGGTTATTTACCAGAAGAAATTTTATGGCGACAAAAAGAACAGTTTTCTGATGGTGTCGGCTATTCATGGATTGACGGTTTAAAAGCCCATGTTGAAAGCCAAGTTACCGACCAACAACTTGAAAATGCAGCATTTAAATTCCCTGTTAATACACCAGACAGCAAAGAAGCCTATTTTTACCGCTGTGTATTTGAAGAGAAATATCCAGTGGCTACGGCTGCAGACTGCGTTATTGGCGGAAAATCGGTTGCATGTAGTACGCAAGAGGCACTCGCTTGGGACGAAAGCTTTAACAACATGGCTGATCCTTCTGGCCGTGCAGTACAAAGCGTGCATAACGACAGCTACTAGCGGTATACACGTCATGAGTAAAAAAAGCCGAAAATAATATTATTTTCGGCTTTTTTTATGCTAATTTTCAATTAAATTCGGTTAAATCCTCTTTTTTTCAAATAAATTGCAATTGTTAGTTAAAACCTCTTCGGTTTTGTTTTAAAGTATCGGATGCCGTTTTTATCCCGTTGTTGTATAGGAAAGTATTTTGTCTAATAGAATTGAACCTGAGATCCCAAGCATTACCCCTGATATTGATCAAGTACGCACCACTCCTCGACAATCAGGAAAGGCTGCAATAGCTTCAGCAACAGAAAAAACAGCAGCTCCGTCATCATTTGCGAATAAATTTGCGCTATCACTGGTATATATTGCCTTAGCTGGCGCTAGTTATTGGTTTTATTTAGAAAATGCAAAGTTAAAAGAGCAACAAATAAATGCAGATCAACGTATTGAGCAACTTGAACAGCAATTATCAGCAACAGGTGACGAAATGGGTGAATCAACCATCGCCCTAAAAATTAAACTCGAAGCCTTAACCGAAAAGTCGAATGAGCTTTGGTCTGAAATGGATAAACTTTGGGCCAGTGCATGGCGAAAAAACCAATCACAAATTAAAGAGTTACGCTCAAAGTCATTAACCCTTACCAAAACAGTTAATGGTAATAGTCAGCATTTAAAAAATGCGGCAAGCATGAGTGATGTTAATGAGCTACAAGAAAAACAAACCGCGGCTGACTTTAGTTTAAATGCCCTTTCTGAGCAATTATCGTCAACCACGAAACTGCGCAGCGATGTTACTGCATTAACGAAACAAGTGAATTCGCTTAGCCAAAATGAGAATAGCCGTGAAAAGCAGCAACTGGAAGTAGCCACCTCAGTTAACCAAGTAGACACCTCTTTGCAAATTTTACTTGAGCGAATTGAACAGCTGGAAGCTCAGTTAAAATTACAAGCCAATAAACCGCTTGCTGCAGGGCAAATAAACTAAAAACACCCATCACTAAATAAAAAATACCAGCACATTAGCTGGTATTTTTCATGTAATAACCACACTATTTTTTACTTCATCATGCTATCGCGTGAAGCTTTAAACTCTGTGCCTTCATTCCAGTTAGGCCATTCAGCAGAGTTTGCTAACAAATAGCCTGTTTCAAAAAACAATTGCAGTTCAGCCACTAAACCTTCCCACCCAAAGTTTTCATCATATTCATCACATGTTTGGTGATAACATTTTGCCACCATTGCTTTCACACGGTCGCCAATGGCTTTTTGCTCTTCGTTAACCCATGCCGAGCCGCCACCTGCACTTAGTGCTGGTACGCCCTTTTTCGCTAAACTAAAGTGATCTGAACGATAATAGTAACCACGCTCAGGCGTTAATTCAGCAGTTAATACGCGCCCTTGACGTTTAGCTGCTTTTGCTAAGTAATTCTCTAAAGTAGATTTACCATAACCGACAACCGTTACGTCTGTTTTCATGCCTGTTATATCTAACGAGTCCATGTTTACTAAACCCACAATTTTATTCAGTGGCATAGTTGGATGGTTAGCAAAGTAACGAGAGCCTAAGCGCCCCTGCTCCTCAGCTGTCACACCAATAATAGTCACTGAACGCTTAGGTGCGCTGTTTAATTGTTTGTATGCATTGGCAATATGTAATAAGCCTGCAGTGCCCGTGGCGTTATCATGAGCACCATTATAAATTTCGCGTTTACCATTCACTATAGTACTACCTAAGTGATCCCAATGTGCCATGTATAGTACATGTTCATCTGGTTTTTCTGTCCCTTTAATGGTGGCAATAACGTTGTTAGAGTTAGAAGTGTCAAATTTATTTTCAACAGTCACACTTGCTTTTAAGCCTAACGGTATCGCTTTAAAATTACGTTGGGCCGCTAACTGTTTAAGCGCGTTAAAGTCTTGTTTCGATTTTTTAAACAGTTCAACCGCTTTCTCTTTGCTGATCCACATTTCGACATCAATAGTTGCTTCATTGACTTCGCTTGCAGGTAAATGGTATTGCGCACCTGTCCAGCTGCTTTCAATAACATTCCAGCCATAACTTGCTGGTTTAGTTTCATGAACAATAATTGCCCCTGCTGCGCCTTGACGCGCTGCTTCTTCGTATTTGTAGGTCCAACGACCATAGTAGGTCATGGTATTGCCATCAAATAGCGCGTTGTTTTGAGTGGCAAAGCCTGGGTCATTCACTAACACAACCACGGTTTTACCTTTTACATCAACATTGGCATAATCATTCCATTGGTATTCTGGTGCATTAATACCGTAACCAACGAAGACCAAATCTGAAGCATTAAGCGATGAACGTTTGTCCATTTTTCTTGAGCTTGCCACAAAGTTTTTAGGAAATTCAAACGCAATGTCACCAATAGTTAAATTTTCAGTGGTGGTACTGGTAATGCTTACTAAAGGCACTGCTTGGGTATAGCTATCGCCATTGCCTGGTTTAAGGCCTAAACGTTTGAATTCATTGATCAGTAAATTAGTGGTTAACGTTTCCCCTTCAGTTGAAGGCTCTCTACCGCCAAATTTGTCTGACGATAATAATTTAATATCCGCTTTAATTTTATCTGTATTAAACGATGAATAGGCTTTGTCAAAATCGCTTGCCATGGCAAGGCCACTGGCTAACGTACTAACCGTTATAGTTGCTGTTAGTAATAGGCTCGAATTCACTATTGAAAATTTAGCCAAAATATTCCCCTTTATAAATATTATTGTAAATTATTACCCACAGGTTACCCATAAGTGACTAAATTAGCTAGGGAGTCGTTTATCTTGAGTCATAGCAAATATTACTGTTCAGTAAACAAGAGGTGACAATAAGATATTATTTTATCTTTTGTTAATTGTTTGTTAGAGTCTTTGAAAAAATAAAAAGGACTTATTATGTTAACTAAATTGTCTATTTCAACTGCAGTAATTGCTGCGCTTTACACAACAGCAGTATACGCTGAGCAATCAGTTAAGCACATTTCCAGTTATCAATCACCAGAGCCAACACACCGTGTCGCCCCTAAGTTTCCTATCAGTGCAGCTAAAGCTGGTCGTGAAGGTTGGACCAAAATGAGTTTCGTTGTTGAAGAAGACGGCAGCGTATCGAACCCAATAGTTATTGGTTCTTCAGGCAGTGCCGACTTTGACAAAGCCTCTTTAAAAGCCATAGAACAATGGCAATATACTCCCGCGGTGGAAAATGGAAAGCCCATTCAACAATGCATTAATACCGTACAATTAGATTATCGAATGAATGCAGAAGGTATTGGCGAAAAAGGCATAACACGGAAATTTAAAAGTAAGTACAATAAGGCAGTTGAGGCATTAACAAAAAAAGATTATGAGCTGGTGGAAGAAAAGTTAGCCTCTATGAAAAAAAGTAAAAATATGTTTCTTACTGAGTCAAATCTTTACCATAATTTAGCTGCTAGTTATGCTCAAGCCACCGCTAATAAAGCAAAAGAGCTTTACCATTTAACGCAAATAACCACAGAGCGTAACGCTTTTTCGCCTGAAAAAACTTATAATATTTTAGCTCGAATATTTATGCTTCAAATACAAAAAAATCATTTAAATCGTATTGTAAACACTTATAATCGCATTAAAAAACTAGACGTTGCAAAACCCCAACTCCCCAAATATGAAAAAATCATTAATCAAATAGACGATATTATCTCTGGAGATACGGATATTATTGTTCAAGGAAATATTAATAAAAGAAATTTTTGGACTTATCCTTTAGTCAGAAATGAATTTTCAATTACTAATATTCAGGGACATTTGCAAAAAATAGATGTACGCTGTGCCAATAAACACCATATTTACACTATTGAAGATAATCATACTTGGTCAATTCCCAAAGCATGGAAGCACTGTAGTGTAATGATTTTTGGCGATAAAAAATCAAAATTTAGCCTTATTGAACACCCTACTCATAGCTAATACCATTTTCATTAAGGTTTGTGGTCTTGTTGTGCGTAGGAAAAATAAATCAAGGCAAGGCGCTCGATTGAGCAATAGC
>JBMZCX010000101.1:0-7123 GCA_049613795.1 Thalassotalea sp. | reverse complement strand
AGCTAAAATTAATGGTTTAACGCCTTTCATCGTATACACCTTTGCTCGTTAATTATCGGATTTGCTAGTCGCTTTAGCCTGTTTATTAAAAAACAATTTAAAGCGAGATAGTTTCAATGAGCGAAATTGTATAGATTAAAAATGACAAGCGTGTTGCGTAAAAAAGTCGCTTTTATGACAGCGGTAATAAATTAGCCTTATTGGCCGAATTTAAAGTGCAGGGGTAATGTTTGAAATGTAAATTTTATAAGTAAGATTGTATTTCACTTAGGGTTTGCCGCCAATCTATGTAGTTAATAGCAATGGGGTATGCGCTATTGTTTTTTATTAATACTAACGACGGAAAACCTTGAATAGGTAAACTGCGAACAAAGTTAAGCTCATCATCAAAGCGACGCTTAAGTTCCTTAGAGTGTAACTGCTGAGTAAATAAACAGGGATCTAAACCAATTTTTTCGCATAGTTTAATAAGCACGTCTTCATCCGATGGATTTTGCGCCTTTAAATAATACGCTTGTTGAATAGCGTCAATCATCTGTGGCTCTTTGTTAAAGCTACGAGCAATTAAAGCCGCTCTGCAGGAGGGATAAGTAGAGCGGCGCGGTTGGCATTCTCGCCAAAAATTAAAATTAAACTCAGTGCCTAATTGGTTGCTAATGTTTTGCCATATGCCTTGTAGTTGCAACTGCATATCGGCACTCATTGGCTGGTCGCTATCAGCAGCTAAACCTCCGATTCTATATTCTATAGGCAGAATATTTGCTAGAGCCGATTCAAGTTTTTGCCACGTAGGCTTATATCCCCAGCACCAGCTACACATAGGATCATGCACATAAATAAGCTTATTGACTGACATACTCGCCATGCGCAAATATGACTTTATTGCGCCCTTGTGATTTTGCCTGATATAAATACTCATCGGCTTGTTTTAATGCACTGTCGTAGTCATCAACATGATTAGCTTGTGCAATGCCAATGCTACAAGTTAACGATACTCGTTGTTGTTTATCAGTTAATATTACATGATGTTGCACGCATTCTCTAAAACGATTAGCCAAAATACTGGCTTCTATGGTGGTCATCTGCGGTAAAATAACCACAAACTCTTCGCCACCATAACGGGCTTTAAGGGCGGTTGCAGAAAATTGCGACTCTAATAATTTAGTAAACTCTATTAATACGGTATCGCCAAAATCATGGCCGTAGGTATCATTTAATTGTTTAAAGTTATCTAAATCAATGAGCAAAATAGACAGCGGCAAATAATGCGCTGGCCGTGAAGCAGCAAGCTTTAAAAAATGTGAAGTAATAAAACGGCGGTTGGGTGCGCCTGTAAGCTGATCTGTATAGGCGTGTTGTTTTTGCTCTAAGGTGATATCTGCAATGGCAAGGTGGCTTCTGTGACGAAAATACTCACCGATAAAAGAAAACACCAGCACTAATGAAAATGCAGCAACAAAACGGGTCTTTTCTACCTCACCATACATAACCTGCCCCATATCGGGGCCATACAACATAACAATACAGCTCAATAACATGGCACTACTTAACCATGCGCCAAGTTTGACACCCAGTATGGCAAATACAGCTACAGGATAAAACATTAGCCAATATAACGCGGTGTTTTCTTTACCGCCGGTGGATACTAAAGCTAAGCACATCACAAATACAATCATCAAGGTAATTAACGCGATAGCATTAAGCTGTTTAGTTTTTATAAAATAAACAATGCATCCTACAATCGTTAAGTTAACTGAAATTAATGCGGCAGTTAATATAGGTGCATAAACGCGATAATTTGCAATCACCAAATAAGTAATTAACACCAAGGCAATCGCTATCATGGTAAATAAAGAAAACGCTTGGCGTTGTCTATCAAAGCTATAAACACTATCGATATTGATTAAACTGAGCCAGTTTGGTTTATTTATTTTTGTTTTACTGCTCATACTTTGAATTTTTTAACCATACGCTCTAAGTCACTGAATTGATGTTTGAGCTTAGTGCACTCTTCTAAAGTGAGGTTAAGGTTAGATTGACCTTGAATCGATAGGTCGCTAATAACATGGATATCTGAGTGTAATGATTTAACAACTTGATTTTGCTCATCAGTAGCATTAGCCACACTATGATTAGCGTCGGTTATTTGCTTTATCGCGCTAATTATTTGCTTCATTACATCGCCAACTGCATCAGCTTGCTGAACACTTTTTTCACTTTCTTCTAAACTGGTTTTCATCAGCTCAACGGCAGAGCTTGAGCCTTTTTGTAGTTCAATTACCGTATTTTCAATTTCTTGCGTTGATTGCTGAGTACGTTGTGCTAATTGCCTGACTTCATCAGCAACAACGGCAAACCCTCTTCCCGCTTCACCTGCACGTGCCGCTTCTATTGCCGCATTTAAAGCAAGCAAGTTAGTTTGTTCACTCACGCCTTTGATTACCGCAAGTACATTACCGATATTAGCAGTATGTGAATCTAAACTATTAATTGTTTCTTGTGCTTGCTCTATATTTTGCGAAAGTTGATGAATGCTCGAAACGTTATTCGTTAGTGTTTGCTGATTTTTAGCGCAATATTGATCAGCATCTTTAGCAAGTGTTGAGGCATTACTTGCACTAGTTGAAATTTCTGTTGCAGTGGCTGAAAACTGGTTAATTGCAGATGCCACACTGTTGGTACGTTCACTTTGGTCGTCGTACATAGTTAATGTTGAATCTGTTTGGGTAACCAGTTTAGCAACCGCGGTTTCTAGCAACTGTGTTGAAGACTTAACTTGAACAATTGAATTTTGAATTTTTTCTATAAAAATATTAAATGAATTACTTAACTGACCAAACTCGTCATCGTTCTCAACACTGAGTCGACAAGTTAAATTGCCTTCACCTTGTGCTATATCTCTAATAGCATCATTAAGACGATACATAGGGCGCATTAAATAACGCAGTAAAAACTCCAGTGATGCAACAATCACTAAAATACCAATAATTAAAAAGACAATTGCCTTTTGCCCAAACGAAGAAACACTTGAATACGCTTTACCTTTATTAACTACTACACCCAGATACCAATCAACATTTTCAATACCACGAATCTTAGTAAAGGATACCAGCGAGGTTTCACCCGCTACTTGATACTCTGTAAACTCTCTTGCTAACGGTGCATTTTTACCAATCAAATCTGCGACTTTTTTTGAATTTAATTTACTATCAGGGTGACTTAATATTTGCCCTTTATTATCAAGTAAGAAGCCATAACCGAGTCCCAAGAAATCAATATCGCCAATAATTTCAGCGATGGTTTGCATATCAATATCTGCTCCCGCTACCCCTTTAAATTGACCATTACTATTAATAGGCGCAACGGCTGAAATTGTCAGTTCGTTGGTGGTCACATCAATATAAGGGGTTGTGAAAGCCGTTGTTGTTTTATTTTCTACTAATTTATACCAAGGGCGACTTGTAGCATCAAAATCGCTGGGGAGCACAACACTTTGATCATTTAAAATAAATGTCCCCGATGATTTACCTATGTAGGTATTTTTAAAATCCCCGGCAAGCTCAGCGGTATTTAATTGCGAAAGCGTTAAAGACTTCGTATCGTTATCTTGATATGTTTTTGCGATAGAGATCACAATCGCCAATTTATTATTGAGCCAACTTGCAATGTTTTTAGAAACCGATTCTGAGTTTTGCTCTAGCACCAGCGACAACTGCTCTTGAGTTTGATGACGCATTGAAAAATAGTTATTTATAGTGAAAACACCTAACACTAAAACTAACACTAATGACGCAGCGATGGTGATTTTGGAGGTGAATTTTAGCGAGCTAAACATAAGTACCTTAAGAATTAATCATTATTACCACTGCCTTTTTAACAAATTTTTAACTGAAAGTCTTAGCAAATATTGTTCAGGCGAGGTTAATAATTAAAAATAATAATAAATAATGAGATTTAAAATCCAAAAAGAACGGTATTTGGTTAAATCTTAAACTTATGACAAGTTGTAATTTAAGCTATATAAGCTTAGCTTTGTTGCTGGCATTGACTAATTATGGGTAACTGTCGCAGAACCTTCATCTGTGGATCGATAACGATAATGTCGCTTTTTTTGGCATTGATAGTGATCAGTCCATCCACTGGAGTGTGAGTTGTCAACTTCCCGTTTATAGAAATAGGAACCGGCATTTTAAACGCTGTGCCATCTTTTTCGCTGTTACTCCAGCTTAAATAAGCGACTGTATTGGTACGCTCCATGGTTAAGGTTGGTAACGCGGCTTGCTTTAAATACACATCAAATAACCACGTATAATCATCGCCCGTGATCCGGTTAACAATATCAATAAACTCTTGGCTACTGCGATAACGCGACTCGATTGGATAACTCAAATTAGCTGTTTGCGTTTGACCATATACTAACTCTCGGGCAGCTTGCCAAAATAACTCGTCTCCAATTAGCCATCGCAGAGTGTGAAGCGTCCAACCACCTTTACCATAAATATCTGCATTAAACGCTTCTTTAGAAGTAACTTTCCCTTGTTTAACAATAGGATGGCAATTTTTTAATCCTAAATACGCGATGTACATAGCATGGTTATAAGCAGCTTCACCAAATTTAAATAAGCTGTAAGCGGGTTGCATATAGAAACCAAAGCCTTCGTGTAACCACGCATCGTTGAGTTTTTCATGGGTCATTAAATTGCCAAACCATTCATGAGCCAACTCGTGCTGAATAAGCCAGTCATAGCCACTTGGATCGCGGGTATACCCTTTACCATAAGCGTTAATGGTTTGATGTTCCATACCCAAATGTGGTGTTTCTACAAAGCCTAACTTTTGCATACCCCAAGGATAAGGCCCTAATACAGATTCAAAAAATGCGAGCTGTTGATATACATCATCATTGAGTAGCATAGTGGCTTTGTGGCTGTTTTCAGGTAATGCCCAGAATTCAACAGGTACCTGCGTGCCGTTAATACTTTTATATTGTTGTTGAATACGTTCGAAGGGACCAATGTTTAACGCAATATTGTAATCACTCGCAGGCTCAGATAAAAACCAATCAAATTCAGTTGTATTATTTTTTAATGGCATGATTTTTTTAAGTACACCATTACTAGCAACACTTAAGCCCGTTGGTACTGTCACACGAATACGCATACTGTCGGCTTTATCACTGAAGTGATCTTTGCAAGGCCAAAATAAGTCACAGCCTTCGCCTTGTACCGCTGTTGCTATCCAAGGCTCACCTTGTGCCGTATGGCTAAATACAAAGCCACCACTCCATGGGGGATTAGTAGCTTCATGAGGGTATCCTGAATAGCTAATGGCAACCTCGACAACTTCACCTGGGTATTTAGCTTCATACAAATCAATAATGATAACGCCCTGCTGGTGACTAAAATTGGCTGATTGCTTAGCAACAGTGACATTTTCAATAGAGAAACGACTATCGAGCTTGAGTTCGACTTGCTGCGTTTTTTTCAGCACTCGAAACATGGTTTTACCTATGCCGGAAATTTTTTTCTTACTGGGCAGGACAACTAGCTGTAAGTCGTAAAAAATTACATCTGTGGTTTGAGCTATCGTGGATAACGACTCACCAGTACTTGCTACTTGAGGATCTAAAGCTGCAGGTTTTGAATAACAGCCTGTTAGCGGAATGCTTAGTAACATTAGCCAACAACAGCAAAACAAGTAACATAGCCTATGCATAAAATGTAAAAACCTTGTAGTTATTATTTTTTCATTATAATTACATACTTTTACATTTATAGAGTTAAAAAAAGACGAACTGCTTATTTTTTAAGTTAATTAGTTACTTTTATTTACATTTAACTAGGATCTGTTGATGCTTTGCGGATTAATATTTTTTTAAACTGGGGGCGATTTAATCGTGGTGCGAGGTTGGTAAATTAGTGGTGGGCTCGATAACTGCTCCTGCGCTATTCCATTAGCTTACATCCATGTAAGAATAAGTAAAACCGAGCAAAGCTACCACGTCCTGTTCACGCTTATATTGTGTATATTAAGGTTGTTTTTTCCATTTCATTTTATTATTAGTATCGCGTGAGGAAATAATGGTTTCATCGCTGCTTTGAATTCCGCCCAATTTCGCGAGTCGGTCATAAAGAACAACATTACAAGTTGCCGCTAAATTCATACAACCTATAGTTGGGATATACACAACTTCGTCGCACCATTTTAAAACGTCTTTAGGCACAGAGCCGTCTTCTGGACCAAACACATAAAATGCGTTCTCAGGATGAGTAAACTCGGGTAAAGGAGTGGCACCTTCAATTAGCTCTATTACCACTACTTTTGCGTCTTGTGGCTTAACTGATGCTAAATTGTCGGTGGCGGTTAATGGAATACGTTGCACCACATTTTTAGTATCAGTATGAAATTTTTGTGCATTTAAATAACGGTTGCCGGTAAAAAACACCTGCTTGGCGTCATAACAACCTGCTGCGCGTAATACACCACCCACATTGGTTGGGCTTTTAGGGTTTATTAAACCAATACTTGCTTGTAACTTACTCACTAGTTGCAATCCTTGGTTGGCCACTCGGCAATATACAAGTCAAAATCTTCCAGTTTTACATCACAATCTTTTACTGTTTTATCTTTGACTGAAATATTTAGCTCATGCATTTTAGTTTTATCGCCGTTATTAAGTAACGGATGCCACGTTGCTAAACCGCGCCCTTCATGAAGTCGGCGGTAGCTACAGCTTTGGGGCATGAAAAAGATGTCTTTTAGGTTTTCTTTAGTGAGCTTAACGCACGAAGGAACTAAGGTTTGGCGGTTTTCGTATTCACTACAGCCACAGGTATTGTTATCAAGATATTGACAAACAATATTAGTGAATATAAGTTGCTCGCCTTCTCTTAGCTGATCGGTAGCAGTAAAGTCATCTTCGTCTTCACTGTCAATAAAGGTGTTTAAACAACACTTTCCACATCCATCACAAATGGCTTCCCATTCTTGCTGGTTCATTTCATTCAGGCTTTTGCTAAGCCAAAATTGGGTATTTGCTAATTGTTGATCAAACATGGTGTTCTCGCCCCTTTTAAGAGCGCGCATTCTAACGTATTGCAGCAAAGCGCGCAAAGCCAATCCC
>JBMZCX010000100.1:0-7129 GCA_049613795.1 Thalassotalea sp. | reverse complement strand
TACTTGAAAAAGTGATTGCTGATTTAGGCATTGCTAGCCATGAACGCGTTCCCCAAATAGGCATTGATGAATTTGCAGATAGTTCAATTAACATCGGCTTAAGAATTTGGACACCAACTTCAAATTTGTATGACTCAAAGTACAAAGCTTATAAAGCTATTTATAGTGCGTTTCAACAAGCGGATATTCAAATTCCATTTCCGCAAAGAGATGTTCACCTTATAAAGTCTTAATCACAAAGGAATTAACACATAGGGAATGAATCAGCAGTGATAGTTAACACTCACCATTATTGCTTACTTCCCTATGTAGTAATAAGCGGTTTAATCATTCTTTATTGATTTACATCAGCTACTTATTAAAAGTAGTCTGTATAATAAATAAAATACTAGTTTATTAGGGAGGAATACAATATGTTAGATGAAACAATGAATATGAGTGCGCCTCTTGATAAACTATATTTAATCAAACATAAATTGCTTAGTAATGTCGTTAAGTTTTCAGTAAGCCAGCAATCATACACAGAATTCATTGCACACTTATCACAAACCAGCAACCCGCTGGAGCAGTATACTTTTGTTTCAAGCATTGAATGCCATAATCCCTCAGCGGTTATCGAACGAATACAACATTCATTGAAAGAACAACACTCCTGTGGTGGTATTTACCAAGTGTCACCGAGCGAAGCACTTAAAGTGGTTCAGCGAGAAGCGTTAAGGATCCCTGTAACGACTTCAGAGTGATCTTATTCTTCCTTGGTATTACTCATTATCTTTCGGTGCCCCTAAATCACATTTTTTACATGGCAGTTTATAACCAAACATTGAACTTCGCCCAGCTTTCGATACCACCCAAGGCCGTAAAATAAAAGGCGGCTGATGGCGAACATGTTGATTATGGCCGCATTGCAGTTTAGCTACCCAATGGTCCTCGTCATCTTTGGTATAGCCGATAATAGCTTGTTCCATATGCTAACTCCCAACAACAAAAAAGCCAGTTAACGAATTAACTGGCTTACATAGTTCATCTTAAATAATCAGGTCAGTTAATTACTGACCTTTCACTTCAGATAAACCATTAAAGATGGCTTTATCACCTAAAAACTCTTCAATACGTAATAATTGATTGTACTTAGACACGCGGTCTGAACGACATAAAGAGCCTGTTTTAATTTGGCCAGCCGCTGTACCTACCGCTAAATCAGCAATTGTTGCGTCTTCAGTTTCACCACTACGGTGAGAAATAACCGCGGTAAAGCCTGCGTCTTTCGCCATTTTTATAGCCGCTAGTGTTTCAGTAAGTGAACCAATTTGGTTAAACTTAATTAAAATTGAGTTACCAATGCCTTGCTCAATACCGCGTGCTAAAATTTTAGTATTAGTAACAAATAAGTCGTCACCAACGATTTGAACTTTATCGCCTAATAATTTAGTTTGGTAAGCAAAACCATCCCAGTCTGACTCGTCTAAGCCGTCTTCAATTGACACAATTGGATACTCTTTACAAAGTTCGCCTAAAAAGTCAGAAAACTCGTTTGCTGTAAATTGCTTGCCTTCACCTTTAAGGTCATAAATACCTTTGTCAGCATCGTAGAACTCAGACGCAGCACAATCCATTGCTAAAGTAACATCTGTACCCAATTTATAACCTGCAGCTGCTGTTGCTTCTTTAATTACCGCTAAGGCATCTGCATTTGATGCAAGATCAGGAGCAAAACCACCTTCGTCACCTACCGCAGTATTTAAGCCTTTCGCAGAAAGAACTTTCTTCAATGCGTGGAATATTTCAGCGCCCATACGTAGTGCTTCTTTAAAGCTTTTAGCGCCCACAGGCTGAACCATAAACTCTTGAATATCAACATTATTATCAGCATGTTCACCACCGTTGATGATGTTCATCATAGGTAAAGGTAATGAATATTGGCCAGACGTACCGTTTAAGTCTGCAATATGTTCAAATAATTGTACTTTCTTTTCCATTGCAGCTGCTTTAGCGTTGGCTAGCGATACTGCAAGAATGGCGTTAGCACCAAATTTTTCTTTATTTTCAGTACCGTCTAAATCAATCATTATTTGATCAATTGCTGCTTGTTCTAGTGCATTTTGGCCAATTAGCGCTGCTTGAATATCATTATTCACCGCTGCTACTGCTTTTAATACGCCTTTACCTAAATAACGGGCTTTGTCGCCGTCACGTAGTTCTAATGCTTCACGAGAGCCAGTTGACGCTCCTGAAGGTGCTGCAGCACGACCCCAAGCGCCAGAAGCTAAATAAACGTCTGCTTCTACTGTAGGGTTACCACGAGAGTCCATAATTTCACGTGCAATAATTTTACTAATATTCGCCATTATTATTCCTTAAAAGTATTGTTTATACGCGCTGATGTACGCTGATAAACAAGTTTTATTAACTTTTCCTTGTATTTGCCAAATGCAATTTCAAGGGATTAAAAACACAAAACCGCGACAAAGCCACGGTTTTTTAAATCTATTGAATCTTAGCTCGATTGCTGCTTTTGCCCAGTAAAGGCAGCAGCAATAAAGCTTTCAAATAGTGGGTGTCCGTCACGAGGAGTTGAATTAAACTCAGGATGGAACTGCCCTGCAATAAACCATGGGTGATCAGGTAATTCAATCACCTCTACTAACGACTTGTCAGTAGATAAACCGGAAAACACTAAGCCAGCCTGACTTAATTGATCTCGGTAGTTATTATTTACCTCAAAACGGTGGCGGTGTCTTTCATAAATTGTTTCACTGCCATATACGTTATACGCTTTGGTGTCTTTCACTAAGTGACACAACTGAGAACCTAAACGCATAGTGCCGCCTAGATCTGAGTTTTCACAGCGGTATTCTATTTTACCTTGCTCGTCTAACCATTCATTAATTAAACCAACCACAGGATAAGGTGCTTGAGGGTTAAATTCTGTACTATGCGCACCAGCTAAGCCTGCTACGTTACGTGCAAACTCAATTAATGCCACTTGCATACCTAAACAAATACCTAAGTATGGCACTTTGTTTTCACGTGCATATTGTGCGGTTAAAATTTTACCTTCAACACCACGTTCGCCAAAGCCACCTGGCACAAGTATCGCGTCAAGGTCTTTTAATATATCAACGCCTTTAACTTCAACGTCTTGTGAGTCAACATATTGAATTTTCACTTTCACTTGGTTTTTAATACCCGCGTGCTTTAACGCTTCGTTAACTGACTTATAAGCATCAGGTAATTCAATATATTTACCAACCATACCAATAGTTACTTCGCCTTTCGGGTTTGCTTCTTGATACAGTACTTGTTCCCATTCACTTAAGTCAGCTTCAGGTACGTCTAAACCAAAACGCTGAACCACTAACTCGTCAGTACCTTGAGATTTTAATAGCGCAGGCACTTTATAAATAGAGTCAACATCGCGCATTGACACAACCGCTTTTTCTTCAACGTTTGTAAACAATGAAATTTTAGCGCGTTCATTTGCAGGAATAGCACATTCGCTTCGACACACAAGAATATCAGGGAAAATACCAATAGAGCGAAGTTCTTTAACAGAGTGTTGTGTTGGCTTTGTTTTAATTTCACCAGCAGCGGCAATATAAGGCACCAATGTTAAATGCATAAACATGGCGCGTTCACGGCCAAGTTCAACGCCTAATTGACGAATAGCTTCTAAAAATGGTTGCGATTCAATGTCACCCACCGTACCGCCAATTTCAACCATTGCTACATCATAACCTTCAGCGCCTTCTATAACACGACGCTTAATGTCATTAGTAATATGAGGAATAACTTGAATTGTTGCGCCTAAAAACTCACCTTTACGTTCACGCGATAGAATATCTTGATAAATTCGACCTGTGGTAAAGTTATTGCGCTTGGTCATTTTGGTGCGAATAAAGCGCTCGTAATGCCCTAAATCAAGGTCAGTTTCAGCCCCGTCTTCAGTAACAAACACTTCACCATGTTGAATAGGGCTCATTGTCCCTGGGTCTACATTAATATAAGGGTCAAGTTTAAGCATGGTAACTTTTAAACCACGCGCTTCAAGAATAGCAGCCAAAGAAGCAGCAGCAATGCCTTTACCAAGAGATGAAACTACACCACCCGTTACAAATATATATCTAGTTGTCATGCGATACCCAGAGTCAGGAAAAACAGAAATTTTGCGCCAAATTCGTTAACGTTTGAGATAAACATACGATTCTGACAGGACGGGAAAACATTATACTTAAAACACACTATTACGACAATATAGATCTTACCTTCTCAGGTGAAAAAAGTTCCCTACAAATTTAATTCAACATTGTTATTTGTAAAATCGCTCACAATGTTTACTATGAGGCAATCATCATAAATGTAGTAACGATTCCAATGACGAATAAATTGACGAATATAATCAATGCGATAGATAAAATAAACACTCAAGATCCGAATACAACCATTGCGAACAATACTGCATACCCCAAAGAGTTACTCTACGGGCAATACATGAGTGAATGTTTAACGCAACATTGGCCAAATGCCGATGAATACTTACAAATTGCAGTACGTGCTCAACATATTAAGCGTTGGCACTTAAAACGTAGTGAGTTTCCACTGGGAAAGCAAGGCTACTTAGCGTGGCGTAAAGCACAAGGTCAGTTTCATGCTCAATTAACAAAAACATTAATGCTTGAACATGGCTATGACGAAAAAGAAGCAGAAACAACCGCCGTAATTATCCGTAAAGAACAGTTAAAGAAAAATAGCCAAAGCCAAACATTAGAAGATGTTGCTTGTTTAGTATTTTTACAATATTACTTTGATGAGTTTGCCGCTAAGCACAACGAAGAAAAAATTATTCGGATAGTACAACTAACTTGGAAAAAAATGTCTGAGCAAGGCCACACTATCGCTTTGGCGCTAGCCTTACCACCTCATTTATCAAAACTAGTAAGTAAAGCTCTCGGCAACACTTAAACTATATTATTTAAAATCTTTCTGAGTATTACCGTCAGAAAGTGGTAAGCGATAAACAAAAATAAATGGCCCTAATATCAACAAAAATGTCGCTAGCTGTAAATACCATAATGACAAAAGGTAGCATGACCAAGCCAACGCTAGCGCCATCGACAATAAAGCAATAACTTTGGCTCGTTTAGGAATACTACGAGAAGCTTGCCAATGATAAATTAACGGGCCAAAAACCTTATTCTCTAATAACATTTTATGAAACCGTGGTGACGACTTAGCAAAGCAAGCCGCTGCCACCAATAAAAAAGGGGTTGTTGGTAGTAGCGGTAATACCACACCTAAAGCCGCTAACCCAACAAAAAAAATGCCACATAACGTAAATAACATACAGTTACCTATAGCTTAACCAGTTAAAAGTCATACTGATAAACGTCACCTTCAACAGATTTAAGCCGCACCCAAAAAATATCGTGTTGATCGGGCGACACCGCGTATTGATGAATAAAATCATCAGGTTTCTTCAGTAATAATTGCTCTGTACCAGCGTTAATATCAAATTGCCAAATGCCTGATGTTGCGCGATAAAAATATATTTTCTGATTAATTATTTGCCAATTAAGCCAGTTAATTCGATTAAAGTCTTTTATCACCAGTTCTTCCGAATGATCCGTTAGCTTTTTCCGCCATAGGCCGTCTACAGTGTATTTAGAATAATATAAATATTCGCCGGCAATTCTACCGCTATAGCCACCGCGATGCGTTAGTTGCAGGTGCTCGCCAGTTGCTTGTTGATATAACCATAGCTGCCATTGCCCAGAATGATTACTGCTATAAATAATATTATCGTTATTTCGAGTGTCGTAGTTGGCAACATAGCTACTATTAGGCTGCGAAAATAGCTGCTGATAGCTCCCTTGATCAAGATCAAACTCAAAAATTTTGCCGTATTTAGAAAATAAAATACGATCACCATCTTGAGAAAGTTCGTAGCGAACAAACTGTAGGTCAAACGGCAATTGCGCATTAATTAAGGTTGCTTCTCCTTTATTAATGCGCCACCAATTATGGTTTTTATAACGTGTTGACAATACTAATTGCGTATTGGCTTGCATACGCGGCAATAACTCGGCGCGCGAGCTTTGTTGCCAAACGCTATGAGCATTATTTTCAATGTTATATTTAACTATTTCACTGGTAAAACTAACACTACTCACGAATAACGAAGCACGTTGCTGATTGGCAATAATCGCTAATGAATTAATGTTGATCGCTAACTGTTTTAACAAATAATGTTTCCCGTTAGCTAACGTAAGTTGATGAAGGTTATTTTTATCAGCGAGCACTAATGCATTTTCAGAAGGGTGCCACACAAGGCTCACTAGCCGTAGATCTACCGTATGTTCCTCTATACGTTCATCACCCTTTTTAATGATTATTGTTGATTCGCTTTCATTCACATAGCGTACAATTGCCAGTTGGTTATTAGTGCGATTATAAGAGAAATAAAAATCACCTTTGGTATTGTTTTGGCCGCTCGGATTGGTTATTTGTAAAAGTTGACTGGTGTTTACATTATAACTAAACACGTTATACGGGTGAGATTTACTAATACGTTTATTAAAATAAAATGTATTATTTTCCCCCCATGCAAAAATCGTTGGTGGCTCATCGCAATTTAATAACGTTTCTTTTTGCTGCGTTAATACATCATAAACGCCTATGACACATTGATTATTGATTTTTGTTGAATAAACAATACGTTGTCCATTAGCATTAATCGCCGCTAAGGCATCGGTTAATACCTGTTGCTTTGTGTGGCTGTTTGTCTGATATAAATAAACCGCTTGCTGATTATCTTCATTTAAATGATGAAAAACTATCTGCTCACCTTGCTCGGTTACTGAAAGCTTATACTCCCAGCCCTTTAAGCCAATAAGTGGATCGCTAACTAGCGATAGTTCAGGTTGATAACTTTCCTGATCCTCGTAAACAAAATAACTAACAATAACGGTTAAGAGTAATAAAAAAATGCCGATAAATATGACTTTATTCACTGTTGATTGTGGCTGAATTGATTGTGGCTGATTTTTTTTCGTGGCAATAATACTAGTTGGCTGCTCTGTTTCTGTTTCTGTTTCTGTTTCTGTTTCTGTTTCTGTTTCTGTTTCTGTTT
>JBMZCX010000099.1:0-7372 GCA_049613795.1 Thalassotalea sp. | reverse complement strand
GTTACGAGTTGAATGGTCGTTTAGTTCGTCCTGCAATGGTTATGGTGTCGAAAGCTGCGCCGTCGGTTGATACATCAGCGTAATTGTTTTTTGTATCGTGTAGTTAGCCAGCCTTGT
This sequence comes from Thalassotalea sp., assembly GCA_049613795.1. Classification (GTDB taxonomy): domain Bacteria; phylum Pseudomonadota; class Gammaproteobacteria; order Enterobacterales; family Alteromonadaceae; genus Thalassotalea_B. Next base: position 7,255 of record JBMZCX010000099.1, on the reverse strand, counting down.
TGCTGGCTTTTTATTGGGTAAGGTTTTTTGTAAAAAAATATAACTTTTTTTAATTTTTCTATTGAAAAGAGTTTTTACTGCCCCCACTAAATGGTCATCAACAGATTTATTATTTTATTAAGATTCGGAGATCCTCAAGATGGGCAAAATTATTGGTATTGACCTAGGGACAACAAACTCATGTGTTGCTGTTTTAGATGGTGACAATGTTCGTGTAATTGAAAATGCAGAAGGCGATCGTACAACGCCATCTATCATTGCATATACAGAAGAAGGCGAAACGTTAGTTGGCCAACCAGCTAAGCGTCAGTCTGTTACAAACCCTAAAAACACTTTATTCGCGATTAAGCGTTTAATTGGTCGTCGCTTTGAAGACAAAGAAGTTCAACGTGACTTAGATATTATGCCATTTGGTATTGTTAAAGCTGACAATGGCGATGCATGGGTTACTGCACGTGATAAAAACGTTGCGCCACCACAAGTATCGGCTGAAGTTTTAAAGAAAATGAAGAAAACGGCTGAAGACTACTTAGGTGAAGAAGTCACTGAAGCGGTTATTACCGTACCAGCATACTTTAACGATTCACAGCGCCAAGCAACTAAAGATGCTGGTCGTATTGCGGGTCTTGACGTAAAGCGTATTATCAATGAGCCAACTGCTGCGGCATTAGCTTACGGTATGGACAAGCAAGAAGGCGATAAAGTTGTTGCAGTATACGACTTAGGTGGCGGTACTTTCGATATCTCAATTATTGAAATTGATGAAGTTGAAGGCGAGCACACGTTTGAAGTATTAGCGACTAACGGTGACACTCACTTAGGTGGTGAAGATTTTGATAACCGTTTAATTAACTATCTTGTAGCAGAATTCAAGAAAGATTCAGGCATGGACTTAACGCAAGATCCATTAGCAATGCAACGTTTGAAAGAAGGTGCAGAAAAAGCGAAGTGTGAACTTTCGTCAGCACAACAAACAGATGTTAACTTGCCTTACATCACGGCTGATGCTTCAGGTCCTAAGCACATGAACATTAAAGTGACTCGCGCTAAGTTAGAGTCACTAGTTGAAGATATGGTTAAAGCGACGTTAGAGCCACTTAAGCAAGCACTTAAAGATGCTGACTTATCAGTAGGCGATGTAAATGACGTGATTTTAGTGGGTGGTCAAACACGTATGCCACTTGTACAAAAAACAGTAACTGAGTTTTTTGGCAAAGAGCCACGTAAAGATGTTAACCCTGATGAAGCAGTAGCCGCAGGCGCTGGTATTCAAGGTGGTGTTTTATCTGGTGATGTAACAGACGTACTTCTTTTAGATGTAACGCCATTATCATTAGGTATTGAAACTATGGGTGGTGTGATGACTAAAGTTATCGACAAAAACACCACTATCCCAACAAAACAGTCTCAAACGTTCTCTACCGCTGAAGACAACCAAGCGGCAGTAACTGTTCATGTTGTTCAAGGTGAGCGTAAGCAAGCATCTGCTAACAAGTCTTTAGGTCAATTTAACCTTGAAGGTATTGATGCAGCGCCACGTGGCACACCTCAAATTGAAGTAACATTTGATATTGATGCTGATGGTATTTTACACGTAACGGCAAAAGACAAGAACACTGGTAAAGAGCAAAAAATTACCATTAAAGCGTCTTCAGGTTTATCTGATGATGAAGTTGATCAAATGGTACGTGATGCAGAAGCAAATGCTGACGCTGATGCGAAATTTGAAGAGCTAGTAACTGCTCGTAACCAAGCTGACGGTATGGTACATGCTACACGTACGCAAATTACTGAAGCAGGTGACGACTTACCAAGCGAAGACAAAGAAAAAATTGAAGCGGCGTTAACTGAACTTGAAACGGCAATAAAAGGCGAGAGCAAAGAAGACATCGATGCTAAGTCTCAAGCGGTTATTGAAGCTTCAGCTAAGTTAATGGAAATTGCTCAAGCTAAATCTCAAGCGGGTGCAGCACCAGAAGGCGCAGCGCCTGAAGCTGATGCTCAACAAGCAGATGCAGGTGATGACGTAGTTGACGCTGAGTTTGAAGAAGTTAAAGACGACAAGTAGTCGCAAAGCCTAATTCGCTCTTTTAAGTCAGCTTAATCGAGCGAATTACAAGCTAATGCATTTATAATAAAGCGTCGATATACTCGGCGCTTTACGCTATAAAATTTCGATAGAAATTGAATTGAAAGATGATCGAAAGGTGATCTAAAGATAATCGATACTAATTTTCATAATGGTTTGGTTTAATTACTAAAAGTAGCTATTTTTTGTTAGTTAATCCATGAAATAAAAGCCATTGAGCAAATTAGTACCATTTAATGTGAAGTAAAAAAACTATGTCAAAACGCGATTATTACGAAGTCCTTGCAGTAGCTAAAGATGCTAGCGAGCGCGATATTAAAAAAGCTTATAAACGTTTAGCAATGAAATATCACCCTGATCGTACTCAAGGCGATAAGGCAAAAGAAGAAACCTTTAAAGAGATTAAAGAAGCCTACGAAATACTAAATGATGATCAAAAGCGTGCTGCTTATGATCAATACGGCCATGCTGCTTTTGAACAAGGTGGAATGGGCGGCGGCGGAGGCTTTGGCGGTGGTGGCCAAGACTTTGGTGATATTTTTGGCGATGTCTTTGGCGATATTTTTGGTGGTGGCGGTCGTCGTGGCGGCGGTGGTCAGTCTCGCGGGCGTAGAGGTTCAGACCTACGCTACAACTTAGACCTTAGCCTTGAAGAAGCGGTTAAAGGTAAAACGCTAGAAATTAAAGTGCCAACATTTGTTAGCTGTGAACCTTGTGATGGTAGCGGCGCTAAAAAAGGTACTAGTGCTAAAACGTGTAGTACTTGTCATGGTCATGGCCAAGTACAAATGCGTCAAGGTTTGTTTGCTGTTCAACAAACATGTCCTACTTGTAGTGGTCAAGGTAAAGTTATTTCAGATCCTTGTACTTCTTGTCGTGGTCAAGGGCGTGTTGAAAAAACCAAAACATTATCTGTTAAAATTCCTCCTGGCGTAGATACGGGTGATAGAATTCGACTTTCAGGTGAAGGTGAAGCGGGCGAACACGGTGCACCAGCAGGTGATTTATATGTGCAAGCTAACGTGCGCGATCATAAAATATTTGTACGCGATGAAAACAACTTATATTGTGAAGTACCAATTGGCTTTACCAGTGCCGCTTTAGGTGGCGAAATAGAAGTGCCAACTTTAGAAGGTAAAGTTAAGCTTAAAATACCAAAAGAAACGCAAACAGGTAAAATGTTCCGTCTTCGTGGTAAAGGTGTTAAATCTGTTCGTAGTTCATCTGTTGGTGACTTAATGTGTAAAGTGGTGATTGAAACACCTGTTAACTTATCGGGTGATCAAGCTGACTTATTACGACAACTAGACGAAAAAATGGGTAAAAGTTCTAAAAAACATAGCCCGAAAGAAACGGGATTCTTTGACGGTGTTAAAAAGTTCTTTGATGATCTGAAGTCTTAATGAACCGTTAAACTAGCGTTGTAACGCGTTTATATTTATAAAAAAGCCTTGCATTAGCAAGGCTTTTTTATTGGTGTTATTTGCTTATTTAACATGCTGGTACGAGTTACTGTTAATCCTCTTCAAAACAAGGAAGTACACCACTACGGCTATATTCAAATATTAGAGAGGTTTCTACAGTTTGTACTTCATCTCGTGATGTTATCGCGTTGAAAACAAACTGACGTAAATGCTCACTGTCTTTGACCGACATATGAATGAAATAATCATAATTTCCTCCCATATGATACAAACTTACTATCTCAGGCAATTTCAATAAATCATCTCTGAGCTTATTTACTATTTCTTCAGAATAAGGCTGTAACCTGATCGCCGCAATCGCTTCAATGTTACCGCCAATACTTTTAAAATTAATAGAAATATGAGCGCCTTTAATAATGCCCTTTGCTTTCATACGTTTAACGCGCTCTAAACACGTTGAAGGTGCAATACCTATTTGGGCGGCTAACTCTTTATTAGTAATATCTGCATCTTTAAATAAAATTGTTAATATGCGTAAATCGATATCATCTAATTTTTTCATTTATTTGATCCTGAAGAAGTATTTATAAAAAATGATACTATACTGCTTTATAGTGTTTGCACTAGACAAAAGTGAACTTTTTTAAATTATTGTCGATTTTTTTACCTTTTTCCGAATTTTATCGCTTGGCAGCATAAACAAGTTAAAAAATGTAGTTGAAAAACAGTAAGAAAATAGGTTTAATGACATATTATGTCTTTGTTTTTAGTGAATGTAGGGATTATGCCAATTAAAGCAATACAAGATTTTTTAAAACTAGAAGCCTCAAGCGGTATTATTTTAATGTTTGCCGCAATTGTTGCAATGGCAGTTGCCAATTCACCACTTGCGCAGTACTACGACATGTTTTTAGACATCCCCGTACAAGTATCTGTTGGTAGTTTTATCATTGCCAAACCGTTATTGTTATGGATAAACGACGGCCTAATGGCGTTGTTTTTCTTCTTAGTGGGCTTAGAGCTTAAAAGAGAGTTCCTTGAAGGGGATTTATCTAAACCAGGACAAATTACGTTACCTGCTATTGGAGCCCTCGGTGGCATGATAGTGCCGGCGCTATGTTATGCTTTTTTTAACTATAACGATGAAAATGCACTTAATGGTTGGGCAATACCAACGGCTACTGACATTGCTTTTGCTTTAGGTATTTTGGCGTTAATTGGTTCGAAAGTGCCCCTACAGTTAAAAGTGTTTTTAACCTCTTTAGCTATTTTTGACGATTTAGGGGCAATTATTATCATTGCGTTGTTTTATACCGAACAACTTTCAATTACGTCATTGATTGTTTCTGCGTTAGTTATTATTTCTTTGTTCATTTTAAACCGTAAAGGCGTTAAAGATACTGCGCCTTATATCTTCTTAGGTGTGGTTTTGTGGATAGCGGTTTTAAAATCAGGCGTTCACGCAACACTTGCGGGGGTTGTATTAGCTTTGTTTATCCCCATAAAGGGTCGTGCAGGGGAGCCCTCTCCGCTTAAATCGCTTGAGCATAATTTGCATTCAATGGTTGCGTTTATTATTTTACCTATATTCGCGTTTGCCAATGCGGGTATTAATTTATCGGGTGTTGGGCTAAATGAAGTGATGGCGCCTGTCCCTTTAGGTATTATTGTTGGCCTATTCTTAGGTAAACAGTTAGGTGTATTCGGCTTTTGCTTTGTTGCTATTAAGCTTGGTTTCGCCAAATTACCTGAAAATGTTAATTTAGTTTTACTTTATGGGGTCGCATTACTGTGTGGGGTTGGTTTTACCATGAGTTTATTTATTGGTTCACTCGCTTTTGAACAAGGCGGAACTAGCTTAATTTATCAAGACCGTTTAGGTATTGTTATAGGTTCATTAATCTCAGGAGTATTAGGTTACTTTGTGGTTAAGTCTCAAGTGAATAAGCAACACCACTAAATTACAGTTGATATAAATCGATAAAATGGCGATGTTATTATCGCCATTTTTCGTTAGAATAGCCCCATCTTTATATACACAGCTATTTCGTTGTAATGCCGCATAACTATCAAGACTTAATTACTTTATTTGAGCAAACCTTTTTTAACTTGTACAACACTAAGTTAGTTAAAGGGGAAGATGAACCTTTATATTCTCCTGCGAACGAAGTCTGTAATTATCATCAAATTATTTTTGCCCATGGTTATTATTCAAGTGCATTACATGAAATTTCGCATTGGTGTGTTGCGGGGCAAGCACGCAGGCTGCTGGAAGATTTTGGTTATTGGTACTTACCTGACGGACGCACCCAAGAGCAACAAAAAAACTTTGAACACGTCGAAATAAAGCCCCAGGCCATTGAGTGGGCATTTTGTGTTGCAGCAAATAAACCGTTTAATGTGTCAGCTGACAACTTAAACGGCAGTGAAGCCGATACCACCGCATTTAGGTTGAAAGTATACCAACAAGTTGAACGTTATTTAACGCAAGGCTTTCCTGAAAGAGCGAGCCAATTTATTTCTGCTTTAGCGCAACATTATCAAGTTAGTCTTCCGCTAGCTTTGTCACAATTTGAATTAGATCCAGAGTTATATCAGCATGTTTAAATTAGGGTTAATTGTTAATCCCATTGCGGGAATTGGTGGTAGTGTTGCCTTAAAGGGCAGCGACGGAGAGGGCACGGCTGAGCAAGCATTAGCGTTAGGTGCTACGGCAAAAGCGAATGAGCGAGCGCAGCTTGCGCTTAACATACTTGCACCTTATGCCGAGCAAATTCATATTTACACTGCCAATGCCTTAATGGGCGAAGCTATTGCTAAAACATTGGGCTTTAATGTGACCGTGGTTTATCGCTCAAAGGGGGGAAATACTACGGCGAGTGATACTGAGCAAACCGTTAATGCTTTACTTGAACAGGATATTGACTTGCTACTGTTTGCGGGAGGCGATGGCACTGCGCGTAATGTCTGTAACCAAGTGGGTGATCAATTTCCTGTGTTAGGTATTCCCGCTGGCTGTAAAATACATTCGGGCGTTTATGCGGTTACCCCAAAGGCGGCAGGTCGCGTGGTTGAGCTTATGGTTACTAATCAGCTAGTGACCTTAACTGATGCTGATGTGATGGATATTGATGAATCATTATTTCGTGAAGGTGTGGTAAAAGCGAAGCGTTATGGTGAAATGCAAGTACCATGTGAGCTACGTTATATTCAAGCGGTTAAGTCAGGCGGCAAAGAGTCAGACGAACTGGTGCTGCAAGATATTGCTGCCGATGTGATTAATAAAATGGATGAGCAGCTATTTATTATAGGCTCAGGATCAACAACGGCATTTTTAATGGAAGAACTCGCCATTGATAATACTTTACTAGGCGTTGATGTAATTCAAGAGCAGGCGTTAATAAAGAGCGATATTACAGAGCCTGAACTGTGGAATATTATTTCATCGGCGAGTCAACAAGTTAAATTAGTGATCACCTTAATTGGTGGTCAAGGACATATTTTTGGTCGTGGCAATCAACAACTTAGTCCGCGAATTATTGAAAAAATTGGCAAAGAAAATATTATTATTATTGCGACTAAAACCAAGTTAATGGCATTGAATTCGCGCCCATTAATTGTTGATACTGGCGATAGCAAGGTTGATCAACTGTTATCAGGTTTTATGCCTGTAACGACTGGGTATAACGACCAAGTACTTTACCCTGTCGCGAGTCCGCAGTAGTTTAAATTAGTAATTAGT
>JBMZCX010000098.1:0-7385 GCA_049613795.1 Thalassotalea sp. | reverse complement strand
TAGGTGCCATTGAGTCTTTAGATGAACTAGAAGAGTTAGCTGAGCTTGCAGTACGTGCACTTGATAACCTACTTGATTTCCAAGACTACCCTGTACCTGCAGCTAAAAATGCCACTATGGGGCGTCGTACGCTAGGCATAGGTGTTATTAACTACGCTTATTACTTAGCTAAAAACGGTAAGCGTTATTCAGATGGCAGCGCAAATGCACTAACGCACAAAACGTTTGAAGCAATTCAGTACTACCTAATGAAGGCATCTAACGAACTTGCTAAAGAGCGTGGAGCATGTCCTAAATTTAACGAAACTACATACTCGCAAGGTATTATGCCAACCGATACGTACAAACGTGATTTAGACAAGATTTGTGATGAACCACTGCATCTTGATTGGGATACATTACGTGCCAGCATTAAAGAGCATGGTATGCGTAACTCCACGCTGAGCGCATTAATGCCATCAGAAACGTCATCGCAAATCTCAAATGCAACCAATGGCATCGAGCCACCGCGTGGTCACATTAGTGTTAAAGCAAGTAAAGACGGTATTTTAAAGCAAGTTGTTCCTGACTACGAACGCCTTAAAGATAACTACGAATTACTGTGGGATATTCCATCAAACGATGGTTACTTACAATTAGTAGGCATAATGCAGAAATTTATCGACCAAACAATTTCAGCAAATACTAATTATGATCCAAATAGATACGAAGGCGGTAGAGTACCTATGAAAGTCTTACTAAAAGACTTACTTGGTGCCTACAAGCTAGGTGTTAAAACACTGTACTACCATAACACCCGTGATGGCGCATCAGATGCACAAGAAGACGCTCCAGAAGTGGAAGATGATGATTGTGCAGGCGGCGCGTGTAAAATTTAATAGTTAAACTTAAAGCGGGCGCCTTGCCCGCTTTGTCCTGATAGTCTTAGTGATAGTTTTTTGAGTGATAAACATGTCTTATACTACTTTTAGCAGAAATCATAATAACCAAATGCAAGAGCCAATGTTTTTTGGTCAAACCGTTAACGTGTCACGTTACGATCAACAAAAATACCCTATTTTTGAAAAACTAATTGAAAAACAATTGTCTTTCTTTTGGCGACCTGAAGAAGTTGATGTAAGTAAAGACCGTTTAGACTTTCAAGCGCTTCCCGAACACGAAAAGCATATATTTTTAAGCAACTTAAAATACCAAACGTTGCTTGATAGTGTTCAAGGCCGCTCACCTAACGTAGCATTACTTCCTATCGTATCAATTCCTGAACTAGAAACATGGATTGAGACATGGGCGTTTAGTGAAACTATTCATAGTCGTTCGTACACCCATATTATTCGTAACGTAACTCAAGCGCCTGAACTCATTTTTGATGACATTGTTAGCAATGACAAAATTAGTGAGCGTGCCGATGCGGTAACTACTTATTATGATGACCTAATCAATTCTGTATCGCTTTACAACCTATACGGTGAAGGCAAACACGAAATTAATGGCCAAACCGTGGTAGTTAATTTATTTGAGCTGAAAAAGAAATTGTACCTGGCAATGATGTCAGTGAACATTTTAGAAGCCATTCGCTTTTATGTGAGTTTTGCCTGTTCATTTGCGTTTGCCGAGCGTGAATTGATGGAAGGTAATGCTAAAATTATAAAGCTTATTGCCCGCGATGAAGCACTTCATCTTTCAGGTACTCAGCATATTTTAAATATCATGCAAGATGGCAAAGATGACCCTGAAATGGCGATTGTTGCCGCACAATGCCGTGAAGAAGCAATTAAAATGTTTGTTGAAGCTGCAGAGCAAGAAAAAGAATGGGCCGAGTACCTATTTAAAGATGGCTCGATGATTGGTTTAAATAAACACATTCTATGTCAATATGTTGAGTACATTACCAATGCGCGTATGACCGCGATTGGTCTACCTGCACAGTTTGAAAACAACAGTAACCCTATTCCGTGGATCAACTCATGGTTAGTGTCTGACAATGTGCAAGTTGCTCCTCAAGAGGCTGAAATAAGCTCATACTTAGTTGGTCAGATTGATTCACAAGTAGATGCCGATGAATTTGGTGACTTTGATTTATAATGACTGATAGAACGACTGCAAGTATCACGCTTGCAGATAACAGCCAGCGCATTGATTTTGCCGCTGGCTGCCCTTCTCTTTTACATTGCCTAGAATCGAATAAGATTGATGCCGCTTACCAATGCCGTGAGGGATATTGCGGTGCGTGTCGAGCAACACTTGTCTCTGGTGAAGTTAATTACAATGAAGAGCCGTTAGCGTTTGTTCGCGATGGTGAAATACTTCTATGTTGCTGCAAACCAAATGGTGATATCAGTATTAATTTAAAGTAACTAACTCACATTAAGCGTATTTAACAGCACAAGAATAATATATAACAGCTAGGTTTGTACCAAACCTGTTTGCCGTGTTTTTAAACTCAAACACGCCTACTAGTACAGTGTTATTTACTCTGAATATTCTGCAGGCACAAATCGGTAATGACCCGTAATTGTATACGCAAAAAGTATATCGCTCATTTCTGGTCCACGACCAATATTATGCACAATAAGCGGGTTGCCGCTGCCCTGCGCTATTTCATTAACGACCATACCGATATGCGGTAAATTACCTGGCAGCATCCAAGTAACTATGTCACCGGCTTTATAATCCTCTGCATTAAGCGATTTAGTTAACACTTTTGCATGGCGCTCAAAGTAAACTTGTAAGTTAGGCACACGTCGATGATCAATATTTTTATCTGGCTTGGTTAATCCCCAAATACGCTTAGAAGGATATGCACGAAAATTGTTCTGCATGTCTTCATGTACTAATTTTTGCAAATCAATATCAAGCTGTCGGTACGACCTAATTAAAACATCGGTACACACACCAATATTAGCGGGCACATCACCACCGGGGTACTCAAGTTTATGATAGGCACCATCGTAAGTTACTGGTTGTGTTGTTCTATAGATTAATGCATTAACGATATCATCATCAAAAGAGCTCGCCTGCACATGAAAAGTAAATAGAGCTAGTGAATAAAACAAAAAACGTGACATATAAATTCCTTTTATAATAGTAATTAACTAAAGCTGTTGAGTAATGTAGTCAGGAATATTAAATTTATTTCCATTACTGGTATAGTGCGCATCAAGTCCATAGGCCATTATTTCAAGCGGAGCATCATTGTAACCAAACGTTTGGATTTCATTGATGTAGCGCATTATAAAAGTGTGCGCACCGAGTTCACGCCATTGAACTACATGTGCAAGCTCATGAAAATGTACTCTTAAATTATCCACAGCGCTAGGTAATATATAATATGTATTTTTATAGGTTATTCCAGCTACATCCATATCAATAAAATTGCTTAAACCAAGTTCACGTAAACCTGTAAAGTCAGGTTTAGGAATTTTATCAACAACTACATAAAATGCAGTTTTCAAAAATTCATTTGGGTAAAAGCCCTCAAACTCGTTAGCAAATTTTTCACAGCATATTCTTTTATGTGCATACTCGCTATTCGTTTTATCAATCCATTGTTCTATTTGCGCTAGCATTTTTTCTCCAAAAAATTACTCGGTAAGTTATTTATAAATATTTTATGAAGTTGAACTTTATCTTCTTCATAAAAAAGCGCCAAGTGTAAACTACTGGCGCTGATTATTAATAATCACTATACAGTTTCCTAACCTTCTTCTTCAACCAGTGACTCTAATAGCTCATGGATCTCTGACTTTAATTCTTTGTCTTCAATTTTATTCGCACTGACTTTAGCATCTTGTAGGTTTTTAATCGCCGCTTCTTTGTCACCCAGCTCAAGCTGTAAAGTAGCCATAGAAAATGCAACCGACGACATATGATCTTTGTTATTGATTTCAATCGACTTCTGTAATGCTTTTTCATAAGTCTCAATAGCGTCTTCTAGCTCTTCGGTAAAATCTGCTAAAGTTTCCCACTGTACAGGGTGATCTTTAGCGGTATTTTCGTTTTCAATACAAATTGCTTTGAGCTCTGCATATAAAGATTCGAATTGTTTAGTATCATTCTTATTGGCAGCTGCCATCAGCTTTTCTGCTAAATCGTGAACCGCTTTGTATACTTTAGTATTCATAATTACTCGCTACCTTAATTAATGCGCCTTTTTAATTTTTTACAGCGCTGTATCCGAAACATATGTCTTAATAGTACATTATTATTAAGCGCCGCGTTGTTACAAAAGTATTATAAGCAACAATAAACGCTGTTTAGTTTATTGACGTGGATATTAGGGTGCTACACTTAATGCCTACTATAAAAAGCAACAGTTAATATCTACCCTATGCAAAATTGCAATCAATGCGGTAAGTGCTGCACAAAATACGGTGCGGCAGATTTAGATACTAATCAGGATGAAATTCAAATGTGGGCGTTATTCAACCCTGAAATATTTCAATACGTTAAAAACGATAAATTATGGTTTGACCCAACAACGGGTGAGCAATTAACGCAATGCCCATTTTTAGAGCTTGCCAATAAAGCATCTCCTGAAGAAAAAGATAAATATACTTGCAGTATTTATCATGACCGACCCCAAGATTGCAGGCATTATCCAAGCTTAATTTCAGAAATGATAAACGATGAATGTGAAATGCTTGAACCAGTTGATAAGCAAAATCATTTTAGAGCACAAAAAAAGTTAGACATACTGATGATAGACAGCCGCTCCTAAATTTAACTGTAATAATGCCGTGCTAAATTAAATTTATCGCTCTCTTGTGTTATTCAACGCAAATTTTAAAGTTATAGTATAACATTGTTGATAGCATAATTTTGTAGTGTTATATTATATCACAACATAACAACCACGAATTGAAGTAACTATGACTAAGCTAACACTCATATCCTCAGCACTACTGTCTGTTTTGTGTTCTCACTCTGCACTTGCAGCGACGATTAACGGCACGGTAACAGATACAAAAAAGCAACCCATTGCCAATGCCACGATTCATGTTCATGGTAAGTCAAAAAGCGTGCAAAGTAATGCACAAGGCCAGTTTAGTATCGACATAGATGCTAAAAGTCAATTACATATCAGTAAAGATAACTACCTAGATTCTCGTATATCGCTTGAAAATACAGACAACACTATTAATGTTACTTTAAAGCCAACTTCGGTTGAAACTGTTGTTGTATATGCCTCAGCCCTGCATAAAAATAGCTTAGAAATGATTTCACCAGTAAGTGTGCTATCAGGCGATGAGCTAAAAAATAAAGCTAAGCCGACGCTAGGTGAGACACTTAAAGGCATACCTGGCGTTAATGCTAGTTATTTTGGCCCTGTTTCATCAAGTCCGATTATCCGCGGCCTAGGTGGTCCTCGAGTTAAAATTACTCAAAATGGTTTGGATAGCAGCGATGCGTCTCGCATTGGACCTGATCACGCTACATCAAGTGACAGCCTAGCGGCAGAGCAAATTGAAGTGTTACGTGGCCCAAGCACCCTACTTTATGGCTCTGGTGCTATTGGCGGTGTAGTGAATGTGGTTGATAACCGTATTCCAACCAATAACATTGACTCTTTATCTGGGGCAGCACAATACACGCACGATACAGTTTCAAATGCGAATACATTCGCAGCAAAACTAGAAACTGGCAGCGATAACTTTAATTTCCATTTTGATGGTACTAAACGCAGCGGTGATGATTACCAAACACCTCGTTTTAATTTACCGGATGAACATGAAGAAGGTGAAGTACATGTTGAAGGCGATGAAGAAACAGCTACTTCAGTTGAAAATACCTTTATAGACAGTGAAACAGTTAATTTTGGTACTAGCTATGTGGGTGAGCATTTAACCGTTGGATTTTCATACGGTAATATCGAAACAGACTATGGTATTCCAGGCCATTCACATGCTCATCATGAACACGATCATGCACATGAAGAAGCAGGCGAGCATGAAGAACACGAAGGTGAAGAACATGCAGAAACACCTGTTTATGCTCATTTAGAGCAAGACCGTTGGCAGGGGCTGGTAAGTTATGCGTTTCATGATAACTGGATTGAGTCTATTAACCTACGTGTTGGTTACACAGACTATACCCATAGTGAAATTGAAGACGGCGCTATTGGCACCACTTTTAGTAATGAAACCACTGAAGCACGTTTCAACGTAGAGCATCAATTAGGCCAATGGCATGGCATGATTGGCTATCACTATAGTGAGTCTGATTATGACGCGATTGGCGAAGAAGCCTTTACACCTGCAAGTATCACGACGACTCATGCGCTATATTTACTTGAAGAACGCAAGTTTGGTGACGTCACCGTAGAACTTGGCGCCCGTTTAGAAGATTATGAGATAAAAAGTGATGTGGATACGCATCAGCATAGCCATGATGACGAACCTGCATCAGCAGATGAAACTGTTAACTACACCCAAAGCTTTACTAATCTAAGTGCCTCAGCAGGTGCGATTTGGGAGTATATGCCAAGTCACAACCTAGCCGTTAGCTTATCACATTCAGAGCGTGCACCACTTTCAGCGGAGCTACTCTCTAATGGTGTGCATATTGCTACCGGGACTTACGAACTTGGTTTGGGTTACCATATTGAAGGTAACGAAGCGCATTTTGAGCCTGAAGAAATTAAACAAGAAACATCAACTAATCTAGATATTAGTTTACGTCGCTTTACTGGAGACTTTGGTTACACTGTCAACTTCTTCTATAACGACATTAAAAACTTTTATTATCAGCAAAACACAGGATTAGTGTTTGATGAAATGGATGGTTTTGAACCTGCTGCCATTGGTCACAGTGACGCAATTGATGTTTATCAGTTCACAAGTAAAGATGCTGAGCTGTATGGTTTTGAATTTGATGTACATTATCAAATAAACCCCAGCGCCATGGTAAAAGTATTTGGTGATTCTACTCGCGCCAAACTAAAAGATAATGAAGGAAATTTACCACGCATTCCTGCTAATAAATTGGGTTCAGAACTGCAATACACCCTAGGTAGCGCACAATTTACCTTAACAGGAACACATTATTTTGAGCAAAATGATATTAGTGCATACGAAACAGCAACAGATGGCTATACATTGATTGATTTACAAGCCAATTATCAGCTTGATTTAGGTGCCGTTGACACACAGCTTTACCTAAGTGTTGATAACATTACTGATGAACTTGGTTTTGTACACAGCTCGTTTATTAAAGACACCGCGCCACTTCCTGGTCGTAACTTCCAATTTGGAGTAAGAGGCTACTTTTAAACAAAGATCAGTTTAATGAGACAATAAAAAACCGCATTAATATTAATGAATGCGGTTTTTTCATAACTAAAATGTTATGTACGTTCTAATTAAAGAATTGCGTGTAACTCAACGTCG
>JBMZCX010000097.1:0-7606 GCA_049613795.1 Thalassotalea sp. | reverse complement strand
CTTTAATTTGCTGAATTAAGTTCTTGAATTTTTCTTTCCCATTATCTTGTATTAGTGTGTGTAAACTCAATACAGGCTTTACGCCCTGTAATTTTATTTTTTCAGCTTGTTTATCGAAAAAATCGAGAGAAAATTCTCGTCGGTTGTTTACTTTAATTATTTCAAAACCTGCGGTAGTAAGCGCTTGTTGATATTCAACCAGCATTGACAAATGACTATTATGTGCCACTGAAGCCCACGGCAAGGGGTATTGAATATCGCATTCTTCTATTTTCAACACATCATAAATAAGAAAAGGTGAGCCTGGACGTAAGCATCGATAAACTTCAGTAAACAACTTATTTTTATCTGAAATATTCATACCTACATGCAGCATGCTAATGCCACTGAACGATTCATCGGCAAACGGTAATGCCAAAGCACTTGCCTCAACAAAGTTTATTTCCCCAATCAACCCGCCATTTTTACTCGCATTATTGCTTAACAGTTTTTCCGTGATCACTTGCGCTACATTTAAATACTCTGCGGTTAAATCAATACCTGTTACGCTTAGGTCATACTGGCTTGCAATATAGCGTGCGGTGCCGCCAAGGCCGCAACCAATGTCTAACCAGTGCGGTTTACTGATCTGCTGGTTTATCGACGTTTTAGGATTACTATTTAATAAGCTGGAAAATAGCTCAGCTTGGTTTAATAGATGGATAGTGGCTGCTCGCCCACCGATATGGAACTCATCCATTGCCGTTAATTGCTCGGTCGTTGTATTGGCGAGTGTTTGTCCGTGTTTACTCAATGATTGGTTAATCGTATTTAAGAGATCGCCATGAGTATAATGCGCTGCTACACCTTTTTCATTTTTGCTAAAAGCACTCATCATTTTACCCACTCATACTTAACCTATGCTCAAGTTAGTTAGTGCCCTTCTTGTAAATAACGCTCTATTCGTTCAACTCGGCGCGGCTTACCACGAACAATCAACGTGTCTTGTGAGCGAAGTAAGATATTTTCATCAGGGTTTTCAGTTTCAACGTCATCTCTGCGCAACGCCACTACCACCACTCGACGTGGATCTAAAGTTAACGACTTAATAGACTGACCACAAGCAAAGGAGTTATCATTCAAAATAATTGCATGAGCAAACTCTATTCGGTCAATCGCTTCAGGGCCAAGGTTAGTATGTTCACCTTGATAAAAACCATGAAGGTGATTGTAATGATTTTTACGTTCAGTTTGTACGCGTCTAAAAATACGAGAAAAAGGCACACCTGTCAGAGATAAAACTTGAGAAACAAGCATTAAACTACCTTCTAAACTTTCGGGAACAACTTGGTTAGCTCCCGCATCTTGTAACACTTGTAGCTGATCATCATTACGAGTGCGCACAAGAATAGGCACATCTTGTGATAAAGAACGTACTTTTTGGATAACTTCTAACGATTGCTTATCTTCACCAAAAGCAATAACGACTAACTTTGCTTCACTTAAATGGGCAGCATGTAATAATTCATTTTGTCGAGACGAACCAAACAACACATTTTCACCAGCCTCTCTGGCTTTAGTTGCTCTAAGCGGGTCTATATCTATAGCAACAAATTCAATATTTTCTTGCTTTAAAAAACGGCTAACCGTTTGCCCTATTCGGCCAAAACCACAAATAATAACATGGTCTCTTAATTGCGTATTTGCAGGTAATTCTTCTAAGTGGCTAGTATCAACCTCTTTTTCATTACTTAACCATAGCCCCCAACTACGTGCGTGTTCAATCATATAAGGTGTTATTGCCATACTAATAACGCCAACACCCAATAATATTGATGCAACATCAACAGGTAATAAGTTGATTTGATTAGCTAATGCGATCAAAACGAAGCCAAATTCCCCCATTTGTGCCAACATTATGCCTGAAGCCCACGCGTCTTTAGGTTGCTCTCCCGACATTACAGCAAGCTTTTTAATAACGGCAATTTTTATCACCATAAAACCCACTAAAATAGTCACAATTTTAATTGGTGAAGCAATAAGCACCCCAATATCTAGCTTCATACCAACCGTTACAAAGAATAAACCTAATAATATATCGCGGTAAGGTCTAATATCTGCTTCTAATTGATGTTTATATTGGCTTTCTCCTAACATCATGCCCGCTAAAAACGCGCCAAGTGCCATTGATAAGCCAAACCATTGTGTTAACGCTGACGCCACAAGCGTCACTAATAGTGTGGTTAAGACAAAAAGTTCGTCAGTGCGCACTTGTGCGACTAAATTAAATAATCGAGGAAGTAACCATTTCCCTGCCATTAATAACACCGAAACCACCACAACTCCTTTAACTAGCGCAATAAGTAACGCTAAGATCATCGAAGTATCAGAGTCTTGGGCAAACATGGGGATAATAATTAATAACGGAACAACCGCGACATCTTGGAACAATAAAACAGCAACAGATATTTGTCCTGATTTTCGTTTCATCGCCCCGGTTTCGCTTAGTTGTCTAATAACAATAGCGGTTGAAGACAGCGCTAAAATGCCACCAATTACAAAGGCACTGCCAAAGCTTTGCCCTGTAATTAGCGCAATAATCATAAAAACAAGTAATGAAATAACTACTTGTAAACTACCAACGGCAGCAACAAGGTGCCGCATAGCCAATAACTTAGGTAAAGAAAACTCTAACCCAAGCGTAAACAATAAAAAAACAATACCTAGCTCAGCAAAATGTTCATAATCAACATGCTCTTGCGCAAAGGCAAAACCATGCTCTCCCACTAACATTCCCGCAACTAAATAAGCAAGGATAGCGGGTAAATGTAAACGTCTAAACAGCCACACCATGGCAACTGCACTCATTAACATTGCTAGTAGTTCAATATGGCTTGACACTATTCACCTTAATTATTGTGATATTATGTTTTGTTTGAATTTTCAGTATAGCGTTATTTTAAGCAACGATTGAAGCATTATTCTGTTTAAATACAAGATAATAACAAAAGTGGCAAGGTGCTAGGCAAAACATTGCCGTCAATATATTGTCAATACGGCTGTAGACCTTATCTATGAAGCTATCGTGTTAATAATCATAACTATTTTCAAATATCAAACACCTGTTCAATATAGGCATAATATTTGCTTTAAAATACTATCCATGATGATAGGTGAATATATGCAAACATTAAATTTAGTTGAAAACACCCGCGTTGACTTCAATGCTTTTAAGCTGTTTGACACACGTGATGACAAAGCTAATTATCGTAAACTCGCATTAGCAGAGCAATTACAAACAACACTTGAACTAGATCATTTACTTAATATTTTTGCCATGGAAGCTGCAAAGTTTGTCGATTTCTCAGGTTTGTACTTTAAACAATCTGACATTTCAGCTTCAGCTAGAGATAGTAAATCAGGTAAAAAAGAGCGCATTTATGAACTAAAGCTAAACAGCCGTTATATAGGCACGCTCACCTATGCGATTAACTCACCTATTAGTATTACTAATCATAAAATATTAACGCAATTGCATAAACTACTGATCCACCCTATTAATAACGCCATTAAATATCAAAATGCATTAAAAATTGCAATGGAAGACAGCCTAACAGGGCTAGGTAATCGTCGACACTTTGATCAACAGTTAAAGCGCTCAATGCACCATGCTAACAGACAAAAAGCTCGATTAGGCCTTGTTGTTGGCGATTTAAATAAATTTAAAAGTGTTAATGACACTTACGGCCATCATATTGGTGATAGTGTACTTAGTGAATTTGCCAATGCCTTACGTGCAAGTACGCGCGACTCTGACAGCCTATTTCGCTTTGGTGGTGATGAATTTGCCATTATTGTTGAAAATGCTAGCGAGCAATCTTTACATATTATTGAAAATCGCATTGAGCAAACAATCAACAAAAATGCCTTATTAAGCAAATATAAAGTAGGCTGTAGCTTAGGTTATACTTTTATGAATAGAGTTGATGATGAACAAACATTATTTGAACGCGCAGATAACATGCTATACGGGCGAAAAGTTAATATGCCGAAAACACTAACGGTAGTTTAACTAAAAGAAAAACTCCTTTCGTTATGATAATTCTTGCAACGCTAAAGTGCGCTCATCTGGCGTTGCATTAATCATAATACGGCAAAAACGAACCGCCATGGCAAAACGTTCGATACCTACTTTCGCTAATACGCGCTGAAAATAACCTCTATTTAATTGAAACACACTGCTGTAATGCTCAATAGCTTGTTCAATTGAAGGGTAAGTTGTACCGTCAAAGGTGAATGTTAGTGATTCAGTTGCGCACTTTTCCAGTATTATGCCATGAACGACAATCGGCCAATGACAAAAGTTAACTCTTGCCTGAGCTATCTCATACATAAACCATGCACTGTGCTGAAAGGATTCAAAGTTTCCACCTTCAAACTGGCTATTCGTGAGCTCTTCTTCAGTCCAATTTAAACCGATAGCTAAATCTTTTCGATAGGTTTTTAATAACGCTTTTTTTACATCATATGCCACTTGCCAAATAGTACTAGCCTGCGATTTATGCCCTGCATGGCAACATTCAACGCAGCTATTAATGATCAATTTAGGTGCATGATAATGTAAAACATGATGGAATTGATGGGGAAAATAAAATTTTTTTGCTGCTGGTTCTCCACAGAACCAGCATAAATTTCGATACTCAAAAGGCGTTTCTATTGGTATATGTGTCGTCATCATAAAAAGGTAAAGGTGTAATTATCTTCTTTTACTTTTTATCGCTGCCTTTCCTTTTTTCGACGATTTTATTGATTTTTTAGCTGCTTTTCCTGATTTTTTATCGTCTTTTTTAGCAAGAGCTTTATTTTTATCTTGCGTTGCTTGATAGCGGTTCTTCTTTTCTACTACCTGTGCTTGCGCCGCTTGTTGATGAATAATGGGCGTTGCTTTATCTAACTCATAACCCGGTACAACAATACGTTCAAAAGTACGGCCTATTAACTCTTCAATATTTTGTAAAAACTTTTCATCTTTTGGGCTAACCAGAGAAATTGCCGTACCTGACTTACCCGCTCTGCCTGTGCGTCCAATACGATGAACATAATCTTCCGCTAAAAAAGGTAAATGAAAATTAATAACATAAGCTAAATCATCAATATCTAAACCACGAGCTGCAACATCGGTTGCCACTAATACTCTGATTTTTCCTTCAGCAAATTGTTCAAGCGCTTTATTTCGACCACCTTGCGATATGTCACCATGACATAACGCTGCTTTAATGCCATCAAGTTTAAGCTCTTTCGCAAGAATATTGGCACTTTCTTTAGTCCCTGCAAAAACAAGTACTTGCTGCCAATTATTAACGCCAATTAGCTCAGATAAAAGCTCGCGTTTTCTTGCTTCAGCCACCCAATAAACCGATTGCTTAACTTTACCCGACGTTGCATTTTGTTTAGCTACTTCAATCGTTTTAGGTGTGTGTAGCACCTGTTTAGCTAAAAGCTTTACCTTGTTTGAAAACGTTGCTGAAAACATTAAGGTTTGATGTTTTTGCTTAATTGCAGCAAGAATACGCTCTAATTCCGTTAAAAATCCCATATCAAGCATACGATCAGCTTCATCAAGCACTAAAAACTTAACATGAGATAAGTCGACATGACGCAGCGCCATATGCTCTAACAGGCGCCCAGGAGTGGCAACAAGCACATTAACACCTGATTTAAGTAACTTAGTTTGCGCAGGCATATTTACGCCACCATAAATAACGCCTGAAGAAAGCAATAAATGTTCACTATAAGTGGTAATGTTTTCTGCTACTTGTTGAGCAAGTTCACGTGTAGGCGTTAATATTAAAGCCTGTAAGGTGTTGTTACTGCCATCAACAGCGTCGAGTATGGGTAAACTAAACGCGGCTGTTTTACCAGTACCCGTTTGAGCACTTGCAAGAATATCGACTCCTGAACGAATAGCAGGAATAGCTTGTTGTTGTATTGGTGTTAGGTTTTTATAACCACAGTTTTTTACTGCTCTCAGTAAATTTTCTGACAAACCTATTGCATCTACACTCATTAAACTACCCTAATAACCCAAAATAAAGCGCGATTATAGAGCATAACGAAAAAGGGTGACAGCATAATTAATCACCCAATGAGACATTCACTGTTTAATAAGGGCTATTTGGAATTATTAGTCCAAACACCTTTACTTAGATGCAGTCCTTTATGTTGCTCTGAATTAGGTAAATACTCAGGTAATTTACCCGCAGCTAACTGTTGATGGTAGTCTTTTGTAATAGACACAACCACTTTTGTTAATAAAAACAATGCGGTAACGTTTACAACAGTCATTAACCCTGTCGATAAATCGGCTAATGCTATAACCGCTGGCAAACTTGCCATTGAACCAAACACTAACATGGCTAAAAAACCTATACGCAAAAACCAATGTCCTAAGAAATTATCTAGCTTTAAATATTTCAAATTATTTTCAGCATAAGCAAAGTTAGCTACAATAGACGTAAAGCCAAACAACATAATGGCAACAGTAATAAAGTCGCTTCCCCAAGCCCCTACCTGAAATGCCAATGCTTGCTGGGTTAATTGAATACCTTTCATTTCAGTACCATGCCCATCAAAAAGTAATATTAAAAAGGCAGTACACGAACAAATTACTATGGTGTCAAAGAATACCGCCAACATTTGAATATAACCTTGAGAAACTGGGTGTGGCGGATAAGGTACTGCCGCTGCCGCTGCATTAGGCGCACTCCCCATACCAGCTTCATTAGAATATAAACCGCGTTTAACTCCTTGCACAATTGCCGCGCCAACTAAGCCACTACCCGCTTCTTTCAACCCTAATGCCGAATTGATAATGTCCATAATGATCCCTGGGATCAATTCAATATTTTGTCCAAGCACGACTAAACAAACGATAAAATATGCTAACCCCATAAATGGAACCGTTAATTCTGCAAAGCGCGCAATGTTTTTTAAACCACCAATTATAATAAACGCAGTAGCGATGGTGATAACGACACCCGTAATAATAGGATTAATACCGAATGAGCCATTAAAAGCGTCGGTAATAGAGTTGGCTTGCACAGAACTAAAAACAAAACCATAGCCAAAGAATAAACATAACGAAAATGTCATAGCCAAATGACGATTTTTCAAGCCTTTACTCATGTAATAAGCTGGGCCACCTCTAAAATTACCGTTACTGTCTTTTTCTTTATAAAGTTGCCCTAAGGTACTTTCAGCAAATGCAGTAGCCATGCCGACCAACGCAATTAACCACATCCAAAATACTGCACCTGCGCCCCCTAATGAAATAGCAACAGCCACTCCCATTAAGTTACCTGTGCCAACGCGAGCTGCTAGTGATGTGCATAATGCTTGAAAAGGAGATATTCCGTGGGCATCTTTTTTACGGCTTGATTTGAGCACCGTAAACATATGAAAAAACCTAGTTAGCTGAAGTCCTTTCAGCCGTAAAGTAAACCAAATACCACAACCGGTAAGTAGGTAAATTAAAATACTTCCCCATAAATATCCGTTTATTGTGCCAACCCATTGTTCGATAAATGTCATAAAAAGCCCATATTTATTATTATGTTAGTTATTTTTG
>JBMZCX010000096.1:0-7787 GCA_049613795.1 Thalassotalea sp. | reverse complement strand
AATTAGTAATTAGTTTAGTAAAATTTGGAGAAAGAAGTGCAGTTTGAAAGTTTAACCCAGTTATATCAGTACTTAGACGACTTAGTGGCTAATGACGCCAGTAGCGATGATCTATTTGCCAGTAGTTATTTACGTGGCTTTATTAGCTTGGCAGCGAGTCAGTTTGGGGATGAATCTCAAGTATTAACTGTAGCCTTGGCTGATGATATTTCAGAGAAAATGCAGGCAGCGCGTACAGAGTTAACGCCAGCTGACCGCGTTATTGTGCAAAACTACTGGGCTGAACTGAGCAAAGCATTCATAGCATAGTTGGCCGTTTACCGTTGACAGGCTAAGGCTTGTTAAACGTCAACTTGGCGCTTAATGATATCGCGAATAATAAAGCGATTTGGCGCTAAATTAAAAAGCATTTGATCATTTACAGGGTAAGGGTAGCCACAAATATCGGCAGCCAATATTTCTGCCAGTAATGGTGCACTGCATAAACCTCTAGCACCTAACCCTGTTAGGGTATATAAATTATCAACACAAGGTGCTGGCGTATCAAAACGCCAATTTTTATCTTTGGCTAAATGCGCATAACTGGTTTTATGCGCTTCAATATCTGGCATAGCGCCTACCACGGGCATATGATCAGGGGTCATACAACGTAAACGTGCTTTACTTGATGCCACGTCCGTTAACTGCCATGGCATTATGTCAGGCAAGCACTTTTCCAGCATCGCTAAGTTATATTCGTCGTCAGCTTTTTTTGCCTGTGTGTCAAATGAGTCCTTGTCAAACGTTGCCCCAATACAATGAAGTCCTTTATTTTCCGGTGTTAAGTAGCCTTTGTGGCAAATAACCGTTGATAACGCGCTACTGTGTTCGTTACTTTGCATGGCAGTAATTTGCCCTCGAACAGAGGTTAGCGGGAGCGACTGATTAACATTAAGTGGTATTGCTTCAGCACCGCCAGTTAACACTACTACGCTAGCGGTTATGCTTCCCTTACTTGTGGCTAAGTGCCACTTTTTATCGTCAGTTTGTGTTAACGCCGTTACATGGACACTATTTTCGATGCGTAAATTATTGGTGTTTGTTGCTGCTTTTAACAGTTGCTGTACAAGCTCTGCTGGTGCTATCCAGCCTGCGCGCGGCATAAACAATCCGCCATAAGGTAAAGGAATATTAGCAATTTTACTTGCTTGTGCACTATCAACACTGTGAATTAAAGCCTCAGGCCATGCTTTATTTTGCTGAAAAAGTTGCTGCCTTTTTGCTAAGGAATCTTTATATGAAATTTCTAATAGCCCGCACCAGTTATGGCTAAAATGATAACCATCAGCTAATAACTTTTGATAAAAAGTAACCGCATGTTCAAAGGCCTGTTGATAAAATAGGCTAATATCGTCTTGCTGTTGATGCAAAAGGGGGAATAATGCGCCTATTTTATTACTGGAAGCACCACGAGCAACGGCAACGTCTTTGCAAAATAGCGTTACTTTTACTCCTTGTTGAGCCAAAGTATAAGCCGCACAAGCCGAAGCAATACCGCCGCCAATAATAGTAACGTGTTGAGGTTTAACTATTGTTGGGCGCAGTTGATAACCTTTTCTTGCAGAGTTACTTTGTTGAAATACACCTGCTAAATATTCATTTTTTCGTCCAGAATAGACATTTTTACTGAGCCTGAAGCCAACATCCATTAATTTTCGTCTGACATGGCCAGCGACGGTAAATGTACTAATACTTGCTTGAGGTTTTGACAGCCGAGCAATTTGTTCAAATAAAGGGACTTGCCACATTTCTGGGTTTTTAGCGGGAGAAAACCCGTCTAAATACCACACATCAACTAGCCCGTTCTTGGGTTTGTTAAGCGTCGAGAGTGCCTCGGTTGAGTCTTTAAATAGCAAGGTAAGTAACACCTTGCCATTTAATAATGACAACTGATATTGAGTAGCCTCAGATAATGATAACGTTTGTGGATAATGGGTGAGTAATAACTTAGCTTCTTCATCAAGTGCAGTTAGCCCTTGTAATGACTGTTTTAATTGTTGGTGAGTTAGCGGAAATTTTTCAGTACTAATGTAATGCAATTTAGTCTTTGGTTGTTGCTCTGTTAGTGAAAGAAAACGTTTTAGCGTTAATAAAAAATTAAGACCTGTGCCAAAACCGGTTTCACCAATTGTTAGCGTGTCAGTGGTATTACGCAGTTTTTCGGTTATGTGATTACCTTCAATAAATACTTGTTCACTTTGATGAAAACCTAAGCTGGTATCAAAATAAAAATCATTAAAGGTGTCTGAATACGGAGAACCGTCAGCTCTAAAACTAATGTTTGGAGTGTTTTTTGTATGGTTATTTGGTGTATTGCTCACAATTTCTTATAAATTTTACTATATCACTAGCGCTATTTTACCTATAATTCGTAGGCTTTGTCATGGTTTACGGTATTATTCACCATAAATCAGTGTACAAGTGTTCGCTGGATAGACCAGTTTGATGGGTAAATATCTGTATGATACGCCCGTATTTTTTAAAATTTAGATGGTAAGTTAAATGAAACGTGTCGTAATTACTGGTTTAGGTATTGTTTCTAGTATCGGAAACAACGCAGAAGAAGTGTTAGGTTCATTAAAAGCAGGGCGTTCAGGAATAACGAAAGCTGAAAGCTTTGAAGAAAAAGGGCTTCGTAGCCAAGTGTGGGGTAACCCTACGCTTGATACTAAAGAGCATATTGATCGTAAAGCGATACGCTTTATGGGTGACGCGGCAGGATATGCTTATGTAGCAATGCAAGAAGCGATTACTGATGCAAAACTAACTGACGATCAAGTTTCAAATTTTAGAACGGGTATTGTTGCTGGCTCTGGCGGTGCGTCGTCTGACAATGTGGTTAAAGCAGCTGATACTTTGCGAGAAAAAAGCGTAAAACGTGTAGGGCCTTATGCGGTACCTAAAACAATGTCTAGTACGTGTTCTGCATGTTTAGCCACACCATTTAAAATTAAAGGTGTTAACTACTCTATTAGCTCTGCGTGTGCAACAAGTGCACATTGTATTGGTCATGCGGCTGAATTAATACAACTTGGCAAACAAGATATTGTTTTTGCTGGCGGCGGCGAAGAAGTTGATTGGTCATTGGCAATGATGTTTGATGCCATGGGGGCATTATCGTCTAAGTATAATGACACACCAGAACAAGCTTCACGTACTTATGACGCAGACCGTGACGGTTTTGTTATTTCTGGCGGCGGCGGTATGCTTGTGGTTGAAGAATTAGAGCATGCTTTAGCACGTGGCGCACATATTTATGCTGAAATTGTTGGTTATGGTGCAACATCAGACGGCTACGACATGGTTGCCCCAAGTGGTGAAGGCGCAGTGCGTTGTATGCAACAAGCAATGGAAGGCGTGGAAGGTAAAGTTGATTACCTTAACACACACGGTACTTCAACACCTGTTGGAGATGTAAAAGAGCTAGGTGCTATTCAAGAAGTGTTCGGTAACGACTCTCCTGCCATTAGTGCAACAAAAGCAATGACAGGTCATGCTTTAGGTGCTGCTGGTGTACATGAAGCAATATACTCATTGTTAATGATGGAAAACAACTTCGTTGCGCCTTCAATTAATATTGAAACGCTAGACGAGAAAGCTAATGGCTTAGATATTGTGACTGAAATGCGTGAAACTGAAATTAACATGGCAATGTCGAACAGCTTTGGTTTTGGTGGTACAAACGCAACGTTAGTAATGAAAAAATATAAATAACCGCTAACGGTTTGCTATACCCAGAGCCGTTAACGAGAGTTAGCGGCTTTTTTGTATAAAATAAACACAAAAATCCGATCGATTAATAATCTAATAAGAATAGCCATGAATATTTACTACGACGAAAATATGCCTTATGCATCAGAATTTTTTAAAGACTTTGGCACCTTACACCCTTTTTCAGGTCGTTCACTAACGGCAGACGATATTAAGGATGCAGATGTGTTGCTGGTTCGTTCTATCACTCAAGTTAATAAAGCCTTATTAGCTAAAAACAACCACTTAAAGTTTGTGGGCACCGCAACCATTGGTGTTGATCATATTGATCAAGCGTATTTAGCTTCACGTGGTATCGGTTTTTCATCATCGCCAGGTTGTAATGCTATTTCAGTTGCCGAATATGTGATCAGTAGCTTAGTTGTACTCGCAGAGCGTTACTGTTTAACGTTGTCAGAGATGACAGTAGGTATTGTTGGAGCAGGTAATACAGGCACAAGGCTAAGTGAAAAGTTAACTGCGTTAGGAATAAGGCACTTACTTTGTGACCCTATACTGGCAGATAATGGCGAAGATCAACGTTTGTTTTCAAGCTTAGATGAAGTACTTAGTTGTGATGTAGTTTCTTTGCATGTCCCTAAAACAATGACGGGGCCGCATGCTACTTATCATATGCTTGATCACACTCGCTTGGCTAACTTCAACGATCAGCAAATATTGATTAATGCTTGCCGTGGCGAAATTATTGATAATCAGGCGCTACTTGCACTTAAAAAAGCAGGAATGGCAACCAAGGTGGTGTTAGATGTTTGGGAAAATGAGCCTGCTATTTTAACTGAGCTTATTCCGTATTGTGAAATAGCAACGGCACATATTGCTGGTTATAGCTTAGAAGGAAAAGCTCGTGGCACAGAAATGCTCTATCAGGCATTATGTCAACAGCTCGAATTATCATCGAATAAACAGCTAAATAACTATTTAGCCGATAGCACTATCACTGGTTTGACAATTAATCAGCCCTTTAGTGAGATAATGCTAAACCAAATGGTAAAATTGGTTTACGATGTGCGTCGCGATGACGGTATATTTCGCCAAAAAATTTCAAGTCAGGGTTTTGACACCATTAGGAAAACATATCCAGCTCGCCGAGAGTTTTCTGCGATGAATATTAGCCTGACTAACCTAGCACAAAGTGATGTTTGGCATCACCTTGGCTTTAACACCAAGTAATAATACAGAGATAAAAAAAGAGAGAAGGGCATGGCACAAAAATTTGATGTTTGCGTATTAGGAGCAACAGGACTCGTTGGTAAAACGATTATTGAAATTCTTGAACAAAGAAATTTTCCTATCAATAAATTATATCCTTTAGCAAGCGCGCGTACTGCGGGTGAAATTATTGAATTTAACGGTGAAAGCGTTGAAGTAATTGATGCAGACACCTTCGATTTTAGCTTAGCTCAAATTGGCTTTTTCTCAGCAGGCGGTAATGTTTCAGCTAAATTTGCACCTATTGCGGCAGAAGCAGGTTGTATTGTGATTGATAATACTTCTGAATTTCGTTACGACGACGACATTCCATTAGTGGTGCCTGAAGTTAATCCACAAGCATTAGCTGAGTATCGTAATCGTAATATCATTGCTAACCCTAACTGTTCTACTATCCAAATGTTAGTGGCATTAAAACCTATACATGAAGCTGTTGGTATTGAACGTATAAACGTGAGCACATATCAGTCAGTCTCTGGCGCGGGTAAAGAAGCTATGGATGAATTAGCAAAGCAGTGTGCAGATCTATTAAGTGGCAAACCAGTTGATCCAAAAGTATTTTCACGTCAAATAGCGTTTAACGTGATCCCGCAAATCGACGTTTTTCAAGAAAATGGCTATACCAAAGAAGAAATGAAGATGGTATGGGAAACACAAAAAATATTGGGCGATAACACTATTCGGGTTAACCCAACAGCGGTACGTGTTCCTGTATTCTTTGGTCACGGTGAAGCATTGCATATTGAAACACGTGCTCCTATTTCTGCTGAAGAAGTGAAAGAATTACTTAAGCAGTCGCCAGGGTTAGAAGTATGTGAAAAAGATGAAGACTTCCCAACACAAATTGGTGAGGCAAGTGGCGTAGATGCAACGTTTGTAGGCCGAATTCGCGAAGATATTAGTCATAATCAGGGCATTAACATGTGGATTGTTGCTGATAATGTTCGTAAAGGCGCAGCAACTAACAGTATTCAAATAGCTGAATTATTGGTTAAAGAGCATTTGTCAGAATATTAATTGTTGAATTAACTAAAGAAAAATAAAAACCCGTCGTTAACTTAACGACGGGTTTTTTATTTTTATAGGTGCTATTTTTTATATTTTAAAAGACTTTCTCTTTAGAATTGCTATTATTACTATTTATAGTAGTGTTGGAATAAACATTGCTTCAAAAATTAAAGGTTAGAATAGCCAAATAATTGGCTTTCATATTTAAACTGTTAGGAAAACTTAATGCAGCGACTGTTACACCTGTGCCTCTGGCAGGTTTTATTGATCAGTATTAGCGTTTTTAGCGCAACCTCATACGCCTTTGAAGAAAGTGGTGTTCGCATTCGAGGTGCTAAAAGCACTGATATGACTTCCTTTCGCCAATATGGGCCGATAACTTCACAAGATACTTTGTGGAATATTGCAATTCAATCTCGCCCTGATCCTAAATTTTCTGTCTATCAAGTCATGCAGGCAATTTTTGTTAAAAACCCTAATGCTTTTAATGACCAGAATATAAACCATATGATTGACGGGCAAACTTTATCGCTGCCTTCGATTAATGAAATCGGCAGAATTGATCCGCAAACGGCAAAACAAAAGTCAGAGCAAGACGATGAAAATTGGGATAGTGTTAGCACTAAAGCTAATAGCCCGAAGAAAAAGTCATCTCAATCACTAAAAAAAGAAGATTTAGATGCAGCTAAAGTTGAAATAAATGAAAAGCTGCAAGTGTTTGGTAATGATCAAACAAAGAAATTAGAAACCATTCAAAATGATGTGCTTGACTCGATTGACGGCTTACAGGCGTTATTAAGAGAAAATGAAGGCTTACGCAGTAAACTTAATCGCTTTGATACTCAACTTAATATAATGCAAGAGGAAGTTGCTAAAGGTAAAGAAGTTGAAGTACAAATGAACAATGCTAACGCAATGTTGCAAACGTTATTAGAAAAAGCAGAAGCGCGTGAACAAGAATTATTACTGGCTAAACAGTCGAGTGAATTAGAAGATAATAGCTTCTTATCAAGTACGACGTTCCTAATTTTAAGTATTTTATTACCTGTAAGTTTACTAGCAGGTATTGGCCTTTGGTTTTTTACTCGTAAAAAAGTAGAGTCTACGGCAGTGGTTGAAAAAGAATCTTTAGCAGATGTAGCCGAAACTTCAAACGAAGATACTGATGTTAAAGTACCTGAAAATGAATCACTTTCACTGGATGATGAATTGTCACTAGATAATGAATTATCACTTGACGATGAGCTATCACTTGATGATGAATTATCGATTGATTTATCGGAGGGAACTGAAACTTCTGGTGATGACAGTGACTTATTTACTGATGATCTCGACTCATTAAGTGAAGAATTATTAGATGATGATGTTATTCATTTAGATGATGATGCAGGTTTAGACGATTTAGATGAACTTGATGATTTAGAAGATATTTCATTAGGTGATGATGGCGAAGCACTAGAAGGCGGAGAGTTAGATCAAAGTGATTTAGATTCATTGTTATCGGATTTAGACGAAGACAGTGATGATGAAATATTGGAAGGTGGAGAGCTTGACCAAGGCGCACTTGACGATTTATTAATAGATGAATCGGCTGAAACAGTTGAAATAGATGCTACGGCTGAATTAACTGACCCCGATGATATTGACGCGCTGATGGAATCTATGGCGCAAGACTCAACGGGATCAAAAAAAAACAAAGTAGTATCTGAGCCAGAAGCTGAAATTGTAGAAGTTGCAGATAATGCTGAATTAACCGACCC
>JBMZCX010000095.1:0-7811 GCA_049613795.1 Thalassotalea sp. | reverse complement strand
AGTATTTATAATCTAATTGCTAACAACTGACAGAGTTCAGTTGGTTCGGCTATTTAGCATTCAGCGG
This sequence comes from Thalassotalea sp., assembly GCA_049613795.1. Taxonomy (GTDB): domain Bacteria; phylum Pseudomonadota; class Gammaproteobacteria; order Enterobacterales; family Alteromonadaceae; genus Thalassotalea_B. The sequence continues at coordinate 7,744 of JBMZCX010000095.1, read as the reverse complement.
CCTGTCATGTTGAGAAGTGTGGGTTCGAGTCCCGTCCACTCCGCCAACTATTTTCTTGTATTAAATCTCAGTATTTATAATCTAATTGCTAACAACTGACAGAGTTCAGTTGGTTCGGCTATTTTCGAATATAGAATTTATTGACCTTTCGAGATTGGCTAGGTGATATAGTCGCACTATTTGGAGCTGTATTTCTTAGTGCTTTATTTTATGTGACGTATATTGGGCATGATCTTATCCAATAAATTTATTATTACTTAAAGGTAAGAGGTTAGACCAGTTGACTTTGGTATTATTCTCATGTTTAACTATGCTTAATAACGATCTTATTCTTGGAGTGCAAAAATGCTTACTTATAAAGCACCGCTAGCTGACATTAAATTCTTATTTGAAGATGTATTAAAATATTACCCTCATTACGAAAAGTTTTCTGAGTTTGAAGATGCCACACCAGATATGGTTGACGCTATTTTGCAGGAGTGTGCTAAATTTTGTGAAAATGAACTTCTGCCAATTAATCAAAGCGGCGATAAAGAAGGCTGTACTTTTGATAATGGTGAAGTACGTACGCCTAAAGGCTTTAAAGAAGCTTATAGCACTTATGTTGAAGGTGGATGGCAAAGTTTGTCGCATCCAATAGAGCACGGCGGACAAGGGCTTCCTCCTTCTCTAGGTATGGCTAAATCAGAATTAATGGGAACAGCGAATTGGTCTTGGGCAATGTACCCAGGTCTTAGTCATGGAGCAATGAATACAGTACAAGCACATGGTACAGATGAGCAGAAAGAAATTTATCTTACTAAGCTAACTGAAGGTACTTGGACAGGCACAATGTGTTTAACAGAGCCTCAATGTGGCACTGATTTAGGGCAAGTAAAAACCAAAGCTGTACCTAACGACGATGGCACATATGATATTACTGGTACCAAAATTTTTATCTCCGCAGGTGAGCATGATCTAACCGAAAATATAATTCACATTGTATTAGCACGTTTACCAAACTCACCAGAAGGCACTCGCGGTATTTCATTATTTATCGTGCCTAAAATGACGGTGGATACACAAGGTAACTGTGGTGAAAACAATAATGTAAGTTGTGGTTCGTTAGAAGATAAAATGGGTATTAAAGGTTCTGCAACCGCGGTATTAAATTTTGATAAGGCAAAAGGTGTACTTATTGGGCCAGAAAATAAAGGTTTAGAATGTATGTTCACCTTTATGAATACTGCGCGTGTTGGTACTGCATTACAAGGCGTTTGTGCATCTGAATTATCTTATCAAAATGCGCTAATTTATGCGAAAGAACGTTTATCAATGCGCTCATTAACGGGTAAGAAAAAACCAGAGTTAGTGGCTGATCCTATTATTGTTCATCCTGATGTTCGCCGTATGCTAATGACACAAAAAGCTTTTTCTGAAGGCGGCCGAGCGATGATTTATTACGCGGCCAAATTAGTAGATGTATTAGAAACCTCTAAAGATGAAAAAGAGCTGAAACGCACTGATCATCGATTAGGTTTTATTACCCCTATTTTAAAAGCTTTTTTAACCGAAGTTGGTCTTGAAAGTGCTAATCATGGTGTACAAATATTTGGTGGGCATGGTTACATTAAAGAATGGGGCATGGAGCAAATTGTGCGTGATACTCGTATTGCTACGTTATATGAAGGCACTACAGGTATACAAGCACTTGATTTATTAGGACGAAAAATATTGCTTAGCAGAGGTAAATCACTGAAAAGCTTTACTATGGAAGTACTTAGTTTCTGTAAAGATAAAAGCATGATCTCAAGCAACCCGCATAAACGTCAAATGAATAAATTTATTTGGCCACTAAGTAAGGCTGTTGCAAATTGGCAACAATATTCAGTAAGACTGGCAATAAAAGCGAAAAAAGATCGTGATATTGTCGGTTCTGCTTCAGTAGACTACTTAATGTATTCTGGTTATATCGTTATGGGCTATTTCTGGGCACAAATGGCGCAAGCCGCTTATGAAAAGTTAGCGACTGACGTTGAGAATCGTGACTTTTATCGTGCAAAAATTAAAACAGCAGAATTTTATTTTGAGCGCTTATTACCACGTACTAAGTCACACGCTGCGACGATGATGGCTGATCCTAAAACGTTAATGCAATTAGATGAAGAGCTACTGTCATTCCTTTAAATGGTCAGTACGATATTAGCCTAGAGCGATAACGAAGAACGCCACAATCTTTGATTGTGGCGTTCTTATTTTTAGCATAATAAAGTGATCGTTTAGTTATTTTAATTTCATTATCCAGCCAATTACTCTATTCACTTGTTGGTAAATAGCATCACGGTCGATATTTTCAACATCAGGCGTAATATTTCTATATTCTATTTGAGTGAAAATAGTAAACAGTATCTCACCATCAATATTGGCATTATTTGGTTCAAAGTAGCTACATAACTTAATGAAAGGAGCGAGTAGTGCCACTCTATGTTGGTTAGCTAGTTCACGTAATTGTGGTGTTGTTTGTATTTCAGTAAACAATAATTGCTCAACGGCTAAGGTCATTGCTCTTTCAGTAACCTTATTCATAATATATTCAGTCGCTAGTTGTGCTAATTGTTCACGCACCTGAGCTCTTACCGACACTTTTTTAAGCTGAGTTTTTCCTATGGAATTAAGGTAGTCAAACGCTTGCTGCCAAGCAAAGTCAATAAGTTGAGATGTTTGCTCTGCATTCAATTTAAATGCCTGATGTACCAATTCTTGAATGTCTTTGAAATAGTACGTTGTTAAAGATAACTGAATATTGGCATGATTGGCGATAGCACGATGGGTGGTTCCTTTTATCCCATTTTTGGCTAAAATCTCAATAGCGGCAACTAGAATGTTATTTCTAGTTTGTTCACCTTTACTGCGACGTTTAACCGTTACATTTTCCTTTGTAGCTAGCATAATATTTTTCCATTAATAAATTAACAGTAAATTAACGTATTGGTCATTAATTTTCAATGAATTGATAACGAATATTTATAAGTTTTTAATGTGATATATAATCAATAGTGCTATCTTTTTTACGCCACAGCTGATTAAGCCACTGTCGAAAACCTAATTGAAAGTTGGGTTCGCTATAATCACCAATTAAGTTATCATTAATTTCAAGTTGTTCTACTTCTACAATAATCGTCTTTAAACGGCCTTTTAAAATATCTTTCATTATGTGTGTAGAAGCACCAGGGTAGTGTAAGGTGACATTTAGTACCTTATCAAATTGCGTACCTAGCGTTGCCAAAGTAAATGCTATTCCACCAGCTTTAGGCGGCAGTAAGTGGGTATAAATAGGTTTTTTCTGTTGTTTTTCTTGGGTAAATCGGGTGCCTTCTACAAAATTTATGATAGTTGTAGGGTGCTGGCTAAATGACTGACAAGATTTTTGTGTCGCAAGAATATCTTGTCCTTTTAGCGCTGGATTTTTTGCTATAAATGCTTTGGAATAGCGTTTCATAAAGGGCATATCCAGTGCCCAGCAGCCAAGACCAATAAAGGGAATTTTCTTCAATGACGATTTTAAAAAATATTTCGGCTCGGCAGTGTACTTGCGGGTAAAATGCGATAGCACAATAATGTCTAGCCAACTCTGGTGATTGGCGATGAGTAAATACCAAGCCTTTTTATTGAGGCCTTCACTACCAGTAATACGCCATTCAACCCGATTAAATAGCATAATAATCAGGTAATTGTTAAATGCCCATAAGCGATAAAAAAAATGCATGGGTCGATAGAGTAATTGATGAAAAGCGTTAAATGGAATGATGAGCTTTAATACTCCACCTAATGTAATTATTGTTCCGCTAAAGGCTAAATTTAAGCAAAAAAGTATAAAAGAAAATGGCATTAATAAAGCGGAGGGTAAAAAAGAAAGCATTAAGTTAACAAACCTTTGAGTAAACACTTAGCACTATTTTAACGGGCTTTAATGGAGAAGGGTATCGCTTTATTTGTTACAGCTGTACGCTAGACTTATCATTTGTCATTAAAAATAAAAAGGGTAGCAACGTCTTGCTTACCCTTTTTAGCTCTGTTGATAATAACTAAAAATAACTTTTAGTTAGCTATCATTTATTTAGACTGTTCAGCAAATTTTGCTGAGATTAATTCACTATGGTCAAAATCATCAACATTAATAGTAGCTAAGCGTCCTTGTTCTGCCTTTCTTAATAAGTCAGCTTCAGCTTCAGTAATAATATTTTCGGCCAAACCTCGCTCAGCAACGTCTCCTAAACGATAAAATGGTAGCTTCTCACCGACACCTTGGCACACTTTGTCGAAAATAGGTTCACTTGCCAAAATGTCATCAAGGGTTTGCTCTAATTGGCCTAGTAAATTGTCTTCATCGCGGGTTAAGTATTGCCCTTTACCTAATGCAGTTCTTGCAGCACTTGGTGTTTGTAGTATTTTAGCAACGCTATGATCTAATTTATCTGAAGGTTTTTGTAACCATGTACCCAATGGGAAAATAATTACGCGTAGTGCACCAGCAACAATTTTGTTAGGAAAGTTACTAATTAATTCGTCGATGGCTTGCTGTGTGTGATAAAGCGAGTCTTCAGCAGCCCATTTTACCATTGGCAGCTCAGACGCAGGTCGGCCATCGTCATTAAAACGTTTAAGTGTGGCACTGGTTAAAAATAAGTAGCTAAGGATATCGCCTAAGCGAGCAGAAATACGCTCTCTTCGTTTTAAGTCGCCGCCAAGTACGAGCATTGCTATGTCAGAAAGCATTGCTAAATTTGAACTAAAGCGGGTCATTAATTGATAATAGCGTCGGGTATCATCATTGTAAGGGGCTTTAAGAATACGAGAGCCTGTAAATGAGAACCACACTGAGCGAACAATATTGCTAATGGCAAAACCAATATGACCAAACAATGCATGATCAAATTCTTTTACTGCTTGTTGTTCATTTTCGTTATTACCCGCGGCAAGCTCTGCTAATACGTAAGGGTGACAACGAATGGCGCCTTGACCATAAATGATCATACTGCGAGTTAAAATATTGGCTCCCTCTACTGTAATAGCAACAGGGGCACCTTGGTATGCTCGGGCAAGGTAGTTATTTTCACCCATACAAATGCCTTTACCACCATGAATATCCATAGAATCAGCGACGCAAGCGCGCATTTTTTCTGTTAAGTGATATTTAGCAATGGCAGATATTACTGAAGGTTTTTCACCCAAATCAATCGCGCCAGTCGACATAGTCGTTACGGCATCCATTAAATACGCATTACCACCAATGCGTGCTAAGGCTTCTTCAACACCTTCCATTTTACCTATGGGTAATTTGAATTGACGACGAATACGGCTATAAGCCCCTGTTGCTAGCGCAAGTGATTTAATGCCACCCGCACTATTTGAAGGCAGTGTTATTGCACGGCCAACGGATAAACATTCAACCAGCATACGCCAGCCTTGTCCTGCCATTTCAGGACCACCAATAATAAAGCTTAACGGCACAAATACTTCATTACCTTGTGTAGGGCCATTTTGAAAAGGAACATTAAGTGGAAAATGTCTACGGCCTGTTATAACGCCGTCTATATTGGTAGGAATTAACGCACATGTAATGCCTAAGTCCTCTTGCTCACCTAATAAATGATCAGGATCTTTTAATTTAAAAGCCAAACCTAATACGGTTGCTACTGGTGCTAAAGTTATATAACGCTTATTCCAGGTTAATTTCATACCTAGTACTTCTTCGCCGTCAAACTCACCATGGCAAACAATACCAAAATCTGGAATTGCACCCGCATCAGAACCTGCTTCGGGGCTAGTAAGTGCAAAACATGGAATTTCTTCACCCTTTACTAAACGAGGTAGATAATGATCTTGTTGCTCTTTTGTGCCGTAATGTTGTAGTAATTCGCCAGGGCCTAATGAATTAGGCACACCAACGGTGCTTGCTAATACAGTACTTGCACCCGAGAGTTTTTGTAACACACGAGATTGCGCAAAAGCGCTGAATTCTAAGCCACCAAATTGCTTTTTGATGATCATCGCAAAAAATTTGTTATCTTTTAAATATTGCCATACTTCAGGCGACATATCGGCACGATCGTGAGTTGTTTCCCAATCGTTAATCATTTTGCAAACGTCTTCAACAGGGCCATCTAAAAATGCTTGCTCTTCAGCGGTTAAACGTGGCTGAGGGTAGCTGTGAAGTTTTTTCCAATCAGGTGCTCCACGAAATAAATCGGCTTCAAACCATGTGGTACCTGCGTCAATCGCTTCTTGCTCTGTTCGCGACATTTCAGGCATGATTTGTTTAAATAAGTTGAGTAAGGGCTGACTAATATATTTTTTGCGAATATCACTTATATTAAGCGGAACTATTATTGCTGCAAATAAAAGCCATGAAAAGAAGGAAATAACATCGATAACTGTTCCAAGTGCCATTAGTGCCGCAAAGCCTAATGAAAAGGTAGTGAGCGAAGCTCGGGTGTATGCTGTAAAGCCGCTAAACGCAATAGCAACTAATATCCAAGTAAAAGCGTCCAAAGTAACTCCTTAGGTGTAAAATACAGGTCAGACCACTAAGTTAAATCTTAATTCTAAGTAGAATAAATAGCAATGGGTTTTTTATGTTAACTATAGTACATTGGCGAGCATTATTGGCAAGGTTATATCTGCTAAAATAGCCGGCCTTGCAAAGGTATTTTTTTCGAAACAGTTTATGGGATTTTTATGTGTGAGCTTTTAGCGATGAGCGCTAATGTACCAACAGATATTTGCTTTAGTTTTAGTGGCTTAATGCAAAGAGGAGGGAACACCGGACCTCATAAAGATGGCTGGGGTATTACCTTCTACGAAGGTAAAGGCTGTCGCAGCTTTAAAGACCCATTACCTAGTGCAGAATCAGCCATTGCTAAATTAGTGACGGAGTATCCGATAAAGAGCGAAGCCGTTATTTGTCATATTAGACAGGCTAATTCAGGCGCTGTTTGTTTGGAAAACACCCATCCTTTTACTCGGCAAATGTGGGGGAAAAACTGGACCTATGCTCATAATGGCCAGCTAAAAGACTTTAATGATCACCTACCAATTAAGCTGCACTTGCCTATTGGTACTACCGACAGTGAGCATGCATTTTGCTGGATTTTAGATCAACTTCATTCTCAATTTGGTGCGAAAGAGCCTGAGCCAACGGTACTCTTTTCATATATTGCAGAGCTTTCAGTGCGAGTAAATAGCTTGGGCGTTTTTAATTTAATCATTAGTAACGGTGATTGTTTATTTGCCTTTTGTTCTAATAACTTACATTGGATCACACGCCGTGCGCCATTTGGTAAAGCGAGCTTAATTGACGCTGAAATGAAAGTGAACTTTGATCAGGAAACTACTGATAACGATATTGTGACAGTAATTGCGACACAACCATTAACGGATGATGAAACGTGGCATAAAATGACTGCAGGGCAATGGCAGTTGTTTTATTTAGGTGAGTCGTTGGCAAGTAGCGATGAGTAAAGTGAAAATAGTTAATCGTTTCCAGCTTATGAAAGTGCCTAATACCAGTTTTAGGTGATCTATTTTAGGTACTAGACTCTAGGAAAAGAAAAACAGTTATCGGCAAGAACGGTGTTTAATTATTGGCCTAGCGTTCGATAAAATGTAAGGCAAAGTAATTGACAGCAGGTCATGGTGTTGAATTATCCCCACCTAGCACCTAGCACCTAGCACCTAGCACCTAGCACCTAGCACCTAGCACCTA
>JBMZCX010000094.1:0-8009 GCA_049613795.1 Thalassotalea sp. | reverse complement strand
GCAAACTAAGCACACTTTTACTGGAGACCTAAATGCGACTTAATTATAAACAAACTGGCCAAGGTGAACCTGTAATTCTTATTCATGGTTTGTTTGGCTCACTTGAAAACCTCAATGTCATTGCCAATGCATTGAGTGACCATTTTTTGGTAACCAATATTGATTTACGCAATCATGGCCGCTCACCTCATGCCGCGACCATGGATTATCCTAGCATGGCACACGATGTTATAGATTTAATGGATAACTTAAACATCGAACAAGCCCATATTGTAGGCCACTCTATGGGAGGTAAAGTCGCCATGCAATTGGCTCATTTATTCGAAGACAGAGTCAATCGTTTGGTTGTACTTGATATTGCTCCTGTTGCTTATCAAGCACGACACACAGAAATTTTTAAAGCTTTAAAAAACGTTGCAAGCCAAAATATTGCAGACCGTAAACACGCTGATAAGTTGATGCAAGGACATATAGAAGAAGTAGGCGTGCGACAATTTTTATTAAAAAGTTTAGCCAAAAATGAGCACGGTGATTTTCAATGGCGGTTTAACTTAGCCGCACTAGATGAAAAATATGAAAATATTTTAGCCGATATTAAAGCAAATGATTCTTGTTTATGCGATACTTTGTTTATCAAGGGTAATGAATCTGATTATATTTTGCCTACGTATAGGGATGTAATTATGTCTCGTTTTACGAACGCCAAGGCAAAAATAATTCACGGCGCTGGGCATTGGTTACATGCTCAAAAGCCTGATGCGGTTAATAAATCAATACTTGATTTTTTGCGCGCTACTAAGGCTTAAATTTTATCGTGTGTTTTTATACAAGCACACTAAATTATTATTATTTAGTGTGCTATAGTACGCGCCGTTTAATTTAAAGGTTATACGTTGATGGTCAGTCAGTTAATTAACGAATTTGATACCCTAGGGTTGTATTTTGGCTTAGCCGGTATTTTGATATTCATCGGCTTGGCAATTAAAGACGTACTTAAAAGTGGTAATGTACCTAAGTTTGGTCGCTATATAGTATGGACTGTACTCTTTTTAGGCTGTTCAGGCTTTATTGCTAAAGGACTTATTCAAGTATTTTGGCAAGGCGCAGGTGTAGGTTAGGCATGGCGAAGTCAGAAACAGATAGAACAACACTCGATTTATTTGAATACGAAAAGCGTCCAGGCCGACCTAAGACCAATCCTCTTTCGCGGGATATGCAGTTAAAGGTTAATAAACGTAATCAAATAAAAAGAGACAAAGCACGTGGTTTAAAACGTGTTGAATTTAAAGTTTCATCGCAGTTGTATCAAGCGTTAAGCGATATGGCCGATGCACAGAATATTAGCCGTAGTGCACTGATTGAAACAATTTTACAAGAAAGATTGGCTATTGATAGATAGAAGGTTTTAAGTTCATGGCAAGTGTAGGTATTTTTTTCGGAAGCGATACAGGTAACACAGAACACGTAGCTAAAATGATCCAAAAAGAATTGGGTAAAAAGCTAGTGGCTGTTCATGATATTGCTAAAAGCTCTAAAGAAGAGATTGCAGAATTCGATTTAATCTTATTTGGTATTCCTACTTGGTACTATGGTGAAGCACAATGTGACTGGGATGACTTCTTCCCTGAACTTGAAGAAATTGATTTTGAAGGTAAGCTTGTCGCTATTTTTGGTTGTGGTGACCAAGAAGACTACGCTGAATACTTTTTAGATGCCATGGGTATGATCAATGATATCGTCACTGAGCGTGGTGCAATTATTGTTGGCCACTGGTCAACTGAAGGTTATGACTTTGAAGCTTCAAAAGGCATGGCTGACGACAATCATTTTGTTGGTTTAGGTATTGATGAAGATCGTCAACCAGAACTAACTGAACAGCGCGTAAAAGCTTGGTCTGCACAGGTATACGATGAAATGTGTTTAAGCGAACTCGCTGATTAATCAATTGCTTTTTAAATACACTTAGCTGGCTAGCTTTTGAGCTTTCAGACTGATTATTTAAATAGACCTTTGCACTTGATCGTTTTGCACGTTATTCTAGTTATTGCTAATGTGTCGTGCACACCTTTTATAGGTGTACCAGAGTAACCAATAAAAAATTGAGACAGATTTAATGACTGATCACAACTTGGAATTAAAAAAAGCCGGTTTAAAAGTAACATTACCGCGTATTAAAATTTTAGAGATTTTACAATCTCCAGATAACCAACACATCAGCGCTGAAGATGTTTACAAAATTCTGTTGGATTTAGGCGAAGAAATTGGCCTTGCAACTGTTTATCGCGTGCTTAACCAGTTCGATGATGCAGGTATTGTTTCTCGCCATCACTTTGAAGGTGGAAAATCAGTATTTGAATTATCTGGTAGCACTCACCACGATCACCTTGTGTGTTTAAAATGTGGCAAAGTTATTGAGTTTGAAGACGAATTAATTGAGCGTCGCCAGGTTGAAATTTCTGAAGCGAATGGAATTAAATTAACTAACCATTCTCTATATCTATACGGCGAGTGTACTGATACGCAAGCGTGTAAAGCTTTCTCTGATAACCAATAATTAGGTTATTAATAGGTAATAAAAAACCTGCATAATGCAGGTTTTTTTGTATCAAGTGTTTATTGAGCAGAATTACTTCTGCTCAATTTTAGCCCATGAATCACGAAGACCGACGGTCTGATTAAACACTAACTCTTCAGATTTAGTATCACGACTAAAGTAACCTGTTCGTTCAAACTGAAAACCTTGAGCTGGGGCCGCTTTTGCAAGTGAAGGCTCAACCTTGGCATTAGTTAAAACAACTAATGATTCAGGGTTTAGTGTAGTGGCAAAATCTTCAGCCGCAGCTGGATTTGGTACACTAAACAAACGGTCATATAAACGTACTTCAGCTGTCACTGATTCAGTTGCACTTACCCAATGAATTACACCTTTAACTTTACGTCCGTCACTTGGGTTTTTACCAAGTGTTTCAGGATCATAAGTACAGTAAATAGTTGTAATTTCACCCGTTTCATCTTTTTCTACGCGATTCGCTTTTATCACATAAGCACCACGTAAGCGTACTTCTTTATCAAGTACTAAACGTTTAAACTTATTATTAGCCTCTTCACGGAAGTCTTCGCGTTCAATGTAAAGCTCACGAGTGAAAGGAACATCGCGACGCCCCATTTCTTCCTGATTAGGGTGATTAGCAACAGACAATGTTTCAACTTCATCCGAAAAGTTTTCAATTACAACTTTAACAGGATCAAGCACAGCCATTGCTCGCGGTGCATTTTCGTTTAAATCTTCACGGATACATGCTTCAAGCATGCCCATTTCAACCATATTTTCTTGCTTAGTAACACCAATGCGTAAACAGAACTCACGAATAGAAGCAGGTGTATAACCACGACGACGAAGGCCAGCAATTGTCGGCATACGCGGATCGTCCCACCCTTCTACGTGCCCATTTACCACTAAGTCATTTAACTTACGCTTGGACATTATTGTATATTCAAGGTTTAAGCGTGAAAACTCAATTTGCTGCGGATGACATTCTAGGCTGATATTATCAAGTACCCAATCGTATAAACGTCGGTTATCTTGGAACTCTAGTGTACACAAAGAGTGGGTAATACCTTCAAGCGCATCTGAGATACAGTGCGTAAAATCGTACATTGGGTAAATGCACCACTTATCAGCAGTTTGATGATGATGAGCAAAGCGCACGCGATAAATAATTGGATCGCGAAGCACCATAAATGAGCTTGCCATATCAATTTTAGCGCGTAATACACACTCACCTTCTTTAAACTCACCATTACGCATTTTTTCAAATAAGGCGAGGTTCTCTTGTGGTGAAGTATCACGTGTTGGGCTATTTTTACCCGGCTCTTTTAATGTGCCACGGTACTCACGAGCTTGATCAGCTGTCAAAAAGCACACATAAGCAAGGCCTTTTTCAATAAGCTCAACAGCATAGCCATATAAGGCATCAAAATAGTTAGATGAATAATTAATTTCACCATCCCACTTAAATCCTAACCACTGCACATCTTCTTTTATAGAATTTACATAGTTGATGTCTTCTTTTTCTGGGTTAGTATCATCAAAACGTAAATTACAAAGACCGCTATAATCTTGGGCGATTCCAAAATTTAAACAGATAGATTTTGCATGGCCAATATGTAAGAAACCATTAGGCTCTGGAGGAAAACGTGTATGCGTAGTCGCATGTTTCCCAGATGCTAAATCTTCATCAATACGGGTTCTAATAAAATTACTTGGGCGATTCTCAATTTCCGCCATAGGAGTACAATCCTCACATAAGTGCATGGTGATAAAACTAATGTATTATTACAAAAACAAACCTTAACATACAGCAATAGATTTAGGTTTCTTGCATATTATTGAAACTATGGGGTAGCTGAAATTATTGATTATTCAATTGTAAGCTAGGAATGAAGATAATTTGTTCTAGCGCAATAAAAGAGTCATTGAAACACGTTAAAGTAGCGCCATTATCGAAACATAATTAGGGACAAATAATGGCTTCACTATCACAGCACCGTGTTTATATTCCGACCACCGCACGCGCAAACCAGTACATTCTTGCTGAATTTAACCCAAGCAATGAGTTCTATGCAAATTTTACAGATCCTCAACAATGTTATGAACGCTTATCACGTCAGCTTTTTGCATTATGTGACGAGTATGAACTGCATAATGTACATTTAATTGCGAATGATAAACTGCCCGTTGTCAGGTTTCATGAAGAGTCATATAACCTACAGACAGCTAAACAGATTTTATTTTTTTATAACCCACGCTATCACGAAGCGCACAAATGCTTTTATAACGATGGTCAGAAAAGTAAAAAAATTAGATTACTTTTTTTAGCAACAGGTGATGATCTACGTGCCAATAGTGCAATCTTCCACGCTAAAGTTGTGAAGGTGCTTTCAGCACTACAAAATAGCATCCTTGAAGGGGAAGAACAGTTCAAAGTACGTGACCATCAGCATCTAACATATGATCTATTTGCTAAAGCAAAGGGCTGTAAAGAAAGCTACGGGTATAAATTACGCGGCTTATATCAACGTTATCAAAGCAGGCATTGTTCTTTACCTAAAGAACATAACGAGATGACCTATGTGACATTTAGAATTCCAGTGACACGTATGCTCAAAACACAATTCCAACATTTAATGAATAAACCAAATTACGTTGATTTTTATAATCACTTTTACACGTTACTTGTTCAACAGTGTGAGTCTAAGCAGCTAAACTTAGCTGCTATGGTTGCAAATGGTTGCATGCCTATTATACGTAACAGTCAAATTGATAAAAATGATAGCAATAGTGAACTACAAAAACTGAGCTTTTCTACTACAGAAAATGTGCCGCAATACAGTCAACATTGGTTGGATGACAAACTTGTTGAAACGATGCACTTTGTAATTGTTGCAAGCGATAATGATGAGCAAGGAGTTGGCCATGGCCGGTTTATGAATAAGGTGGAAAGTGTGATCCGCGAAATGGTTGAACCTTTGGCTATAAACAAAGAGCGTCAAGACCTCACTGTCAGATTTTTTCAGCACATTAGTTATTTCGAATAAACAGGCAATAAAAAACCCCATAAAACTGGGGTTTTTTTATTAACAATACAAAGGGCAGTTACTGTTTACGTTGCGCTTCTTTTTGCGCTTTTTTTGCTTCTTTGCGTTGTTGCAAAACAGCTTGAGCTTCGTTACCAATGTGGCCTTCACCACGTGCTTGCGCTAATTCAATTTGCTTTTGACGCTCAGCAAAGCGAGCACGTTGCTCGTCGGTTACATCATCAATACAATGATGACATGACACCCCTTCCATATATTCAGGCTTTTGCTTTTCATCTTCGGTAATTGGCATACGACATGCGTGACACTGATCGTAAGAGCCCTTTTGTAAGTCATGATTTACCGCAACTCGGTTATCAAATACAAAGCACTCGCCTTCCCACATGGTATCTTCTTTTGGTACTTCTTCTAAATATTTTAATATGCCGCCTTCAAGGTGGTATACCTCATCAAAACCCTGCTCTTTCATATAAGCTGTTGATTTTTCGCAGCGAATACCACCAGTACAAAACATAGCTACTTTTTTATGCTTTTCTGGATCAAGGTTTTCTTTTGCCCATTGTGGGAATTCACGGAATGTTTTTGTATTTGGATCAACGGCGTTTTCAAACGTACCAATTTCAATTTCATAATCATTACGCGTATCAACTAATATCACTTCAGGGTCTGAAATCAGTGCATTCCAATCTTGCGGTTTTACATAACTACCAACCACCTTTAAAGGGTCAATACCTTCAACACCCATAGTGACAATTTCTTTTTTAAGCTTTACTTTAGTACGGTAAAACGGGCATTCGTCATCATATGATTCTTTAGTAACAATGTTGTCTAAATTTGGTTGAGAATCTAACCACGCCAATAAATTATCTATCCCATCGCGTTTTGCCGCGACAGTACCGTTGATGCCTTCAGCGGCAATTAGCAAAGTGCCTCGTACGTCGTTTTGCTCCATTACATTAAGTAAAGGTTCGCGAAGTGCCTCAAAATCAGGTAGAGAAACAAATTTATACAGTGCGCACACAACAAAGTGATCGCTGGTTACATTATCTTTATGGATAGCAGTCATGGTTTTCCTATTTTGCTTTTAAAACCCGCAAGGGGCGTTTACCGAATCGTAAATCCGGCGCATTGGGGCGCATATTTTACGCTTTTTCTTTTTAAATGCAAAAAAACCTATGATTGTCTGGTTTTTACTGTCAGCGATGCATAGGACTAAGCTATAATAGCGTTCAGATTTATGAAGATTTAAATTACTCATTTGGAGATAGACACTTTGCACTTTACTGATCTTGGCATTGATAACCGCCTTGAAACTCAACTTGCGCATCAAGGCATTACTCAGCCAACTGATATTCAGGCACACGCTGTGCCTACAGCTTTGGCTGGCCATGATATTTTTGCTCAATCTAAAACTGGCTCAGGTAAAACATTGGCGTTTTTATTACCAGCCGTACAACGTGTAATGAAGCAAAAAGCGCTCAGTAAACGTGACCCGCGCGTTTTAATTGTCGCTCCAACCAGGGAGCTCGCTACGCAAGTATTCACTCAACTTAGATTACTTATCGCAGGAACAAATATTAAAGCGCTAAAAATACTCGGTGGTGAAAACTTTAATGATCAGATAAAAGCGCTGAGAAATGACCCGCATTTTGTTGTAGCTACGCCAGGTAGACTAGCTGATCACCTTACCCAACGCTCACTGCAACTGAGTGGTTTAGAGTTACTAATCTTTGATGAAGCTGACCGAATCCTTGATCTTGGTTTTACAGAACAACTAAAAATGATCAATGAATTAGCTAATCACCGTTTACGCCAAACATTATTGTTTTCAGCAACGCTTGATCACGCACAAGTTGATGCGCTATCGCGTAATTTACTTAAAAAGCCTAAGCAAATTATGCTCAGCGCCGCAAACGAGCAGCATTCGGATATCAAGCAAAGTCTTTATTTAGCTGATCACCTAGATCACAAAGAAGCACTCTTAGAGCACTTTGTTAAACAAGATGACGTTGGCCAATGTATTATTTTTACAGCAACGCGCGCAGATACCGCACGATTGAGTGAGCTTTTAAATAGTAAAGGGCTAAAAGCACAAGCCCTTGCTGGTGATTTAACGCAAAGTAAGCGTTTGGATATCATGGATGCCTTCAGCCGAGAAAACTTCAAAGTGCTTATTACCACAGATGTTGCTTCTCGCGGCTTAGACTTATTAAGTGTCACCCATGTTATAAATTTTGATTTACCTAAGCATGCAGAAGAATACGTACATCGTATTGGACGCACAGGTCGAGCAGGATTTAAAGGCACAGCTATCTCATTGGTCGGGCCAAAAGATTGGCCAAGTTATAAAGCTATAAAGTCATTTTTAAATGATGAGTTAGCATTTCATACTGTTGAAGGGCTAACGGGTA
>JBMZCX010000093.1:0-8387 GCA_049613795.1 Thalassotalea sp. | reverse complement strand
CTAGCACCTAGCACCTAGCACCTAGGCAATGCTCTGCTAAAATCATTCAATACCAATATACTTGTGTACCTGTATTGATAAACGCCAGTTATTGTCAATACAGGTTTGTATCGCTAATTCAGTTGCTCGCTGTTTTTGACTAATAGGCTGTAAATAAACAGGTGTACTGGTAATGTTATGTGTACTTAGCAATGCTTTTAAGTCATCAACATGCTGTTCTGTCGCAACAGGGTGTTTTATTTCATTTGCACGCAACATCGCACTATTAAGAATGTCATATCCCCCTTTCATATTCACTTTAGGCGATACGGTTACCCAACATGCAGGGGTGGTTTTTATTTCAAAAGTGCCTGATGTTTCAATTTGACAAGAATAGTCTAACGCTTCAAATGCTTCACACAATGGTGTTAAGTCAACCATGCAAGGTTCACCACCGGTAATAACAATATGTTTTGCGCTGTAACCTTGCTGAGTAAAAATTTGCACCATTTCATTTGCGCTGAGTGCCGACCATTGCTCTGATTCTTGCGTTTTATTAAGTAAGTCTTGGCTTTCAATAATAAGTTCAGGTTTTATTTCCCACGTGTGTTTGGTGTCGCACCATGAACAACCCACAGGGCATCCTTGTAAGCGAATAAAAATAGAAGGCTGGCCAGTAAACGCCCCTTCTCCTTGGATGGTTTGAAATAGCTCGTTAATTTTATACTTAGTGGTCATAGTGTCATGCTTTGCTTTATTGCCTAAGAAATTTAAAGTAGAATGCGCGCGTTATTTATTATACCTAAGAGAGCTCACAAATGACTAACAAAGTTGTTGTTATTTTTTCAGGCGGCATGGACTCATTTACCGTACTTAATCGCGCATTGAAAGATGGTAAAGAGGTGTTTGCCTTATCGTTTGACTATGGTCAGCGCCATGTTAAAGAGCTTAAATGTGCCAGCCAAGTGTGTGAGCAACTAAATGTTACCCATAAAGTTATTGATATTTCAGCTATTAATCAATTATTAGCGGGGTCGTCATTAACCGACGATATTGATATACCTGAGGGGCATTATGAAGCAGAAAACATGAAATCAACCATTGTGCCTAATCGCAATATGATTTTAATTTCGTTAGCCGTTGCTTATGCCGTATCGGTTAAAGCAAGCCAAGTGTATTATGGTGCTCATTCGGGAGATCATGCGATTTATCCTGACTGTCGTCCAGAGTTTGTCGAAAAGATGAATGATGTTTGTCAAATAGCCAATTACGATGCAGTAGAGATTTTTAGCCCTTATTTAAATGTCTCTAAAACCGCTATATTAACGGATGGCTTATCAATGGGGCTTGATTACAGCAACACATGGACTTGCTACAACGGACGCGAAAAAGCCTGTGGAAAATGTGGCGCATGCGAAGAGCGTTTAGAAGCTTTTAACGACAATAATGCTGTTGACCCTATCGAATATGAGTAAATATTTACTCGCGCAAACGTCAAATTAGTAGAAACAGAAATAAAGAGTGAACGCCCTGTTCACTCTTTTTGTATTTGACTCGCTAATAACTTGTAGTGAAGCTACTAAGCAAAAAGTGCTTGATGTAATTTTTCAACGGTTTGATTAGCTTGGTGCTCATCCACTAAAAAGCACAAGTTATGCTCGCTCGCGCCATGGCAAATCATGCGTACATTAATACCGTTAATCGTATCAAAAATACTACTACCCACTCCGTTAGTTTGCTGCATTTTATTACCAATAACTGCAACTAATGACAAACCATGCTCTACGGTTACTTCACATAACTGTTCTAACTCTTGTACCACGGTAGAGTTAAGTAGCGCTTGGGTTGAACCTGTTGGGTTATCAAATGTCATTGCCACGCTAATTTCACTGGTGGTAATTAAATCAACACTTAATTCGTGCTTGGCTAACACATTAAACACTTTCGCTAAAAAGCCGCTAGCATGTAACATGGCTGGGCTTTTTACCGTGACTAAGGTTTGCTCACGCCTTAATGAAATAGAGCGATAAGTAGGCGCTGACGCTACTTTTTGCTGAATACGGGTACCGCCTTTTTCAGGCTCTTTACTCGAACCAACAAACACAGGAATGTTATGACGCATTGCAGGAATAAGTGTCGCAGGATGTAAAATTTTAGCGCCAAAAGTTGCCATTTCGGCGGCTTCGCCAAAGCTAATTTCTTTAATAGCACGCGCTTGGTCGGTAATGCGTGGGTCGGTAGTAAAAATACCGACAACATCTGTCCATATCGCTAAATTGTCTGCATTAAGTGCCTCGGCGAGTAACGCGGCACTATAATCAGAGCCGCCACGACCTAGTGTTGTAGTGTATCCTTCATCATCTTGTCCAATAAATCCTTGGGTAACAATTACTTGTTCATTTAAACATGGCGCAAGCAATTGTTGGCAGTTAGTTTTCAACGCTTGCGTGTTAACAACCGCTTTTCCGTATAAATTGTTGGTTTTCATCACATCACGCACATCAAAGTAATGGCCGTTAACATTAATCGATTGCAATACTTGGGCAAAAATACGTGAACTCATTTGCTCGCCAAACGATAAAATAGCATCGGCAATACGGCTACACACATTTAACGACTGCACTTGCGCATAGGTTGCCAACTCACTAAGTAACTCATCAATTTGCTCATTTAGCTCAGTTTCGCAAGCTAAATGCTGAGTAATGTTAAATTGAATAGTTCTGATCTGTTGAACAATTTCTTCTTGCTCGATTTTTTCAACATTCGCTTGCGATAAGCGCACTAATAAATTAGTTACACCTCCACTAGCCGATACGGCAACAACGCGATTACTCGGATCGTTTTTAATGATATGAGCACAACGTAACATCGCTTGATGATCTGCTACACTGGTGCCGCCAAATTTGGCTACGGTTAATTTTGACATGGAAAAGTCTCCCTACGCTAAATCAAATTAAATAATTAGCGATTAATACAACAAGGAAGAGCATGACTGAGTGGAAAGGCTGACGAATATTAACTATAACGTAGCAACTGTCTTTTCAGCCAGAAGCTCTCCACCCTATTCTACTCAACAACATTGAGTAGAGGTGACAATCCTAAGGATTCAACCTTAGTGACCGAACAAATAGCGCCCACAAGCACTGTTGTCCTCGGCGATAGTCCCCCTCGTTGTCGGTCATTGGAATTGTGGATCCTGACGAAAACTACCTGGCTATCGCACCTCTTCTGGTGCTTAAATTCAGTTTGAGTAATTATTCTAAATTTAAGCATGGATATTAAACCTGATATTGACAGCAATATCAATAGCTCTATACGGAGTCGTTATAATTATTTACGCTAGGCCTAGTGTGTTTCATTCTATTCGCTAATTCAATTTATTCGCTAAGTAATACTGTTCTGTCGTATTATAATGACCCTACTTAATTACCTAGTATTGATAAAACTCCCCTTATGGATTTATTTTTTTTAAAGAAAGTTGCTATTGCGCTTATTATGCCGCTTTCTGTGGCATTACTTTTATTATTGTTAGCATTAGTTTTTTACCGCTTAAAGCCTACTTTCAGCTTTAAATGTTTATTGTCTGGCTTCTTTATTTTATTGGTTGCCTCGTTAGCACCACTGTCCGATCGCTTTATGTTGCCGATAGAATCACAATATCAAGCCTTTACGCAATCTTCCCACCCCATCGATTACATTATTATTTTAGGCTGTGGCCATACGACTGAAAATTCATTACCTGCCACTTCACAACTGAAACCTTGTTCTTTGCAACGTTTAGTAGAAGGTTTGCGAATATTACAACTTCACCCTGAAGCCATGTTAATTACCTCAGGCGCGGCACTTAGCGACAATGTTTCAAATGCAGAGAAAGTGAAGCAAGCAGCAGTATTATTAGGCGTAAAAGAAGAAAGAATATTAGTTGAGCCTTTCCCAAAAGATACAGAAGAAGAAGCGCAATTAATTGCACCCCGTGTAAAAGGCAAACAAGTGGTATTAGTCACTAATGCCGATCATATGCCCAGAGCGTTACATTATTTTAAACAACAAGGTATTAACGCTATACCTGCGCCAGCAAGTGCTTGGGTAAAAGGGTTTAATAACGAAAAACATTGGAGTTATTACCAACCAAATATTAAGTCTTTAGCACAAAGTACACATGCTTGGTATGAATATGTAGGCCGAGTGGTGCAATGGCTAAAATCCATTTTTTAGCCATTTATTATTAATTTTGCTTTCAATAGCGAGTTAAATTGGATTATCAATATCAATAAACTTAGCCTCAAGTGCTAAGTTTTCATTAATGTAATGCGCTAACGCTTTCGCGCCATAGCGCTCAGTAGCATGGTGACCGGCAGCAAAAAAGTGAATATCCATTTCTGTTGCAACATGTGTGGTTTGCTCTGATGCTTCACCCGTAATAAATGCATCAATACCTTGCTCTGCAGCAAGCTCAATATAACCTTGCCCACCACCCGTACACCATGCAACGGTTTTTATTGGCTTATTAGACGGCGGGGCTATGTGTAAACATTCTCGCGCGAGTTGGCTTGAAATATGTTGTGCTAAATTTTTACCACTTGTTGCTTGCTGCACTTGCCCCTGAATTGCAACACTCAATGGATTGTCAAGCTCCAACGGGCCTGTTACCTCAATATTCAATAACTTAGCGAGCTGAGCGTTATTACCTAATGTGGGGTGAATATCAAGTGGTAAATGGTACGCGTATAAGTTAATACCATGGTCAATTAACGCCTTAATGCGCTGATATTTCATTCCGCGAATAACATACGATTCATTTTTCCAAAAATAGCCATGATGAACCACTAAAGCATCGGCTTTTTCTGCAATCGCTTGTTCAATTAACGCTTGTGTGGCAGTAACGCCAGTGATCACTTTGTTGATCTCACTTTTTCCTTCAACTTGTAAGCCGTTAGGGCAAAAATCTTTTATTTGCTCTGGCTTAAGTAATTGATTGAGATGTTGTTCAAATTTGCTCGCTAACATTTTTTTTCCAATAGAATTAATGAATACTTAAAGAACTTTAAATAATTATTTAGGTTTATTTATACAACGATTTTTCGACTGTTGCATTGACGATATTTTGGTTGATACGTTAATTGGCTCAAGCTTGGCTCTTAACTTCCATTTGGGTTTAATTGGCGTGAGTGGCAATACCCTTTTTTTAGCTACAATCACGTAAACAGAGCCTAACTGGGGTAAATAGTGGCTAGCAAACTTACGCCAGTTTCGCGCAATAATACCTTGGCTAATAGTGCCCGTAAGGGTTGAGTGCAAACACTTTTCATCGGCTAAAATTTCATAGCCCATTAAATGCAGCCAGTCTTTTACTCGCATTGCAGAAAAAAAACGTTCATTCCAAGGCGATGTTTCACGTCGATAAGGTATTAATTTATTTAACCCCACTAAACTGAACGGGTTAAAGCCCGTGATCACCAAATAACCATTAGGAATTAACACCCGATTCGCTTCACGAATAACATGATGAGGGTCTAGCGAAAACTCTAGTGTATGGCTCAATACACACACATCAACGCTATGTTCAAGTAATGGTAAGTCGTCAATGTCGGCTGCTATATCAGGGTTATGTTTTGGCTCAGCCAAAGTTACTTGATGTTTAATGGTTGACAATGAGCTGTCTAAATCACCGCTTAATGCCCCTACTTTTAACAAATGATAACCAAAAAACTTAGGCCACCATGGCGCTAATACTTGATCAATATGATCGCGTACCAAGTCGCCATTGGGTAATTTTTGCCACGATTTAGGGTAATGTGGCTGTCTAAACGCTAAAGCAGGTTTCATCAACAATAAATATTAGTATACTGATACTACTAGTATATTGAGGATATAAAGCAGTGCCAACTAATTCTAACGATCTCATCGAAATAACCCCAATAAAAGCCTTTTCAGACAATTACATTTGGGCAATAACGGCTAAAGATAATAATTCATTAGTATTGGTTGACCCCGGTGACGCTAGCGTTTGCATTCACTATATTCAACAACACGGTTTGCAATTACACAGCATATTAATCACTCACCATCATAACGATCATATTGGTGGTGTTAACGCATTGCGCGAGTATTGCCAACAGCAGCAATGGCCTCTTACTATTTACGGACCCGCATTAGAAGCCGTTGACAGTAGTGATATAAAATTAGTTGAAGGTGATAAGGTCGCACTCGTCCCAGTTGCGCTTGACTTTACCATTATCGATTTACCCGGACATACTAAAGGCCATATTGCTTATCTTTGTAATGACATTTTATTTTGCGGAGATACGTTATTTTCAGGAGGCTGTGGTCGACTATTTGAAGGGACGCCAGCGCAAATGTATCACTCTCTTGGCAAGCTCAGTACTTTACCTCCTCAAACGCGCGTTTATTGCACGCATGAATATACGCTCGACAATTTAGCATTTGCACTCACAGTAGAGCCTGACAATGTCGATCTTATTCATTATTACAATCATGTAAAATTACTGCGTGAGCAAGATAAAATATCTCTACCAAGCACTATTGCTACCGAAGGTTTAATTAACCCTTTTCTTCGCTGTAATAGCCCAACAATAATTGAAACGGCACAAGAATATTGCAATAAACCATTAAATGAAGGTCTTGAAACCTTTACAGTACTTCGGGAATGGAAAAATAATTTTTAAGCCCAATCAACCAGCGCAGTTGAATAGTATGCATAAATAAGTAACACTGTTGGCCAAATTAATTTGATCACAATTATATGAAGTATTTACCTTATTCTTTAATCGCTATTTTTGCGCTTTCTGGTTGTCAGACAACATTTGAGCAAATAGCAAACTCCACCGAAACAAACAACTTACCAACTAATATTAATTCAGCAGAAATTGCAACTCCTACCGATATCGCACAAGCGCTAAGTGCTGATGGTGCGATTAACGTCATGCACCCAGTAGACGATGTCGATATAACACTGTCAGAAAACGACACCTATGTTACTGACGACCTTTGGCAGCGTATAAGGAGCCAAATAACCTTTAATGTGCCACAAAATAAGCGAGTGATCGCTCAACGCAATTGGTACAGTAAACACCCTTCTTATTTAGACCGTGTTGCTAAGCGCGCTGAACCTTTCCTTCATTTTATTGTTGAAGAGCTTGAAGCTAACGATATGCCTATTGAAATGGCACTATTGCCGATTGTCGAAAGTGCTTTTGATCCTTTTGCCTACTCCCATGGCAGAGCCTCAGGTATGTGGCAATTTGTTCCCGGTACGGGTACGCGCTTTGGCATGAAGCAAAACTGGTGGTACGACGGACGACGAGACGTGGTAGCCTCTACCAAAGGCGCTATTGCATATTTAAAGTATTTACATAAGTATTTTGATGGCGACTGGTTACTAGCGCTTGCGGCATATAATTCTGGTGAAGGTAGAGTAAGACGCGCGGTTAAAAGCAATGCGCGTAAAAACATGCCTACTGACTTTTGGTCGCTCAATCTGCCTAAAGAAACACGCGCTTATGTGCCTAAGTTACTTGCCCTAGCAGATTTAGTAAAACGCTCAGACTTTTTGGGCATTAAGCTATACAAATTACACAATACCAGTGTGATCAGCCAAGTTGATATTGGCTCACAAATAGACCTCGCAAAAGCCGCCGAGTTGGCTCAACTTTCGTTAGCTGAATTACAACATTTAAACCCTGGCTATAACCGTTGGGCAACCGACCCTAAAGGGCCGCATTATTTAGTAATACCCAACAATAAAGTTGACCACTTTAAACAAGGCTTAGCAAAATTAAGCACTAAAGATCGCCTTGCATGGCAACGTTATAAAATTCGCAATGGCGACAGCTTAGGCATTATCGCGCAAAAGTTTAATACTGAAGTGGGTGTGATCAAGCAAGTTAACAACATTAAAGGTAACCAAATTCGCGCAGGTAAGCATTTATTAATACCTGTTGCCGCTAAGTCACTCGACCAATATATTTTGTCACAATCACAACGATTGGCAGCCAAACAAAACAAGCCTAAAAAAGGTAAAAAGAGCTATCATATCGTAAAGTCTGGCGACACCTTATGGGATATAAGCCGTGCCTATCGTGTCAATTATCGTAGTTTAGCTAAGTGGAACGGCATGGCACCACGCGACACACTTAAACTGGGTCAAAAGCTCGTTGTTTGGCAAAAACAAAAAGTGAGCACAAATACCGCTAAAGTACAGCCAAGTGAAAATGCCATCATGCGCAATATTACATATCGCGTGCGCAAAGGTGATTCGTTTGCCCGTATAGCAGACAAATTTAATGTCCGTATTAAAGACATTGAACGCTGGAATAAGCTTAACCGAAAGAAATACCTGCAACCGGGCCAACGCCTCAGGTTGTCGGTTGACGTAACCAACAATATTT
>JBMZCX010000092.1:0-8550 GCA_049613795.1 Thalassotalea sp. | reverse complement strand
ATAACGACCTTAAGCGTTGACCTTCTTTTAGCAGTGCTTGATTGGTATTAATGCTGAGTTGTCTATTACCTATGCGTAAATTACGTTGACGTTGCCGTTCAGATAACGGGATATTAATTTGATTAGTTAACGCTGATGTCACTTGGTAACTTGTCACTGAACTTATCTTTTTCGTGGCAGATACCGTAAAATTTTTGTTTTCAACTATTTTTTGTTGAGCACTGGTCACGTTTGCCATAATACTCAAACCAAATAGCCAATGTTGATAACTAGGCTCAGCAATAACCTGATAATTCACTTTCGGGATTTGAGTGAGATCAACAGCCTTTGGGGGAGAAAAGGTTGAACGCTGAGTAGCCTGCTGCCATAGTTTATAATTGCTGGTTTGATGCCATTTCACACCATCAAAGTCTTCTAATACTAATGTGCGCCAATACATTTGTTGATAGCTTGGTGGTGTTTGTGCGAATTCAACCCGAAAAGCGAGTTTATTAGATAACGCCAAATTAGCAATATCCCCCACTTTCACTTCGTCTGATAAGCCAACTTCGGCATTTTTAGCCGCAGGCATTTGCCAAAAAGGCGCAATTTTGGGGAAGCCAACAAATAAGACAACCGCTAAAGGCATACTTTGCACTAATGTTAAGGCAACACGTTTAGCTAAAAGCCGCTGATTTTGACTGATAGGTTGATAGAAAAAGCTCATTAACAGCATAAGGTTAACTAATAAAATAACAATCACCAACACCATAAAATAAAGCGATTGAATAAACACAAGTGAGGTAGTTAGCACAAAAATGCCAAGCAATACTTGAATATAAAAGTCTTTCCTCGTTTTAATTTCTAATGGTTTAAGCAAATATGAAAACACCAATAAATGCACCATAGTGTTTAGTAAACCCAGTTGCTTCGCTGACAACGCTAACAAAAAAAGTCCTGCAATTGACACTAACAGTTTAACCACTCTATTAGGCTGCGTAACAAGGGTTAAATAAATACTGCCTTGCCACAATAAACTGATCACAATAAAAGCAATAAGCCAGCCTGAAAGTTCAAGCACCAAGGTTAAACCATTAAGGCCTAACGTAAGCATAAGTAGCAATTGACTACTTTTGGGTAATACTTTAGCTAAAAAATTATTGGCAGTATGATGAGCAACTGACTGAGGGGAAGTATTTTCTTTTCGCTGCATAATATTATCCATATAATGCAAGTGCTTTTAAACAGGTATGGCTGTGTTCAAGCCCTTTTTCGGGGGGAATAATGGTGGTCTTAAGTGTTAAGCCGTATATTTTATCGCGTTTTTGTAATTCAATAACTAAAAAACTTAACCAGCGAAGCTGTTGTTCTATTGGCGCTTTCGGTAAGGCAGCTAACGAAAGCCAATTGGGTGTTGTATCAATAAGTTGGTCGTAGCTTTTGATATACCAGCCTTGCCCTCTTGCTACTTGTTTCCATGCGACTTTTGCCAACGACTCGCCTCGTTGATAAGGCGCAAGTTCGTTGAACTCATCAACGCCATGGTTTAACGCTAATGCTTCATTAGGTAATTCATTATTTGTAGCACTTTCGTTAGCTGTTAAAAATTGTTCAATATTCATTTGTGCAGGTCGCTCAGGCTTAGGATAAGCGACGGCCGAAACATTAAGATCAAGTCGCGTCCAACAGCGAAAAAGCCCCAATGAAAAATAACTTTGTAAAGTAAGCCTTGGCAGTTGTACAGTACCTCTTTTAGCTAATGTAAAAGGAACATAACACGTCTGTTTAGCTGAAAAAGCATCTTGCTCTACCTTATTATCCGTCTGAAAAAACAGCTGATAAGCAAAACGTTCTTTGGCTGAATTTAATTGAATTGGCACATTAATCGTACCTTGAGCAAAACCTTTTAGTTGCTGTGAATTCACCGAAATGGTTAGCTTAGCTAAGTTATTAAAACTTTGTAGCATCGCGGTAATAAACACACTTGCTAATAAGTAGCTCAGTAAAATAATTAAATTATTTTGATAGTTCGTGCCTAACACAAACAGTAACAACACAAAAAACAGATAAGAAAAGCCAAAACAGCTTGGAAAAATAAAAATATTCCGACGGGACAATACCTGTGTTGTAGCTTTTGGCACCTGCTTAACTAACCAACGCTGAAATTTAGTGTTGGTCCACTGCTGAATATTTTCGATGATATTCATTAATATACTGACAACAATTAGGCTAACGACGGTGACATAGCATCAACCGCCAATAACATGCGTTGGGCAGCATCGGCATTATGATGAGACAAATCAAACGCAGGATTAAGGCGATGTTGGCAAACAGCGGCAAACACCGCTTGTATGTCATCGGGCAAAAGAAAATCTCGCCCGTCAATAAATGACCATGCTTTGGCTGCAGATATTAACGCTTTTCCTGCTCTAGGTGACAATGGGTTCACCTCATAGTCGCCATTTCTGCTCTGTTGTAGTAAAGCAATAACATAATTAAGCACGGCATCAGAGACATGAATTTTTTGTACTTGTGCTTGAATATCAATAAG
Organism: Thalassotalea sp.; assembly: GCA_049613795.1. Taxonomy (GTDB): domain Bacteria; phylum Pseudomonadota; class Gammaproteobacteria; order Enterobacterales; family Alteromonadaceae; genus Thalassotalea_B. Next base: position 6,020 of record JBMZCX010000092.1, on the reverse strand, counting down.
CTGCTCAGGGGTAATAAATGCCTCTAAGGCGCTAAAGTCCATCGCGCCAAAGGTGTTTGATAAAATTTGTTTTTCAGCCTCTACATTTGGAAAGCCTAAAGAAATTCGCATCATAAAACGATCAAGCTGTGATTCTGGCAACGAATAAGTACCCGAATGAAATTGCGGGTTTTGAGTAGCAATAACAAAAAATGGCTGAGGTAATTGATAGGTTTTTCCGTCAATACTCACGCGGTTTTCTTCCATTGCTTCAAGAAGTGCGCTTTGCGTTTTAGGACTAGCACGATTAATTTCATCCGCTAACACTAATTGATTAAAAATAGGCCCTTGATGTAGCTTAAAGCTTTGCGTTTGACTGTCGAAAATTGACACCCCAATAACATCTGCTGGCAGTAAATCACTGGTAAATTGCACTCGTTGGTAGCTTAAATTAAGAGTGGCAGCTAAAGCGTGCGCTAAGGTCGTTTTTCCCATGCCAGGCAAATCTTCAATTAATAAGTGCCCTTTGGCAAAAATAGACGCTATCGCTAATTTTACTTGCGTTTCTTTACCAATAACAATTTTTTCTATTTGGTCTATTACCGAATTAACCAGCTCATTCATACATTTACCTTACTTTTCAACATTATTACAGCATTACGAAAGTAATTGAAATAAAGTTCTTTTTTTTGACCTCAATCAACACCGTAGCTCACCAGAGTATGACATGCTAATACAAGATTAACCAAATGACACTTAACGTATGGACATAGATTTTAGTGAAGTAACTTACTTAACCGACCCAAATGAGATCACCCTTAAGGCTGATTATCAACAGTTTTTACTTTCGTTAAGTGGCCCGACTATTATTGATATAACGGGGAAAAATAAAAGTAAATGCCGTGTAATTACGACTTTACTGCATGGTAATGAGCCCTCAGGGTTAATTGCACTTCACCGCTGGTTAACATGTGGAAGCCGCTTGCCTGTACCTGAAACAAATATTCGGATTATTATTTGTTCTGTAGAAGCCGCTTGCCGATCACCTTTGTTAACTCATCGTTACTACCCTGACGGGTTAGATATTAACCGTTGCTTTAATAGTAATAAAACAACAGAATATTACCAACGCGCAAACTTATTAAAAAACGCTATTGCCAATGTTAACCCCGAATGTGTGATCGATCTCCATAATACACCAGGCTCTGGGCCTGCATTTGCCGTAAGCACTATAATTACCCCTGAAGTACTTTCATTAACTTCTTTATTTTGTGACACCATTATTCTTTCAGGGTTGAAAATAGGTGCGTTAATGGAAACAAATTTTCACTGCCCTATGGTTACCATTGAATGCGGTAGTTCAACCGACGAACAAGCACATGAAACCGCTTTTCAAGGGATCAGTCAGCTGTCTGAGTGCCCTTGTATATATCATTATAATCAAAAAACCCCCGTTGAAATTATCTCGAAGCCAATACGCCTACAGCTTAAGTCAAATATTGAACTTTCATACAGTGAACATGATGAGGGATATGAAGGTGTTACATTAAAGGCTGCCATAGAACAGTTTAATTTTGGTCATGCGAGAAAAGATCAGATGCTAGGCTGGGTAGACGAACAAGGGCTAAGTAACTTAACGCTATTGAACGATGTCGATGAAGATGTATTAAGCGATTATTTTGCCCTGCGCGACAATCAATTAGTTTGTACAACCAATATTAAAATATTTATGGCAACGGCAAATAAAAAGGCAGCACAAGAAGACTGTTTATTTTATTTGGTTAAGGCGAGCTAAAGACTAGAACACGTTGAACTTTTGAGTACAGATTTCGTACGAATTAAACATATAGATCTTTTCCTATTGATTTAAAGGCCGATAGCGCATGGGTTAAATCAATATCGCCAACATCACTGAGTAATCGTTTTGTGCTTTGTTCAATACTTAACATTGAATCGCTTAAAATTTCTTCACCACTGGCAGTAATTTTAACTAAACTCACCCGCGCATCTCTTGGGTTCTGCTCTTTCATCACTAATCCTATTTTTTCCATTGGCGACACTATGCGTGTAATGCCTGAAGCGGTTAAGCCAATACTGCTGGCTAAGTCAATCCGTCTCATCGACTTGTTATGGCTATTGTTTAGGTGAAATAACACCATGTATTCAGTTAACCCAATACCATGAACTGATCCTAAACTAGCGTCTAACTTTTTAGATATTAATGAATTAACGCTCCACATATTAATGATGAACGACATTTCTTTGGTTATGTTTTCCATTTCATTCCTCTTTTTCTTTTGTTAAAAAGTTAATATACTTGACTAGTCAAGTATTTATCAACAACAAGTAAAATACAATAACTGTTTTAATTTTTTAGTAGAGAAAGAAGAGATGAGATTGTAGATACGAGGTAATAAGCGCTAGCGCCTAAGGTTTAGTTATTAGTGCCTGACCATTATAAATGGCGCTTGTGCTATTGCTTGCGCTAGCGGTATATCAGGCCAATAATTGGCTTTAGCAAAGTGTATAAATTTAAGTGTTTTAAAGGCGTCAAACCATACGATGAGTTGCTTGTTAAATTGTGTGTTAGCTTGTTTAACCTCCACCAATTTTTTCTGTTGAGCGCTCTGTTGGCTGTGCTGTTTAGCAATAAAGTCATTAAAACCAAGCGACAATAAACTACTTTTTGCGTGTGGCGATAACTTAGCTAACCAAGGTTCAATGTTATTCAAATAATCGACTACCGAAGTAAATGCTGTAAGCACTTCTTTTAGTAAAACAAATACTTGGGGGTGATAATAACAATACGCTTGCTGCTGGTGCTGTAATTCAATAATGCGATTAACGGCGGGCCCCGTGCCAAAGGGCACACGATCAGAGCGTCGTGCCGTTAATTTAACGGTATGATCTTTCAAATACGCAACGTCGCCTAATTTGGCTAGTTTGTTCAATAAATAAAAATCTTCACCCGCGCTACGTTTAGGAAAGCCCCTTACATTGGCATAAGCTTTTGCTGTAAACGATAAAATACTGCCAATAGTAAAATAATTATAATGCGACCCTGCATAGCTTAATCCGTCAACATAATAACGAAGTGCTTGTTCGTATAATGCATTCGCTTGATGAACTTCAACGTCTTCGCATTGGTGATAGAAATTAAAACACGCACCAATATCATCTGAATTAAGTGTTGATAAAGCCTCAAAATAACTGTCGGGCAAGGTAGCATCGGCATCGGTTGAGCAAATCCACTCTGACTGTATATTTTTATTCGCAATTAACGCTAAAGCACTGTCTACACCTTGCTTACGGGCAAGACCAACACCTTGCCTTTCTGGTAACGCGTAACTGTAACTATCAATAATAAGCACGCTCGCTTGGCTATTATTAATCGTAATTAACGTATAAGCGCCATGTGCCCAACGTAACTCTCCTAACGCACAAACGTTATTAAATAAGCTTTGTTGAGGCTGAACATTGGCGTCATAATCGGGTTGATTAATCACCAATACCATTAACGACGGTTGCTCAGCCAATACCGAGTTAATATAACGCTCAACAAAATGAACGCTTTCTTTATACGCGGGAATAACGACACTATGGGTAAACATAATGTCGGTAGGAAAGTGGTCTAGCGCCTTTATACAAGGCTCTGCATAATGGGTTAAATATTTATTAATATTTTTCATCAGTAGACGCTAACCCGAAAAATTCAAAATGAAAATAAGCAATTAATGTAATGCGGCTCTGAAAGGAAGTTTTGCGCAAATTTCAGCTTCTGCAACTAATAACTCTTCTAATCGTTGATACACTTCGTCTTTGTTGAAGTACTCTAAGGCAAGCTCTACAAAAAGGTTTTTATGCTTTTCTTCAGATTTAGCAATGGTATGATAAAAGTCTTTCTCTTTACCCGCAGGTAATGCTTCAGCGACTAAGGCAAAACGTTCATGTCCGCGTGCTTCAATAACGCCAGCCACTAATAAACGGTCTAAAAAAAATACTTCTTGTCCGTGTCTAAACAAGGTTCTTATTTCTTTGATGTAAGTATCTTTAGCATCGTTTGCCAGCTGAATATCTCTTGCCTGCATTAGCTTAATCACTTGCTTGAAATGAATAAGCTCTTCTATCGCTAAGTCGGTCATTGCACGCACTAGCGTTTTTCTATCAGGATAATGAGAGAGCATAGAAACAGCCATGCCAGATGCTTTTTTTTCAGCCGCAGCATGATCTTGTAAAAAAGCGTCAAAATCAGCTAATACTGCTTCAGCCCATTGTGGTGGTGTTTGGTATTTAAGTTCGAACATATAATAAAAAATTAACTAATGGAATATTGCGCTATTTTACACGGCAACGCACACCAAGTGAAACACCAGAAGGTAAAAAGGCAGCAAAATAGTTATTATTTTACTGCCTTATACTTAAGAAATTTTACATGCTAACCATTACCGCCAGCACGATTACAGTAAATAAAAGCGCTTTCGTAAACGTATCAAGGCCAATGACAACAACATGAACAGACTAACACTTCCCCCACTACTTTCAGTTTCAGGATCTGTTTTCTTGGCAATTTCAACATTAGGAATTATCGCAATAACACCCGGGTCTTCAACAATACCGTTGGCAATGCCATCAGCGTCGTTTACGCCACCATCTTCTATGTTAATTAACACACAATGATCACCCGCATTTAAGCCAGAACGATATAAGTTACTGGTTAATGGCGGGCAAACGCCTACAATCTGCGCAGCCGAAGCAATCGTATTTTGAGCATCTTCAATAAAGCTTTGCCAACCATTTACTTGGCTAAATTTACGGTAGGTGGCAAATTGCGGAATACCATCAACTAACGGCAAGATAAAAGCAACAGATCGGCCAAAAGGTTTAATATTATGAATTTCAAAATCAAAATATTCACTTTGATGCGTTAATTCATCACCCGCAACCAACTGCGTATTATTAATTTCTTGCGTGGTTAATTGCACACCGTCAGACAATTGCAATTTTGCATATTTCCCTAGCGTTATTTTTAAGCCGGGCTCTGTTTCCATTAGCTTAGTTAACGATGAATTTACATGGAGTTGTTGAATATAACCTAAGTTTGACTTGTCCATAAAATCAGGTATGCCGTCTTTATCGGCATCAACAAAACCCTCTAAGTTATCTGTAATCCCGTCATTATCGGTATCTGTGGTTGATAAACGCGCATAACTATCAACAACGGGTATTGCCAAGTTAACCGTTTGCGAAAGCTCACCACTGCCATTGTCAGTTACCGTTACTGACAGTGATAATAAGCCTTTATCTGCTTCTGGTAATGTAATATCAGCTGCTGGTATATGAACATTAAACTGGTTAGCACTAATGTCAGCATTAGCATATTCAGGAATATTCCAACTAATTAAGTGTTGGTCGGTAATATTCGCGTCGTTAATGGTTAATGTGATCATCACTTCGCCATTGTCTTTAGCAATCGTCGTTACTTGTTGTTGCTGAACAATACTAATATCAACGGTTGGCGTTACATTTTGGTCACTAATGGTAACAGTATGAACACGTTGAGCACCTAAATTCACATTATTATCAAGGGTAAATACAAGCTCTTCATCAGCTTCAGTTTGAAAGTCTTGTTTTATAAATACGTCAATAAAGCCTTCTGTACCTGAGTTAATGGTTACCGCAGCACTATCAACTGAATAATCTAAGCTATCAACTGTTCCCGTTATTTCAAACGGAATAACCACAGGATAATGTGGCGCGTTGCCTGACAAAAATACAGGTATACGAATATTATTACCTTCAGCCGTAAATTGTTGTAATTCAACATTCACTAATGGGTAAATATTAATCACTTGCTCAGCCGTTGATACATTGCCAGCGGTATCTTGCGTGCGCCAAGTAATGGTATTTTTACCCGCAGGTAAATTCATCACATCGTTTTGTAAGCCAACAGGTGTTATTTCACAGCAATCATTACCATCTCGGCCGTCATTAGCCGTTAAACGGCTAAAATTACGAAGTTGATCTAAGGTTATTTGAGTAAA
>JBMZCX010000091.1:0-8554 GCA_049613795.1 Thalassotalea sp. | reverse complement strand
AAGGTGAATTAGGTATTATGCCTGGTCACGCACCTTTGCTGACCTCACTAAAACCGGGTATGGCTAGAATTGTTAAGAAAGGTGGTGCTGAAGAAGTTATTTACCTTTCTGGCGGTATGCTTGAAGTTCAACCTAATCACGTTACTGTATTAGCAGATATTGCGGTACGTGGCGGTGATTTAGATGAACAAGCAGCTGAAGCAGCTAAACAACGCGCAGAAGAGCAAATGAATGCTCACGGCGACGATGTTAACTACGCTGAAGCAGCAGCCGAATTAGCACGCGCAGTAGCGCAATTACGTGTTATTCAGGCAACCAGCAAAAAATAACAAGTTATTCTAATAGTTACTTAAGTTTTAGTGATCAAAAAAGCGACATTATCAATTGATAACGTCGCTTTTTTTATATGTTAAATATTTGGTAATAAAAAGCCGATATTACATCGGCTTTTATCCATTAATAACTAATGTAGTGCGTTAGCGTGAAGTTATTCACCCTTAGGGTTATAAATCCATAACGCATTATTAACGTGTTTGCTGGTGTCTTCACCAATTAGTACTCTACCGTCATCCATTACTGCGAGGTTATCAGGGTTTGAAATTCCATTAACATCACATCTATTCCCTTGGTCATCGCCAGCACTAGTATAAGCCCCGCCGACAACAACTGGCTCCATACGTGACACATTAAACTGACTGTCTAAGCCAAAGCGGTAAACTGCACCACATTTTGCTGATGAATCAAGTTGAATATCACCTTCCGTATCGACCATACCTTTACCTACTTCAGACATGGCAACATACATATAAGGTATTGTATTGCTCGCTGCGCCGCCGTAGTTAATTACAACGCCTTCCATTTTTCGAAACTCAGTTGTTGCGCCTTTAGCTTTTGCTGCTCTTAATGTTTCAATAAAGGCATAGCGATCATCCCCTGTACCATTGGTTGCCCAATCGTCGATTTCTGCTTGCTTTATATAGCTTGTTTCGCCGTCAATATAATCGGTTTCACTGATGCCATTGTATGAATTTATCCATGTTTTAATTTCAGTATTGTTACTCGTGCCAAGCTCAATCCATTGGATGTTAAAACCTGCCTTGGCAGGGTCGCTAGTGGCATCTTGCGTTAATTTCGCCGCGTATAATGTGCCAGCGCTTAAGTCGCCAGCATTTTCAGCAACAAATTTATAAAACCCTTTATTCGATCCATCATCGGTTGTGTAAACAGTTTTCCAATCGGGCATTACCACAGAATTTTCGTGAGCTACACGGCCTAAAGTATAGTGCTTAACAGGTGTTGGGCTTTCAGATAACGGTGCCGTTATTTCGACAATATAGCCGTAATCGTATGGGTTAGGTAAATTTTGGCTACCAAGGTAAGTTTGTAAATTTTTAACATCTGGGTAGCTTGGATAGCCGCTAACATAGTTTTCGTTATTCCACTGGCTGGTATTATCTGCTTCGTAGTTCTCTTCAGAAGTTAGTGGAGTATTCCAAGGAGATAATGTGCCAAAACAATTAATTAATGTGCCTAACACATCAGAAAAATCAACATTATCAATCTGCCCAACTGTCCAAGAGCCAGAATCTTCTTTTGTTAATTCCATTCTGCTCATTGCACCAGGGCGATCTTCCCAAGCAGTAAATAGGTAACCAGTGCTACCATCGGCTGATGAAGGGACAAAGGCATTAAAATCTGGATCTTGAGATTGTTTAATTTTAGTTGCTTCATCGGCTGTGGAAATAGAGCCTAAGCCGTGTGGTAATTGCCCATTAAAGGTATCACCAGCATTACCTACCACTTGGTAGTTACCTGCGACTAAACGAACAGCAAGTTTTTCAATGTCGGTTGCAGGTACTGAAATGCTAGCAGTAAGCGGGTCTAATGTACTCCAATCTAATCCTGTTACAACCCCGACTTGTGCAGGCGTATCATTACCATCTAAATCAGCAGGATGCTGCACATTAAAGAATAACTCATCGTTATCGGTTAAGAACATCCCTGTAATTTCAGCGCCAACAGGTACAGTAGCTACACGGGTAAGTTTAGCAGGCGTTGAGTTTACTCCATTGGTGCCGTCATTACCGTTTGTGCCATTCGTTCCGTTAGTGCCGTCGGTACCATTTGTACCATCAACACCGTTAATTCCATCTACGCCATTGGTGCCATTTATTCCGTCTTTGCCGTCGTCACCGTTACAAGCGGTAAGTAGTGTGGCACTTAAAATTACGCCAATAATCGATGCTATTTTTGTTTTTTTTACTGTAAACATGGTTAACCCTTTAAGTTTATTATTTGCTGGCAGTAAGTTAGTAAGAAAAAATGACAACAAGAAGTAAATTTGATGACTGTTAGATGAACTAAATGAGACAAAAGTACTACCAAAGCATTTCAAATAACTGTCATATTTGTACCGTATATTTAGGCCTAATTTTTGAGAGGGCTTTATGAAAAAAATAACAATTGTAGTGGTGTGTGTATTTGTATTTGGTTTAAGTGTTGCGCTTGTCGGTAAAGCGGTTCAAGGTGATGAAAAAGTTAATAGGGTAGCGATGCTCCCCGAGGTTAATGTTAACGAAAGAGTTAGCCTTTTATTAGAGGGAGCACTTAACGAAGAAGCGCCTATTCCTCCCCAGTGTTATACCAAAACAGAAAATGTTAATAATCCTTGCTATACCTGTCATCAAAATTATTACGCCAAAGATAATAACGAATATCGTAATAACCGCCGTAACGACGGTGACAACCAAGGGCTGTATACATTCTCTGATGAAGGGGAAACTAATGCATGGAAAAATTTATTTGTTAACCGTACAGCATGGGTTGAAAAAATAAGTGACGAACAAATAGCTGCTTATATTAATCAAGACAATTACAGCGGGTTAGCAAATAAGCTAACAAAAAGTGATTGGCAAGGTTTTGTTCCTGATTTAAAAGATTACCAAAATGCAGATAAAGCGTTTAATGGTAAAGGTATAGCCAAAGACGGTAGTGGTTGGGTTGCTTTTAATTATAAACCATTTCCTGGCACCTTTTGGCCAACCAATGGTTCGACTGACGATGTGTTAATTCGTTTACCTAAAGCATTTAGAGAGCTAAATGGTGTGTTCAACGAGAATGTATATCTTATTAATTTATCGTTAGTTGAAATGTCGATTAAAGCACTATCTGCAATAGATATATTTCCTGCGAATGAGCAGCAATTGAATGCAGATATAAACCAAGATGGGCAACTTACTCAACAAGTTGAATTGTTACAGCTGCGTTCTCACTTTATTGGCGATGCAAAACATATCAAAGTGCCACAGCAACAATATCCTTTAAATGCCGAAATTATGCATTCTGTGCGCTATGTTGGCGTTGACGAAAATGGTGAAACAACAATACCTAAACGTATGAAAGAATTACGTTATATGGCAAAAACTAAATTGATGAGCGAAGGCGATATTGATACTAGTTATCGTAGAGAGCGCAAAGAAAAACTAGATGAACAATTGCCACACTTTAATAAAGTTGATGATAAAGGCTTTAACAATAAATTTGGCTGGTTAGTTCAAGGGTTTATTGAAGATTATAATGGTGAATTAAGAGCGCAGTCACACGAAGAATCGATGTTTTGTATGGGCTGTCACTCGGCTATTGGTACGACTATTGATCAAACCTTTTCTTTTCCGCGCAAAGTTACTGGTAAGGCTGGTTGGGGCTATGTCAATTTAAAAGGAATGAAAGACGCACCCTCGAAAGGACAATCTATTGGTGAAATTTTACAGTACTTAAAATCAAATGGTGGCGGTAATGAGTTTAGAGAAAACAGTGAAATGTTGGCTAAATGGTATAAAAGTGACGGAACGGTCGATCAAGAAAAAGTTAAAAATGCCGATGTCTTTTCACTTATTACTCCATCTAAAGAAAGAGCGTATGCGTTAAACAAAGCGTATACCCAAATAGTGCGAACACAAAGCTTTATTTATGGGCGCGATGCAACGATTCAACCAACCAAAAATGTTCATAAAAAAATTGATGAGTCAGTGGCGCCACTTAAGCCAGAACACCGAATAGACAACTGGGACATTCGGCTTGATTGGTAGAATAATCGTATAATGAGGCAAGGTGCTATTGAAAGCATGGCGCTTTGCTCGTTACAATAACGTATTGTCATTATTAATGGATAAATCATGAGTCTATCAGTTGTTATTCTTGCTGCAGGTAAAGGTACCCGCATGCGTTCTTCTCTTCCTAAAGTGCTTCACCCTATTGCAGACAAACCTATGGTTGAACACGTAATAGATGCAGCAAGAGTGCTTAACGCTGAAAACATTTATGTTGTTTATGGCTTTGGTGGAGATGTTTTAAAAGCGTCAATTTCAGGTGACGACTTAACCTTTGTTGAGCAAAAAGAGCAATTAGGGACAGGTCATGCGGTTAATATGGCAGCGCCTTTTCTTAAAGACGATGAGAATGTCTTAGTACTATATGGTGATGTGCCATTAACACAAGTATCAACACTTGAGCGTTTACTTGCCGCTAAACCAGCGAATGGCATGTCGTTATTAACGGTTGAATTAACCGACCCTACTGGCTATGGCCGTATTGTACGAAACAATAATGAGGTTGTTGGAATTGTTGAACATAAAGACGCAACGCCAGAGCAACATAAAATAGCTGAAGTAAATACCGGTATTTTATATGCCAATGGCAAAGACTTAAAAACATGGTTGTCTAATTTATCAAACGACAATGCGCAAGGCGAATATTACTTAACCGATATTATTGCGGCGTGCCACAGTGAAGGAAAAGTTATTGCCACGGCACATCCAGACTCTGAAATTGAAGTAGAAGGTGCTAATAACCGCGTACAGCTGGCGGCATTAGAGCGCGCATTTCAATTGCGTGAAGCAGAAGCATTAATGATAAATGGCGCAAGTTTACGTGACCCAAACCGTATTGATATTCGCGGTAAAATATTAGTGGGCCAAGAAGTACAAATTGATATTAACTGCATATTTGAGGGCGAGGTAGTACTAGCGAATAACGTGAGTATTGGTGCTAATTGCATATTAAAAGACTGTACTATCGGTGAAAACGCGACGATTAAGCCTAATACCATTATTGAAGGTGCAGTAATTGGTGATGACTGCTCTGTTGGGCCATTTGCGCGTATACGTCCAGACAGCATCATGAATAAAGACTCTCATATTGGCAATTTTGTTGAAATGAAAAAGTCAGTGCTTGGCGAAGGCAGTAAATCGGGTCACTTAACCTATTTAGGTGATACTACTATTGGCAAAAACGTTAATATTGGTGCAGGTACTATTACCTGTAACTACGACGGTGTTAACAAATCGCAAACCATGATTGATGATAATGCTTTTATTGGTTCAAATAGCTCATTAGTTGCCCCTGTTGTTGTTGGGAAAGGTGCAACTATTGGCGCAGGCTCGGTTATTGCTAAAAATGTAGAAAAAGATGAATTATCAGTAGCGCGAGGAAAGCAACGTAACATTTCAGGCTGGCAACGGCCCACAAAGAAAAAATAGTACTGTTGGAAATAATTAATTGAAAGCGCCTTTATGGCGCTTTTTTTATTGAATAAGCAAAGCTTCATTCACATAACAGAATGTTCATACCTAATAAGAAATAAATTATTGATTAAATTAGTAGAAAACATATAATAACTTTCGTTTTGAAATTTAAAGTGGTGAATCGAAAGTTATGTCAAAAAGAAATACCCAGCAGCGCCGCCATATTATTATGGCTGAACTTAATCAGCAAGGTGAAGTAAGTGTTGATCAACTGGCAAAAAAGTTTGATACCTCAGAAGTTACTATTCGAAAAGATCTGGCAGCATTAGAAAATAGCGGACTATTGCTAAGAAGATACGGTGGTGCCGTTCCTTTACCTAGTGAACTAATAGAGCCTAAAACTGAAAAAGTTTCGAAACGAAAGATTTCTATTGCGAAAAAAGCAGCAAGCTTTATTCGTGATCACAATCGCATCATTATTGATAGTGGCAGCACTACCTCGGCGTTAGTCAAAGAAATTGGTAAAAAAGACGGCTTAGTGGTAATGACAAACTCACTTGCCATAGCTTCAGATATTCATGCACTAGAAGATGAGCCCACATTATTGATGACCGGTGGTACTTGGGACCCTCATTCAGAATCGTTTCAAGGTAAAGTAGCAGAAAGTGTATTACGCTCTTATGACTTTGATCAATTATTTATTGGTGCTGACGGTATTGATATTGAACGCGGCACAACCACTTTTAATGAGCTTTTAGGGCTTAGTCAGGTAATGGCGGCAGTATCTCGTGAAGTGATTGTGATGATCGAGTCAGATAAATTTAATCGAAAAATACCCAATTTAGAAATTCCATGGGCGCAAGTACATACGTTAATAACAGATGATGACTTGCCTGTTGAAATTAAACAAAAATTAATCGCGCAAGGCGTAAATTTAGTGTGTGCTAAATAAGGATAAAAATATGTGTGGAATAGTAGGTGCAGTAGCACAACGTGACGTGGCGGATATATTAGTAGAAGGCTTAAAGCGATTAGAATATCGTGGTTATGACTCTGCTGGCGTAGCAATAATAGATAACGACAAACAACTGCAACGCGCACGCCGTTTAGGTAAAGTAAAAGAATTAGCCGATGCACTAATTAGCCAACCATTATCGGGTGGCACAGGCATTGCGCATACGCGTTGGGCAACACATGGTGCGCCAAGCGAAATTAATGCTCATCCGCATATTTCAAGCGATAATATAGCGGTAGTTCACAATGGTATTATTGAGAACCATCAAGAACTTAGAGAAAAATTACAAGCGCTAGGCTATCAATTTTGTTCAGAAACAGATACTGAAGTTATTGCGCACCTCGTTCATCATGAATTAAAAAATGCTGATACTCTTTTAGCCGCAGTACAAACGAGCGTTAAACAACTTGATGGTGCCTACGGTACAGTTGTAATGGATAGCACAGATAGTGGCCGAATTATTGTAGCGCGTTCGGGCAGCCCGTTAGTAATAGGCTATGGCCTAGGTGAAAACTTTATTGCGTCAGATATGATGGCGCTTTTACCGGTAACGCGTAAATTTGCATTTCTTGAAGAAGGCGACGTTGCAGAAGTTACTCGATTTGAAGTTAATATTTATGCTGAAAATGGTGAAGCAGTAACACGCGACGCAAAAGAACATGAAGTTAGCCAAGACAGTGGCGACAAAGGCGAATACCGCCACTACATGTTAAAAGAAACGTATGAACAGCCAACCGCTATTCGTAATACACTCGAAGGTCGATTAATTGGTAATACGCTTGATATAAATACCTTTGGTGACGGTGCCGACAACATTTTCAAAGAAATAGAACATGTACAAATTATTGCCTGTGGTACCAGTTATCATTCAGGTATGGTTGCACGTTATTGGCTAGAAGCTATGGCAGGTGTGTCATGTAATATTGAAATTGCCAGTGAATTTAGGTACCGAAAATCTCATGTGCCTAAAAATGCGATGATCGTTACTATCTCTCAATCAGGCGAAACGGCAGACACATTAGCCGCATTACGTTTAGCTAAAGAACTCGGTTACCGCGCAAGTTTAACCATTTGTAACGTACCCGGTTCGTCTTTAGTGCGTGAGTCAGACTTAGCCTTTATGACCAAAGCAGGCGCAGAAATTGGCGTTGCATCAACTAAAGCATTTACTACTCAATTAGTGGGTTTATTAATGATGAGCTTAGCAATAGGCCAACATCACGGAATGAGTGAACAACTGCAACAAGAGATTGCACAGTCGCTTATGACCTTACCGAATAAACTAGATGAAGTACTCGCATTAGCAGACTCAATTGAAGACCTAGCTGAAGACTTTGCCGATAAAAATCATGCCTTATTCTTAGGTCGAGGAGATCAATACCCAATAGCAATGGAAGGTGCATTAAAGCTAAAAGAAATTTCATATATTCACGCTGAAGCTTATGCTGCAGGCGAATTAAAACATGGCCCACTAGCGTTAATTGATGCTGAAATGCCCGTAATAGTAGTAGCGCCTCAAAACGACTTAATTGAAAAATTAAAATCAAACGTAGAAGAAGTTCGCGCACGTGGCGGCTTAATGTATGTGTTTGCCGACAACAACGCTAAGTTTGAAAGCGACGACACCATGAAAGTAATAAACGTACCGCATTGCGACGATATAATAGCGCCCATTGTTTACACCTTGCCGCTACAACTACTCTCATACTACGTTGCTATAATTAAAGGCACCGATGTTGACCAACCACGTAACTTGGCTAAATCTGTTACGGTTGAATAAAGAGTTATTGGTCAATTAAGTATACTAAGCAGCTAATTTTGGCTGCTTTTTTATTGTTAAAGTTGTTGGCTTTAGCGTAGATGAACAGAGTAATAAAATGTCAGAAAAAAAAGTAAAATTTGAGCTTGAAAAACACAATAAAAATAGTGTTCGGTTTAAAGAAGTGCCAGAAGACGGTATGCCGCCAGTTATTGGTAGTATTTACGTACAAAAGTGGTTTGCTGGCGACAGTAAAAA
>JBMZCX010000090.1:0-8671 GCA_049613795.1 Thalassotalea sp. | reverse complement strand
GCTTTAGCCCATCAGCTAGCTTTATTCTCTAATAATAGATATTTGACGGCATAAATGCCGACCTACAATTGATAGAAATAATAACTTCTAATTTCAACTTATGGATAGCCTTTAAAGTCTTTACGATAATGGTCAACCCATAATGCGGTTGCACCACATATGGCAACAGGCATTACCACTAAATTAATAATAGGGATCATCGAAAATAATGCCGTGGTTATACCAAAGCTATAACTTAAGCCTTTACGCTCTTGTAAGGCGCGGCGCATTACATCAAAATTAACTTTGTGATTGTCAAAGGGGTAATCTTTATATTGAACCGCCATCATCCACGCTAAAAATAAAAACCAGAGTACTTGTCCAATAACAGGCAATATCCAGTAAAGTAAGAAAAAACCAATGGCTCTTGGTAAGTAATAACGTAATTTGCACCATTCTCTACTTAGCGTGCGTGGAATATCTTTCACCACTTCAAACGCATTACCAGAAGGCGCTTGTTCATTGGTGAGCAGTGCCTCCATTTTTTCAGACAATAAGCCATTAAATGGCGCGGCTATCCAATTCATAATAGAACTGAAAACAAATGAAAACATCACTAAAATAAACAGAACAGCAATAGGCCACAATACGGTACTTAACCACGACATCCATTCTGGCAGCCATGCTTCAATAATGCCCATATAGGTTTGTAGTTGTAAAAAAAGGTAATAAAAAGCCACAGAAAATAGTACTAAATTAATCAGTAAAGGGATAAAAACAAAGCGTCGTATCCCTTTCATTCGTATTAATTCAAAGCCTTTTATAAAATACCCTGCGCCACTATTTGCCAGCATTGTGTGTTGTTTCCTCAATATGTTTATTTTTGACACATTATAAAACATTAGCTGCTATTGAACAGCGGCTAGTTGTTACAAAACGATAATATTTTTGCTAGAGTAGCCAATCCTTCCTAACCATTAATAAATGCGAGAGCTATTCAACTTTATGCGACTAAAGCATATTAAATTAGCAGGTTTTAAGTCATTCGTTGATCAAACAAAAGTGCCGTTTGAACACGACATGACGGCGATTGTTGGGCCCAATGGTTGTGGCAAATCGAATATTATTGATGCGGTGCGTTGGGTACTTGGTGAAAGCTCGGCAAAAAATTTGCGTGGTGATGCCATGACCGACGTTATTTTTAATGGTGCCAATACGCGTAAACCTGTAGGGCAAGCCAGTGTTGAACTTGTTTTTGATAATATAGAAGGGCGCTTAAAAGACAGCATGGCGGATCGCAACGAAGTGTCTATTCGCCGAGTAGTAAATCGCGACAGCCAAAATACCTACTATTTAAATGGTAGTAAATGTCGTCGACGTGATATTACCGATATATTTTTAGGCACAGGCCTTGGCCCAAGAAGTTATGCCATTATTGAACAAGGTACTATTTCTCGATTAATAGAATCTAAACCGCAAGAGCTTCGTGTTTTTATTGAAGAAGCTGCAGGTATTTCTAAATACAAAGAACGTCGCAAAGACACTGAAAATCGTATTCGTCACACCCGAGAAAACCTAGAGCGACTCACAGACATTCGTTTTGAATTAGGGCAACAAATAGAGCACTTACATCAACAAGCTGAAGCTGCAACACGCTTTAAAACGCTAAAAACACAAGAGCGTAAATATAAAGCAGAACTTTCATTTTTAAAATGGCAAAAATTCAACCAACAACGCCAAGAAATTCACACGAAATATCAGCAAGTGGCTAAAAAAGTTGAACAGCAAGAGCTGCAACAGCAAGACCAAAGCTTTGAACTTGTTGCCACTAAGCAGCAGGTAAAGTTGGTGAATGAGCAGCTACAAGCCGAGCAACAACAAAAACTTCAACTGGCGCAAAAAGTAGCAGCGGCAGAGCAACGCATTAAACACTTTAAGCAGCAGCAACAAAAAATAAAAACTGACCAAACGCTTGGTCAGCAGCAATTAAAACATGCAGAAAATGCCTTACTCACGGCTAAAAATAACCTTAGTCAATATCGTGAACAGCTTGACCAAAACCAACCTGCACTAATTGAGTTAACGAATGAGATACAAGAAAAACAGCAAACATTAACCGCTAAAACTCAGCAGCAACAACAAGTGCAAAGCGCATGGCAGGCACAGCTACAGGCGCAGCAAGCGAATCGTTTACAACATATAGCCGACAATAAAAAATTACAGCAGCACGAATCTCGTATTGAACATTTAACTG
The DNA here is from genome assembly GCA_049613795.1 of Thalassotalea sp. GTDB lineage: Bacteria > Pseudomonadota > Gammaproteobacteria > Enterobacterales > Alteromonadaceae > Thalassotalea_B. The sequence continues at coordinate 6,438 of JBMZCX010000090.1, read as the reverse complement.
AACAAATAGCGGCTATTAATACGCAATTAAGTGAACTTCAGCAGGCGAATAATGACAATAGTAGTGACGAAATATTAAATGATAAGCACGATATAGCGTCATTAAAAACCGCAGAGCATACTTTGCTTGCACAGATCACTCAGCATCAGCAAACACTTACTGAGCTAGCTCAAGCAACGAACCAAGCAAGTGTTAACTATGGCCAATTACAAGGGGAAATTAACGCAATAGCACAGCGTATTAGCGATATTAGCTCTCAGCAAAGCCAGCAACAACATTGGCAAACATTGCAGAAAAAGTGGCTAACATCGCAACATAAAGCGATTACCCATTTTAACGACACGATTACGGTTGTATCAGGTTGGGAGAAAGCGATTGAAATAGTGCTAGCCGAGACATTAAAGGCTGATGTAATAACGCAAACGCAATGGCCAGATACTACTCATACGAGCACCCCAAGTATTATCCGTTTAGTTAAACCATTACCAACATCGACAAGTCAGGCGCTTAAAGACACTTTAGCAAGTAAAGTATCGATGAAAAAAAACGCAACATATAATGAAATATCAATTGTAAATGCTGTACTTAATAATGTGTTTTTAGCCGAAGACTATAATAACGCTCAACAAATTTTACCAAGCCTTAATGCACAACAAAGTGTGATATGTGCTGATGGTACTTGGTTAGGGCATCATTTTTTATTTAAAGGGGAGTTGTCGTCAGAGCAAGGCTACTTTCAACAACAAGAGCAACTTGCGCAACTAAACGATAAATTAAGCCAGCATAAAAGTGCGCTTGAAAAGCTATCAATAGCGCAAACACAGCAAGCAACAGCAACTACTCAAACGGGCGAAAACCTTCACCGTAGTAAAGCAGAGCTTACTGCTTTACAGCAACAATTAGCGCAGCAACAACAACAACAAGCATTAACAGCGCAGCGAACTTGGCAACAACAACAACAGCATGAAAAATTAACTGAAGAGCTTACGACCCTCACTACATTATTAGCTAAAGAGCAGCAACAATTAGCGCTTTTTCATACAAATTTTTCAACGCAACAAAATACTTCTAATAAAAATAAGCACACTGAAATCAAAGAACTGCCAAATGACGAAGCTGCGCTAGCACAAGAGAATCAGCAATTATTAACTCACATTCAACAATTACAACAGGCACTACAAACATTACAGCAAAATAAACATGCCATTGAATTGTCGTTAGCACAAAATAAACAACAATATCAGTACGGGCAACAGAATGTAGAGCGCTATCATGAAAGCATTGCTCAGCTATCAGCAGAGCAACAATCACATCATCAATTACTTGAAGAAATAACAGCGCCTTTTATTGAAGACGAACAACAACTTCAGCAATGGCTAGCTCAAAAATCTACAATCGAAAGCAAAATACAAACACGGCATCAGCAATTACTTAGCTTTGAACAAAAGCTAGAGCAAAACGAACAAAGCCAACAGCAGCAACATAAACAGCTTGAACAATTCAAAGCGCAGCTTAACCAGTTAAGCCTAGATCATGAAAGTGCACGTTTAAAAGCGGAGAATGCACAAGATCACATGACAGAAATGGGACAAGAACTTGAAGCTGTTAAACAAAATATTCCTCCAAATGCGAAAGAAAGCCAATGGCAAGCACAGCTTATTCTGTTAGCAAAAGACATTTCTGTGCTAGGTGCGATTAATTTAGCAGCAATTGACGAATATAATAGCCAATTAACGCGTAAAAATTACCTTGATCAGCAAGATCAGGATTTAAATCTTGCTATTTCAACGTTAGAATCAGCTATAGCAAAAATTGATCGTGAAAGTCGTCAAAAATTTAAAACCACGTTTGAACAAGTAAATGTTGATTTGCAGCAATTGTTTCCAAAAGTATTTGGTGGCGGGCAAGCATATTTAACTCTTACGGGGGATGATTTACTCGACACAGGCGTGACAATAATGGCAAGACCCCCAGGTAAAAAAAATAGTACAATTCATTTATTATCTGGTGGAGAAAAAGCGTTAACCGCTTTATCATTAGTGTTTGCAATATTTCGTTTAAATCCAGCACCTTTTTGTATGCTAGATGAAGTTGACGCACCACTTGATGATGCTAATGTTGAGCGATTTTGTAATTTAGTGAGGGAAATGTCCCAAACCGTACAATTTGTTTATATTAGTCATAATAAAATTGCGATGGAAATGGCAAGCCATTTAACAGGGGTTACTATGTTTGAAGCAGGTGTTTCACGGATAGTGTCAGTTGATATCGACGAAGCCATCGCTATGGCAGAAGTATCGTAGCAAAAAATATCATAATAATAGGCTAGGTAATGGAAGATAATTTCAGAAACGTATTAATTATTCTCAGTGCTATTGTAATAGCAGCTATTTTTGTTCATGGTTTTTGGACAATTAGAAAAAATAAAAACCCTTATAAGCTTAAAGCCAAAGGGGAAAAGGTTGATCCTATTGAACGAGGGTTTGACGGTTCAGGCTTTGACCAGGACGGTGTAAGTCGTATAAGAGTGGTGGGCGAAACCACGCTAAATCAAAATGAAATACCTGAAGAAGCTGCGCCAGTGCCAAGCTATGCTGAAGAGCCATTACCGCAAGATTTAGAGAAACGTTCGAAAGACCAGCCAACACTTGAACCAACATTAGGTGACTTGTCTGATATTAACGAACAGCCACCGCAGCATGATACGCCACCGCCAGCACAGGTTAGCAGCGAGCAGCCACAACATGCTCAAGCAACCACATCATTTTCAGCAATAGACGAGCAAGAGCCCGTTGTTGAGCCAGTAACAGCAAAAGAGGACGAAGTAGTTGAGCCTCAATCGGTTTATCAAACACCAGTATCACAGCCTAAAAAACGTTCAATGCGTAAATCGGTAAAAGAAACACTTAAACGCAACCAAATGGAAATTAATTTTGGGGATGACGTTACTGTAGATGATGAACCCATGCCGCGTATTTCTGCGAGCGAAAAAACACAGAAAAAAACAAGTATTGAAGTAGTACCTGAAGTGATTGTGGTTTCTGTAGTTATGTCTGAAGAAAATACCATTAGCGGAGCGGCATTATTGCCCACATTACTTACTTTAGGCTTACGTTTTGGCGATATGGATATTTTTCATCGCCACCAAGACAATGCAGGTAACGGCAAGGTAACCTTTAGCCTTGCTAATATGATGAACCCTGGCACTTTTAATCTTGACCAAATTGAAACTTTTTCAACGCAAGGTATTAGCTTATTTATGACCTTGCCAAATGCTGGTGATCCATTTGAAGTGTTCGAACAAATGATGTCAGCAGCCAAACAATTATCAGCTGAATTTCACGGGCAATTGCTCGACGATAAACGCAGTGTAATGACCAAACAAACAGAGCAGCATTACATTAGTAAAATTAGAGAATTTGAGCGAAAAAGCCGTATTGCTCACGCATAAAATGTATTGAAATATACTCAATAAAACCAACCAGCATTAATAAAGCGCTAAGCACATTAGCGCTTTAACTTTATTAGCAATAAGTAAAAATACACTATGTCTGAATCTTCAAACCAAGTTAGAGTCACTGAACTGCATCAATTACTTAATCAATACAATCACCAGTATTATGTATTAGATCAACCCACAGTGCCTGATGTTGAATACGACCGTTTAATGCGCGAGTTAATAGCGCTTGAAACAGCAACCCCCGCGTTAAAAACCATTGACTCTCCATCGCAGCGAGTAGGCGGTGAAGCATTAAAAAGCTTTACACAAGTAACTCATCAACTGCCAATGTTGTCACTTGATAATGTGTTTTCAGCCCAAGAGTGGCAAGCGTTTGTAACCCGAATAAGCGATCGCTTAAAAACTAATAGTTCAATAAAATTTTGCGCAGAGCCTAAGCTCGACGGTTTAGCGGTGAGTATTCGTTATGAAAAGGGCGTGTTTGTACAAGCGGCTACTCGTGGCGATGGCAGTGTTGGTGAAAATATTACCGAAAATGTACGCACGATAAAGTCGATACCGTTAACGTTATCAGGTAATGACTACCCAGACGTACTTGAAGTGCGCGGTGAAGTATTTATGCCCAAAGCGAGCTTTAATAAACTGAATGAAACCGCTATCGCTAAAAATGAAAAAACCTTTGCTAATCCGCGTAATGCTGCTGCGGGCAGTTTACGTCAGCTTGACTCAAAAATAACTGCAAAGCGTAATTTAGCCTTTTATGCCTATGGCCTTGGCTATGTTGAACATCAACAAAGTACAGAGCAGGGCGAACAATGGTTAGCCACATCGCACTACCAGCGCTTATGTCAACTAAAGGCGTTAGGTTTACCTATGTGCCCAGAAGTTAAACTCCTTGAAAACTCAGCGTTAGTTGATGATTTTTACCAAGACATATTAAACCAACGCGAACAGCTTTCTTACGAAATAGACGGCACGGTATTTAAAGTGGACGATATTGCCTTACAGCAGCAACTAGGCTTTGTTGCGCGCGCACCGCGATGGGCAACGGCATATAAATTTCCAGCGCAAGAAGAACTTACTTTATTACAAGAAGTTGAATTTCAAGTTGGCCGTACTGGCGCAATTACCCCTGTTGCACGGTTACAGCCGATATTTGTTGGTGGCGTTACCGTAAGTAATGCGACATTACATAATCAAGACGAAATTGAACGCTTAGGCGTAAAAGTAGGCGACACCGTTATTATTCGACGCGCTGGTGACGTAATTCCACAAATTGTTAGTGTGGTTTTAGAGAAGCGCCCTGACAATGCACAAGACGTTATTTTCCCGAGTGAATGCCCTGTGTGTCAGTCTGCGGTCATAAAAGTTGAAGGTGAAGCCGTATTACGTTGTACGGGGGGCTTGTTTTGTGGCGCACAGCGAAAAGAAGCAATTAAGCATTTTTCATCTCGAAAAGCGTTAGATATAGACGGTTTAGGTGACAAATTGGTTGAGCAAATGGTGGATGAAGGCTTAATTAAAACCCCCGCAGATCTTTTTGGTTTAACAGAACTTACTATTAGCACCATGGAGCGCATGGGACAAAAATCAGCGAGTAATTTAATTACCTCAATTGAAAATTCAAAAAGTACCACCTTAGCTAAATTTATTTATGCGCTAGGTATTCGTGAAGTAGGTGAAGCTACAGCCAATAACCTTGCTCAGCATTTGTTAACCTTGACGGCAATTCGAACCGCAAACGAAGAACAATTACAAAAAGTGGATGATGTTGGGGTTATTGTCGCTAAAAACATCACTAATTTCTTTAAACAGCCCCATAACCTTGAAGTGGTTGAACAGCTAGAACAATTGCTTTCATGGCCTGATATTGTACAAAAAAGTGTTGACGAATTACCGTTAGCGGAGCAAACCTTTGTGCTTACAGGGACATTAAGTCAAATGGGACGCAACGATGCTAAAGCTAAATTACAAGCCTTAGGAGCAAAAGTGTCAGGCAGTGTATCAGCCAAAACCCACTTTCTTGTTGCTGGTGAAAAGTCAGGCTCCAAATTAACTAAAGCACAAGACTTAGGCGTTACTGTGATGACAGAAGACGAGCTCGTTGCCTTGTTTAACCGTTATGAATAAAGAGCAAAATAACTTATGACTGAATGGTTAATTGAACTTGGGCAACACTTTCGCCCCTACCAATATCAAACTGCACTGGCCATTGTCGCGACTTTATTAGTGGTTTTTGGTAATGACATTAATAATGCGATAAGAAAGTTAATCAGCAAACAGCACTTTATTGTGCGTAGCTTAGTGTTTGTTTTAGTTTGTGCTTTTGGTTATGGCTTAGCAACAATTTATTTAACCCGTTTATTAAATCAACAGTTAAATAACGTATCAAGTTTGTATATAATACCCACGATTGTCAGCATATTTTTAGTACTAGGGATGTACGCGCAGAAGCAGCGGCATATTTAGCGTGTAACGGTAACATTTATTTCAAGGATGAAAGGTAAGATGAACAAAGGAGAGTTAATCTCATGGAATGAGAGTAAAGGGTATGGTTTTATTCGTTGTGACAGAACGTTAAATAATATTTTTCTTCATATTTCAACCTTACGAAATATGAGTAGAAAACCTAAAATGGGTGATCTCATCTATTTTGAAACAGAACAACAAAAAGATGGTAAAACCGCAGCTAAAAACTGTCGAATTGAAGGTGTTGCCGCCAATAAACAACATTCCTCTAAACGTAAAAACCAACCGAAAAATAATCGCTTTAAAATAGCCATTATTAAGCTATTATTTATTATGGCAATCGTTTCTCTTGCCTATAAATATTATATTCAATATACCTCTTCTACTGTCGAACCTATTGGAGTACCTCAAATTTTATCAAGCTCTAGTAGTTATAACTCAGCTAAAACCAAACAATTTAGTTGTGACGGTAGGCAGCATTGCAGCCAAATGCACTCAAGAGCTGAAGC
>JBMZCX010000089.1:0-9100 GCA_049613795.1 Thalassotalea sp. | reverse complement strand
CGATAAAGCACGGGACTAAATTTGAAAAACAATTCAAAATTATTTGGCCGAATGGCGAAATTCGCCACTTAAAAGCATCAGCCATTGTTATTAAAAATACCAAAGGATTATCGGTTTCAATTATTGGCTCTTGCTACGACGTAACTGATAGCGTTGCTAAAGAACAAGAGCTCATGGCTGCAAAAGTGCTGGCTGAGTCTGCGGTAACCGCAAAAAATGAATTTTTAGCGAGCATGAGCCATGAAATTCGCACACCCATGAATGGTGTTATTGGTATGCTGTCTTTACTTAATGATACTCAATTAAGTGCGGAGCAAAAAAACAGAGTGTCGATAGCTACAGGCAGTGCCAATTCCCTATTAAAATTGATCAATGATATTCTCGATTTTTCAAAAATAGATGCCGATAAACTGGAATTAGAAAATATTGAGTTCAATTTACATCAAATGACAGGCGATTTTGCTAAAGCGTTAGCATTACAAGCACAAGATAAAGGGCTTGAGCTTGTGTTAGATTTGGTTAACGTTATGCCAGCTGAAGTTAAGGGAGACCCTAATCGTATTCGTCAAATATTTACCAACCTAGTGAGCAATGCAATTAAATTTACCAAGCAAGGTGAAATAGTTCTACGATTGGCGCTATCAGAACACTCGCCAACACAATGGCAACTTACTTTTGTTGTTCAAGATTCGGGTATTGGTATTGCTAAAGATAAACAACAAAAACTGTTTTCTGCTTTTAGCCAAGTGGATGCATCAACAACACGTGAATATGGTGGTACGGGGTTAGGGCTAGTTATTGTTAAAAAGCTATGTGAATGTATGTCAGGTGATATTAAGCTAATTAGTGAATTGGGTGAGGGGAGCCAATTTGTCGGTAAAATATTACTAGATAAAGTATCCAACAGCGCTTTATTAAATGCGAATACTCATATTACTACCGCACAAAACGCACAAATACTAGTGATTGATAGCCACTTAGAAAATGCTGAGGTGATTCAACGCCAATTACAGCAGTGGCAACTAACGGTCGCATCAGCATCAACTGAACAAGAGGTTGCGTTATTATGCCAAGCGAAAAAAGAAGCCAATCAAGCGTTTGATCTAGTGATTATTAGTTATGATTTATTTGCGACGAGTGATCGTAACATTCTCGCGTATTTAAAGTCTGAGCCTAACTATCAACAAATGAAAGTGGTATTAATGACCCCAATGTCGGCCAATATTACCCCGCAACACTTAACTGAACTTGATGTTGATCATTATTTTTCAAAGCCAGCAAGTATTGCCGATTTAACATTAGCACTTACCGTTTTAGATCAACCAATACTGCAAAACAATGTGTCGAATGGCCATGACGAAAAAGCGCAGGCAACGGCTGAACACTCATATAATTGGCCAGAAAACACTAAAATTCTGTTAGTGGAAGACAATCGCGTTAACCAAATGGTAGCAAAAGGTGTACTTAAAAAACTTGGCTTAACGTGCGATATTGCAGGTAACGGCCTTGAGGCGCTTGCAACATTAAATGGGAGTTCGGAAGAGAATCCGTATACCTTTATTTTTATGGATTGCCAAATGCCAGAAATGGATGGCTATCAAGCAACTGATGAAATAAGAAAAGCCAGTGCGGGTGAGCGCTACATTAGCATACCGATAGTAGCAATGACCGCTAATGCAATGGTTGGCGACCAAGAAAAATGTTTAGCGGCGGGTATGGACTATTATCTATCCAAACCGATAAGCAAAGACAAAGTGATTGAAAGTTTAGAGCGTTTTTTAAAAACATAATACTTTAGTTTTACTTTATCGAAAGCGTCGTACCAAGTTATTTGGTACGATACTTTATCGTGATTATATCAAAGGCTTTCTCGCCGTCAGGCGTTTGTACAACAACTTCGTCATCCACTTTTTTACCTAACAGTGCTTTTGTACTTCAAAAAGATTTTGAAACCATTTCTGATCCTACAGATACCATTATTATTATGAAAGCCTTTGTAACAGATATGGAGTGTTATGGTGCGGGTGGCGCACTAGTGAAAAGAGAGGGGGTTGAGCCTGTGGCAGGCGGCATTTTTAATTTCTAGTCAAGTAGAAAAAAGTTAGCGCATCGCCTTATTAAAAATAAACTCATTAATCTAGTAGATACAAATACTTAATAAATTTCTTCAACGGATGATAATAGTTGGCAGCTGTATTTTAGTCCGCTATTATCTGCCGCTTAATATCGCGTTAAAACACTATTTTTATATTGAGAAATTGATGCTAAAAAAAATATTGCCCTTACTGTTCATTTTATTTTCATGCCATATTACCAGCGCCAAAAGTAATACGGATATTGAAAATCAAATTAACAAGGTTATCGAACAAGAAAATTTAACGGGTATATCTTGGTCGACCATTTCAAATGGTCGTGTTGAAATTGGTAGTGCAGGTTACGCAAATATTTCAAATTTTGAACCTATGCAGCCAAGTCAAAAAATGCATGTTGGCTCAGTTACCAAATCAGTTTTGGCAATTGGTATTCTCCACTTAATCTTCGAAGAAAAACTCTCATTAGACACTAATATTGAATTATTACTGCCTGAAGTAAACATTGATAACGCTTGGTCTTCTCGTTCGCCAATCAAGGTAAAAAACTTACTTGACCACACTTCAGGGTTAGATGACATCAGAATGTGGCAATTATTAAGCACTAAACCTTCGCCTAATACACCACTAGCAGAAGCTTTTAAGTCAAGCCAACACAATTTGTTAAAGGTTAGAATGGAGCCCGGAACACAATACGCATATTCCAATATGGGATATACCTTGCTAGCGATGGTGATAGAGGCCGTTACCAAACAACGCTACGAAAATTTTCTCGACAATAACCTGTTAGCGCCTTTGGGAATGGACGATAGTAGCTTTACGTTTATTAGCCAGCATGGACAGAACGCTGACCCGTTATTAGCGATGGGCTACCATGAAAATAATGTCGCCCAAGCTGCGGTAGCGAATTACTTAAGGCCAGCGGGACAGTTCACCACTACCGCGCCAGATATGGCTAAATTTATGATGTTGCTATTAAATAATGGAAAGGTAAATGGTGAGCAGTTTGTGCATTCTCAGCATATAAATAGGCTTGCCGAGCCTTTAAACACTAAAGCCCATCAAGCGGGGCTAAATGTTGGCCATGGCTTAGCGTTTTCACAAAGAGATCGCCATAACGTATTAGGTATGTGTCGACCCGGCACCACATTTGGCTTTAGAGCTTATATTTGCCTTTTTCCTGATGAGAAAAAGGGATTTTTCTATGCGATTAATACCGACAATGAAACTTCTCACTATGAAAGGTTTAATAAATTATTTATCAATAGCTTGAGTGTGAAGCCAGCAGCTGTGGTGGAGCCTATTGGAAAAGGATTTGAGCTATCAACATTGCCAGGTATTTACTTGCCGTCACCAAATAGTATGGCTGAATTCGAATTTATTGATATGCTTTTTCATTTTATTTGGTTGGAGCAATCAAACTCGCAGCTCACGATAAAGTCATTGCAATATGCTGATAGGCAGTTGATTGAAGTTGGCGCAGGGCTATTTCGAGATATTAACAGAACACAAGCTTCCCACGCTGTTTATTCTGACGAGCAAGGTCGATTATTTATTAGTAACGGGCTGAAAACGTTTCAGAAAACCTCTGGTGTTGCTCTCTTACTATATTGGCTAAGTTTACTCTTTGGTATTATTGGGCTGTTTTATCTTTTTGTTGCGGGAGTTATTAGGCTTGTTAAACGCAATAACCAAGGTTTAGGGCCAATAAAATGGAGTTTCTTTAATCTTATACTTTTTAGTTTGCCTACCTTCCTTTATGTTAATCAATCTTTTCTGAAATTTGGTGATATTACTGCGGCAAGTATTAGTTTAGCGGTGTTATCAGGCCTTTTGCCAGTCACATTGTTTTTCTCTCTATGGGCTTCGTTAAAAGAGAAGTTACCAAGCAGGCTAATAAAATGTGATATTGCTGCAATTATTATGTCGATACAGTTTTTGTTGGTATTGGTTGCTTGGGGGTGGATCCCCACAATATTTTGGCAATAAATAGCCGCGCGCTAGCAAGTAGTTAGTGCTTATTAATCGTTTTATCGATTTCATCAATTTAATAAATAAGTATGTATGTATAAATTAGATCAAAAAAAATATGTAAAGTTAGCTTCAAATATCCTTATGATATTTATCACTATGACTTTCACTACATTTTATGTAAAAGCAGATAGTGTGGACGATTTTGTTAAGGCTGAAATGCAAAAGCGGAATATTCCAGGTTTGCAATTAGCCATTATTCAGGGGGGAAAAGTTACCAAAGAAGCAAGTTATGGTTATGCTAACCTTGAAGATAATATTAAAGTAGACAGAGACACGCTTTTTTCGATCAATTCGATTACTAAAGCCTTCGTTGGTGTTGCTATTATGCAGCTCGCAGAAAATAACAAGCTAGATGTAAACAACCCCATATCTGCTTACCTACCCGAATTACCAAAGCCTTGGCATCATATTACTATAAGGCAGTTAATGAGCCATACCTCGGGGCTGCCTGAAATATTAAAGGATGACATTGGAAATTTAATTTCCAATAAAGGCCCTGAAGCCGCTTGGCAACTTGTGCAAACATTATCCATGGAGTTTGAAACAGGCAGCAAATTTAAATACAACCAAACCAATTATGTCATTATTGGCAAGCTTATCGATAAGTTGAGCGGCACTCACTTTAAACAGTTTATTGTAGAGAAACAATTGGAAAAACTGGGATTAGAAAGAACCATTGCAGCGGGTTTTTCTAACCTTAATAATGTGGTGAAGCACTCTGCCAAGCGTTATGCCATGTATAACGGCGCTGAACTTTCACACATGAGAACAGAAATATATTCGCCGTTATTGCAAACAGCCTCAGGCATGAGTGCTACCGCTTTTGAGTTAGCAAAATGGTTGATTGCATTAAACGAGAATAAGCTAATTAGCCGCAATAGCCTGCGTGAGCTGTGGTCACCTACTGTACTTAAAAATGGCAAAACACAGGGCTTCAATCGTTTAATAAACGGGTATGCAATGGGTTGGCCTGTAATGGCAAGAGCCGAACACCCTGCCGTTTCTTCGGTAGGCGGCAATCGAGCAGGTGTTTTTGTGTACCCTGAAGATAATATGAGCATTGTGATCCTCACAAACTTGGTTGGTGCGCTGCCGTCTCAATTTGTTGATGAAATCGCAGGCTTATATATTCCTGAAATGAAAAAAGAAAATGGCTTTGGTTTACCGAAAAATATAAAAGCACTTTGGCAGCAGCTTGAAGCGCAAGGGTATAGCCACGCTATTCAGTTTGCGAAAACCATGATGAAAGATCAACGTATAACTTTTAATGAAAATGAAGTAAACCTTTGGGGATATTCGTTGATTAACCAAGGAAAATTAAAAAAAGCATTGGCCGTTTTTAAACTTAATGTTCACTTATTTCCTGACAGCTACAACACTTATGATAGCCTAGCTGAAGGCTACTGGCATTTAGGCAATTACGCTAAAGCAGTTAACGGTTATCAGAAAGTAATCGAGCTACAGCCCAATAATCATTATGCTAAAGGGCAAATTAAAAAGTTGCAGTTGCTTATGCAATAACGAGGGTTTTAAAGCGGAAGTGCGAACTGTTTGCTCAATTCGGCAGCGCTTTACATGTTAGCAAACCATTATTAGCCTCTTAAATGGGTGTTAGGTGTCTTTGAATATGGGTTATCAATACCAACTAACGGTGTGTTTTTAATTTGTGGAGCCGCATTTAATTTATTTAGGTGTTGGCTATGCGCTGTCACGTTTAGTGTTATATTTTCAAATAAAGCAGCGTTTAAACACTTAATGAGTCATTCAAATCGCACTTATAACAGGTTACTTGGTTCCGTTTCGCTTTTAAATACAATAAGTCGCTGGTTTGTACACAAGCGTTATCGAATATAATTTATTTTTATAATATCAAACGTTTTTTCACCGTCAGGCGTTTGTACGACAACTTCGTCATCCACTTTTTTACCTAACAGTGCTCTTGCCATTGGAGAGTCGATGCTGATTTCACCATTTTTTACATCCCATTCGTCGGGACCAACAAGGCGATAGCAAAGCTCTTGGTCTTCTTCGTTAATTAGCGTAACCCAAGCGCCAAAGAATACTTTGCCTTCTTGCTGTTTTTCATAATAGACAATTTTTAAGTCGTCTAAGCGTTTAATTAAAAAGCGCACTCGACGATCAATTTCTCTTAATCGCTTTTTACCGTAAATATAATCTGCATTTTCACTGCGATCGCCCAGTGCTGCAGCTTCAGATACCGAGCGGGTAATACGAGGACGTTCATCCTTCCACAAATATTTTAGTTCTTGATCGAGCCTTTCCCAGCCTTCGCGAGTAATGTAATTTGATTTTTTCATCTAAATGCTACTAATAATTTGCTTTTTAAACGTTATAATGTGCGCCATTATATTCAGGTTTGCTTATTTTTACCGTTAATTTCGTGCGTTGCAAAATGTTAATTGTGCCAAGCTTACCATTGATACTCGTTTCACATTAGGATAATAGTTAGATGACGTCTATTGCCGAGCAAATTGCTCAAGAACTTAGCGTAAACACTTCACAAATAAACGCCGCCATTAATTTAATTGATGACGGGGCAACGGTGCCTTTTATCGCGCGCTACCGTAAAGAAGCTACGCAAGGGTTAGACGACAATCATTTGCGTCACTTAGAGCAACGCTTAACGTATTTGCGTGAATTAAATGACCGCCGTCAGGTAATTATGGCCAATATTGAGCAGCAGAATAAGCTAACACCTCAATTATCAAAAAAATTACAAGCGGCTGATAATAAAACCCGTCTTGAAGATTTATATTTACCCTACCGTCCTAAACGTAAAACAAAAGGCCAAATGGCAATCACGGCAGGGCTTGAACCGTTAGCGAATAAACTTTTTACCCAATGGCAACTAAAACCTGAACAAGAAGCAACAGCCTACCTAAATGTTGAGCAAGGCTATACAGATGAAAAACAAGTGCTTGACGGTGTAAGCTATATTTTAATTGAACGTATGGCTGAAGACGCTGATTTATTACAAAAATTGCGTCGTCACTTATTAAAGCAAGCGCACCTCACGAGTTCGGTTGTTAAAGCTAAGCAAGCAGAAGCAACTAAATACCGAGATTACTTTGATCACAGTGAGCGATTAAATAAAGTGCCTTCGCATCGTGCCTTGGCAATGTTACGTGGGCGTAATGAAGGCTTTTTACAATTAGCGATAAATGTTGACCCTCAACAACAAGACATTAGTTATTCAAGTGCAGAACAAATTATTACCGATCACTTTCAACTTAACCTTACTCAGCAAGCAGCGGCTGCATTTTTAACTAAAGTTGTACAATGGGCATGGAAATTAAAATTTTCTTCAAGTTTAGAAACCGAATTGCTTGGACAATTAAGAGATCGTGCTGAAGCTGAGTCTATTACTGTTTTTGCAGATAACTTAAAAGATTTATTATTGGCAGCACCTGCTGGCGCTAAAGTAACGCTAGGGTTAGATCCTGGTATGCGCACAGGCTGCAAAATCGCGATTGTTGATGCAACAGGTAAGCTGTTGCAAACCGTAACTATTTTTCCGCATGCACCCCAAAATAATTGGGAGAAATCGAAACGCACCCTTGTTAACTTATGTAAACAACATAAAGTTGAATTGGTTGCGATAGGTAATGGTACGGGTTCTCGAGAAAGTGACAAGTTAGTGGCTGAAGCCATTCAAGAAATAGAAAACAATAAGCCCAATAAGTTAATTGTAAGTGAAGCAGGGGCGTCAGTGTATTCAGCGTCAGAATTTGCCGCTAAAGAGTTTCCTGAGCTTGATGTGTCGTTACGCGGTGCGGTTTCTATTGGTAGACGCTTACAAGATCCGCTAGCTGAGCTTGTGAAAATAGATCCTAAAGCCATTGGTGTGGGACAATATCAACATGATGTTAGCCAAAGTAAGCTGAGTCAGTCGTTAGATAATGTGATTGAAGATTGTGTAAATGCAGTGGGTGTTGATGTTAATAGCGCTTCCGCAGCACTATTAACACGTGTAGCAGGCTTAAATAAAACTATGGCAAACAATATTGTTGCGTACCGTGATGAACATGGCCGTTTTAATAACCGCAAGTCACTTAAAAAAGTGGCGCGTTTGGGGCCAAAGGCCTTTGAACAAGCGGCAGGATTTTTACGTATTCGCGATGGTGAAAATCCATTAGACGGTTCAGGTGTTCATCCTGAAACTTACCCTGTAATAGACAATATTATTAAGCAATTAAATGCTAACGTTGAAATGATTTTAGGCAACAATGAAAAATTACAACAGATTGATATTACTCAGCTAATAGATGATAAGTTTGGCGAAGTTACTGTAAAGGGCATTGTTGACGAGTTAGAAAAGCCGGGCAGAGATCCTCGACCTGAATTTAAAACGGCAACGTTTAAAGAGGGCATTAATACCATTAATGATCTTGAAGTAGGTATGGTACTTGAGGGCGTTATTTCTAATGTTGCTAATTTTGGTGCGTTTGTTGATGTTGGTGTTCATCAAGACGGGCTCGTACATATATCGTCATTAACGAATAAATTTGTTAGTGATCCGCGTGAAGTTGTTAAGGCAGGCGATATTGTTAAAGTAAAAGTGACTGAAGTTGACCCTCAGCGTAAGCGAATTAGTTTAACCATGCGTTTAGATGACACTATATCGGCTCAAACCCATAAACCTAAAATGACAACACCTGAACTTAAAGCTGATAAGGTTAAACAGGCTACCCGCTCAGGACAAAAGCATAAAGCGAAACCTAAAGCAGATAAATCACCTAACAATGCCGCAATGGGCAATGCCTTTGCTGACGCATTCGCAAAAATGAAAAAATAACCTGACCGTACATCCTGTATTTTCGTCGTTCCTTGCCATCCATGGCATCACGACATTGCCTACAGGGATGTAGGTACTGAGGTTGTGTCTGGAACATATAACCTGACCGTACATCCTGTACATAAAAAAGGGGAAGTAAAAACTTCCCCAAGGGTAACCT
>JBMZCX010000088.1:0-9560 GCA_049613795.1 Thalassotalea sp. | reverse complement strand
ATTTTTGGCGCCGCGTCAACACTTAATTTCAATTAATTCGCTTTATTGGTTTGTTTGATTACTAAGTAAACACACTAGCTAATAAATGAGCATATCTGACGGATGTTATCGACTCGATGGGCTTTTATTTGTAGATGATCTTGATATTCGCTCGCCACTAATACTCGATTATCTATACCCGCAGCCTCTGCTGCTTGCATATCTGACACTTTGTCGCCAATAAAGATACTTTGTTTAACATCTATTTGATGTTGAGTCGCAGCTTCAATAATCATACCTGGCTGTGGTTTACGACAATTACATTCAACTAAGTACTCTTTCAGCGCTTTGGTTGGGTGATGTGGACAATAATAAACATCGTCTATAATGACATTATGTAATAAAAACTGCTGCTTCATCCACTGAGTTAGTTGCTCAAATTGTGCAATTGAATATTTACCACGGCCAATACCCGATTGATTGGTAATTATGATCAACTTATAGCCTTTCGCTTGAGCTTGCTGGCATAATTCAAATATACCTTCAACAAATTCAAAATTTTCACTTTGATAAACGTAGCCGTGATCAACATTAATAATGCCATCTCTATCTAGGAATAATGCTTTGTTCATTCATTTCTTCTCTTACTATCACTAAAAGTGTTAATACTTAAGCTAAGGTTAACGGGCAAATATAAAAAAGACGAGTAATACTCGTCTTTTATTAATTTTTCATAAAATGAAAAAACTACATGCAAAGGCCACCGTCAATTTCAACCACTCGACCGGTAAAGAATTCATTTTCAAATATATATTGTACGGTATGCGCTATTTCATCAGCTTCACCTAAGCGCCCTACTGGTTTCATTTTTTCTAATCGGTCACGCATTTCAGGCTTCATTGCATCTGTCATTGCAGTGCGAATTACACCTGGTGCAATAGCACCGACACGAATACCATGGCGACCAAGCTCTCTTGCCCAAGTAACTGTCATGGCAACAACACCTGCTTTTGATGCAGCATAATTGGTTTGCCCCATATTGCCGCCACGGGCAATAGACGACATATTAATGATCACACCTTTCTTTCCTGACTCAATCATTTGCACTGCCGCTTCACGACCACATAAAAATACGCCAGTTAAATTAACATCAATTACCGACTGAAATTGGTCAAGCGACATTTTTTTACTAACCACGCCATCTTTCGCCTTCACAAACATGCCATCGCGTAGAATACCTGCATTATTAATTAAACCATCAATACCATCAAAGTCATTACTAATTTGCGCAAATGTTTTTTCAACTTCACTTTCATTGGTTACATTCGCTAAATAATACTTTGCACTAGTACCTGCTTGTTCTACTAAAGTAACGGTTTCTTGTAGTAATGCTTCATTTAAATCAATTAATGCCAGTTTTGCACCCTGCTCCGCTAAGCTTATAGCCATGGCACGACCAAGACCTTGACCACCACCAGTAATAACTATGACTTTATTTGTTAATTTCATGCGTTTTCCTTTAAATTTTATTTTCTTTATTTCTAATGTACTAATTTATTTGCTCACCGAAGTAAAAAACCAATCGACTTCGTTATTGTCAACACTGTTCACATCACAATATTTCCAACGGGGTTGTTTATCTTTATCAACCAAGAGTGCTCTTACCCCTTCAACAAATTCACTATGTTGGCAGCATCTTAATGACAAACTAAGCTCTCGCTCAAAACATGTTTGTAATGACAAGCCTTTACAGCGCATTAATTGTTGATTGATAAGATGCAAGCTTAGTGGACTACCATGAATTATTTTCTGCTGAGCCTTTTGAAACCAGTTAGAATCAGATTCAGCATCAACTATCGCCTTATATATAGTATTGATATCACCTGTTGCGGTAACCGTTTTAATTAATGGCCATTGTGATAATAATGTAGCGCATTCGAGTTGTTTATCGTCAACAGACATTGTATCTAATAAAGAAGACAATAGCTGTTGATTGGTTTCTTCATTCTTATGCCAATTAACCGCTAATAATTGTGCTATCACCCCAGCTTTATTTTTTGAATCGATAAAGCAATCAGCTAAGCCTATATATAGTGCGTCTTGAGCGTTAAATGTCATCCCCGTTAAACCAAGAAATAAACCAATGCCTTGTGGCATTTGATTTAAAAACCAACTTGCCCCAACATCAGGGTATAAGCCGATAGTCACTTCGGGCATTGCCATTAATGTTTTTTCAGTGACCACACGATGGCTGGCCCCCGCCATTAAGCCGATACCACCGCCCATCACATAACCGTTTGCCCATGCTAAAATAGGTTTCTTCGCTTGATGAATAAGTAAGTCTAGTTGGTACTCTTGCGTAAAAAAATCAACCGCTAAATATTGCTGTGCTTGTTCATCACTTACTGGCTTATTAGGCTGCTTTGATCGCTGCTTAATTATGTCATGATATAAACTAACGACATCACCGCCAGCACAAAAGGCTTTTTCACCACTGCCCATTAGCATAATGACAGCGATTTCAGGATCTGTTAACCAAGCTGTTAGTTGCTTATGCAGCAATTTTATCATTGATAAATTAAGTGCATTTAATGATTTAGGCACATTAAGCGTTGCCATAGCGATTTTATAACCATTATTGGCTGATTTTTCTTCAAACAATACCTGCGCTAACACATTAGATGATGTCATATACTTTTACTTATCCAGTGTTGCGTCAATAGCAACAACGGTTCTGCCCGTTACAGTACCTTCAACATAAGCCATAAACGCATTGGGCAAATCCGAAAAAGCGATAGTAGTAGGCGCAATAGCCTCTAACTGACTTGGTTTTAGGTCAGTTGCTATGCGCTGCCACGCTTTAGTGCGAACAGATTCTGGCATTTCAACTGAGTTAATACCTAACAAGCTTACGCCGCGTAAAATAAAAGGC
The DNA here is from genome assembly GCA_049613795.1 of Thalassotalea sp. GTDB lineage: Bacteria > Pseudomonadota > Gammaproteobacteria > Enterobacterales > Alteromonadaceae > Thalassotalea_B. The sequence continues at coordinate 6,649 of JBMZCX010000088.1, read as the reverse complement.
ATAACGGTTGAGTCAAGTTTAATCCCTCCCGCTAAACCTATCGAAGCAATATTTCCCCACACATTTGTGGTACGTGTTAACCATGCTAATGTATCGCCACCAACATTGTCGACCGCCCCGCCCCATGTTGCAGCTTCTAAAGGCTTAGTGCCCATATCAATATCGTGACGGTTCAATAAACGGCTGGCTCCTAAGCTTTTTAAATAATTTTCTTGCTCGCTTTTTCCCGTAAAGGCAATAACGTCGTAACCTAAACTCGATAGCATATTAATGGCAAAACTCCCAACACCACCTGTAGCTCCTGTTACTACAATAGGTCCACGCTCAGGTATTTGGCCATTATCTTCCATGCGGGTAATAGCAATTGCTGCAGTATAACCTGCGGTGCCTAAGGCCATTGCATCTCGCAGTGATAATCCGTTTGGTAGCGCCACAACTGAATCAGCCTTAACTCGTGCGTATTCGGTGTAACCTCCGTCGTAAAGTTCAGATAATTGTGCGCCACACACTAATACTTTTTGACCTTGTTCAAAACGTGTATCTGAAGAGCTAACCACTACGCCTGATAAATCAATACCTCCCACTAAAGGGTAAGTCCGTAAAATACGCCCTTTACCCGTAGCCGCTAGAGCGTCTTTGTAATTAATGTCAGAATAGGCCACTTTAATAATCACTTCGCCTTCGGTGAGATCATTAATGCTTATCTGTTCAAAGCCACTGGTGATTTTTTTCTTATCGCCCTCTTGAATTTGATGAATTCTAAAGGCCGTAAATTTTTCAGGAAGGATCATTTCTATTACTCTTATAAAATAACAATAATGCAGTGTAATAATTTCTATGTATGTCAGCTATTAGACTTAAGTGCAGCTATATACGTTCTATAACTGCACTTTATTAATAGGTCAGTAATAGCCTACATGTTACGACGGTATTGACCACCAGCTTCAAATAACGAATTAACAATTTGCCCTAAAGAACACACTTTACAGGCGTCCATCATCAATTCAAATATGTTTTCATGGTTAATGGCCGCTGTTTGTAGGCGTTTTAAAAGCACTTTCACTTCGGCTTCATTCGCTTTATTTAAACTGGCTAACATATCTATTTGATAATTTTTCTCTTCTTCTGTTGCACGGATCACTTCATCAGGTACTACTGTTGGCGAACCTTTAGAACTTAAAAAGGTATTTACACCAATAATAGGATATTCACCTGAATGCTTTAAATGTTCGTAATGTAAGCTTTCTTCTTGAATTTTACCGCGCTGATACATAGTTTCCATGGCACCAAGTACACCGCCACGTTCATTAATACGGTCAAATTCCGTTAATACTGCTTCTTCTACTAAGTCGGTTAACTCTTCAATAATAAATGCACCTTGAATAGGGTTTTCATTTTTAGATAAACCTAATTCACGGTTAATAATTAATTGAATAGCCATTGCGCGGCGAACACTGTCTTCAGTTGGCGTAGTGATCGCTTCATCGTAAGCATTAGTATGCAATGAATTACAGTTATCGTTAATTGCGTATAGTGCCTGTAACGTCGTTCGAATATCATTAAAGTCAATTTCTTGCGCATGCAATGAACGGCCAGAGGTTTGAATATGGTATTTCAACATTTGCGCACGCGCATTAGCACCATATTTATTTTTCATCGCTTTTGACCAAATACGACGTGCTACGCGGCCAATAACTGCATATTCAGGGTCGATACCATTTGAGAAGAAAAACGACAAATTAGGGCCGAACTCGTTAATGTCCATACCGCGACTTAAGTAATATTCTACAAAAGTAAAACCATTGGCTAACGTTAACGCTAATTGCGTAATAGGATTCGCCCCTGCTTCAGCAATGTGATAGCCAGAAATAGATACCGAATAAAAGTTACGTACACCTTTTTCAATAAAGTATTCTTGAACATCACCCATTAAACGAAGTGCAAATTCAGTTGAGAAAATACAGGTATTTTGTGCTTGATCTTCTTTTAAAATATCAGCTTGTACCGTGCCGCGCACAAGCGTTAATGTTTTCGCTTTTATTTCTTGGTAAATAGCTTCAGGTAATACTTGATCGCCACTAACACCTAATAGCATTAAGCCTAATCCGTCGTTACCTTCAGGTAATTCACCTTGATATGAAGGACGTTCACAATCTTTGTCTTTATAGATTTTCTTAATTAACGCTTGGGTTTCTTTTTCTAGCCCTTGCTCAGTAATGTAGCGCTCACATTGTTGGTCGATAGCAGCATTTAAGAAAAAACCAAATAACATTGGCGCAGGACCATTAATGGTCATTGAAACAGACGTCATTGCATGGGCTAAATCAAATCCTGAATACAGTTTTTTAGCATCATCTAAACAACAAATTGAAACGCCCGCATTACCAATTTTTCCGTAAATGTCAGGACGAATAGCAGGATCGTTACCGTATAAGGTTACCGAGTCAAACGCCGTTGATAAACGTTTTGCTGGCATGCCTTTTGACACATAATGAAAACGACGGTTAGTACGCTCTGGGCCACCTTCGCCTGCGAACATACGGGTAGGGTCTTCACCCTCACGTTTAAATGGAAATAAACCTGCAGTATAAGGGAATTCACCGGGTACATTCTCTTGTAAGTTCCATTTTAAAATATCGCCCCATCCTTGATATTTTGGCATACTAATTTTAGGAATATTACTGTCTGACAACGACTTAGAATGGGTTTCTATTGAAAGTTCTTTATTACGCACTTTAAACTTAAATTCTGGATCTTTGTAGCGTTGAACTTTACTCGCCCATTGCTCAAGCAATACTTTATTTTTAGGATCTAAATCGAGTGCTACTTCGGCATATAATGTTTCAAGTTGTGCGATTAGTTCGGTAGAAACGCTTGATTGAACTTCTTTTGCTGTTTGAATTGATTTATTAATGCCATAAAGCTTTTGTGCTACTTGCGCTTGTTTTTCAACCCAAACATCATAACCACGGTTATTTTCTGAAATTTCAGATAAATAACGAATACGTGCACCCGGTATTACACTGCTTTTATTGGCTAAAGTACCATCAACAGACAACAAATCACCTACTGTAAGCCCTGCTTTAGTATTTAACTCTGTAATAACCGCATTATAAAGTTCAGTCATACCGCGATCGTTAAACTGTGAGGCTATCGTGCCGTATACAGGCACTTCATCGTCACCTGCTTCAAACATGCCGCGGTTGCGTTTATATTGCTTTTTAACATCACGTAATGCATCAAGGGCACCACGTTTATCAAATTTATTTAGCGCGATAATATCAGCGAAATCAAGCATATCAATTTTTTCTAACTGAGTTGCCGCGCCATATTCAGGCGTCATTACATAGAGTGATACGTCTGAATGCTCTTCAATTTCGGTGTCTGACTGGCCAATCCCCGAAGTTTCTAAAATAATTAAGTCAAAGTCAGTCGCTTTTAAAATTTCTAAGGTATCGTTAACATACACTGACAATGCTAAGTTTGACTGACGCGTCGCCAATGAACGCATATAAACGCGATCGTTATTTACCGCATTCATACGAATTCTATCGCCAAGCAATGCGCCACCCGTTTTACGTTTAGACGGGTCAACTGAAACAATAGCAATTTTACTGTCTTGCGTTGCCATTAAAAAACGACGAATCAGCTCGTCAACTAATGACGATTTACCCGCACCACCCGTACCGGTAATACCTAACACGGGTGTTTTACTTACTGCTGAAATTTTACGAATTTTTTCTAATGCCGTTTTATTTTCTTCTGGGGCATTTTCTGCCGCTGAAATAAGACGGGCAATGGCCTGCTTATTATTTTTTTTCAGGTTAGCCACATCGTCTTTTTTAACATTCATGCCCGTTTTAAAATCACAACGCATTAGCATGTCGTCAATCATGCCTAATAAACCTAATTCACGACCGTCATCCGGAGAGTAAATACGGGTAATACCGTAGTCTTGCAGCATTTTTATTTCTTCAGGTAAAATTACGCCACCGCCCCCGCCAACAATACGAATGTGCTCGCAACCACGCTCTTTTAGCAGGTCATACATATATTTAAAGTATTCATTATGACCTCCTTGATACGACGTCATTGCAATCGCATTAGCATCTTCTTGAATAGCCGTATTTACCACTTCTTCTACGCTGCGATCGTGCCCTAAATGAATAACCTCAGCACCACTTGATTGCAAAATACGGCGCATAATATTAATCGCTGCGTCGTGACCGTCAAATAATGAAGCGGCAGTTACAATGCGAATTTTATTTTTTAGTTGGTATCGTTCTGTTGTCATTTTAAATACTCTTTTAATAAGACATCTTTTTAAGTGTTATCAAATCAACAATTCACTTAACGTATTTTAGTCATGTCTTGTTGTTATTAATTTCTATACATAAATTAGAACACACTAAAAATAGGATTAAAATTGATTTTATTGCTATATTGATGGACTATATTGCTGCAACAATTGCATTTTTAATATTTTCTTAAATATGGGCATTAACAATGAGTAATAATGAAATTGAAGATATAAAAAATGCACCACAAGACATCCGACTTGTTATTCCCTTATTTTTACTTCAAAAATTAAAAAAACATCCCTTAACACAAGGGATATACCCAGTTTCATTAGGTAAATCAACTCACAAAAAAAACTTGCATATTCAACATCAAAGCAAACAACATCATTGCTTAATTTATTGTCAATCAGGACAAGGAATAATAGACCATAAAAATAAAAAGAGAACAGTAAGTAGGGGAGATCTTGTTATTGGAACACCTCACCAAAAATTTTCATTTATTAGTAGCCAAGATAAACCCACTACACTTTTTTGGATAAATTTTAGTGGAAAGCTAGCTGACGATTTTGCAGAGCGCTTATTAATGAAAATGGATGAGGGTTTAGCACATGTAGGCATACTCAGTAATATAATTAATGATTTCGATAACTTACTTGCCCTTGGTAGTCGAGGTTATACCGCAACCAATGTTATTCATGCGGTACATGTTTTACAGCAAGCGTTGAGTTTTCTTGCATTGCAGTTAAGGTTAACCGCATTTAACCAAAATACCGCATTTGATATAGAGGCAATAGAAACCTTAATGCGCAATAATTTACATCAAGACTTAAGCTTAGACACCCTCGCTCACTATAGTGAACTGTCTAAGTTTCATTTTGCTAAAAAATTTAAAGAGCTTACCGATACCGCGCCTATTCAACACTTTATTAATATGAAAATGCAACATGCATGTTTTAAATTAGATAATACCGAACATACTATTAAGCAAATTGCAGATTCGCTTGGGTATAGCGATCCATATTATTTTTCTCGCTTATTTAAAAAAACTATTGGCATGTCACCAAAGCAATATAGAGATTCGCACCACCACTAAACTTTCACTAAACCTTTATCTTTGGCAATCAAATTCAGTATTTTATGCAGTTTTATTTCAAGGTAAGTGAAAGTAACGCTACTTTTAGCTAATAATAATTGTTGTTCCGTTTCAGTTAATGCCACTACACAGTCAAGTTGTAAGCTGTCATTAGCTTGATAGCAAATAACATCATCTGAAAGCACTTGAATAACTGTCGCACGGGCATTTGAATTTTGATCTTTATAAACAGAAAAATCAGCAGGTGTTTCAAGTAAAAAGCGGAGCATTAAAATGTCTTCTTCGTCACCATACCAACCCGCTGCCATGGTATGAAAATTAAATTGAGCTTCTAACTTATTACATGTGGCTGTTAATCGCTCAAACGTCTGCGCTAGCTCTTCACTAGGAATAATTGATATGGGCAGTTGATCTGACATTGTTGAAATTAGTGGCTCCAAAGGTAAATAACTCAACGCTCAAATAATATCAATACTTTATCTGAACTCTCATATTTATCAACTCATAATCAGCTATACCATGATTATGAGTTGATAACCGAAAGCTGGATCACAATTAATTTTTCACCTGATAGCATCACAGACTTATCTTCACTACACTGCCATTTAAACAGTGAACCTGATGCTAACATTATTGATTCTGCGTTAATATTAGCTTGATTATTAGCCCGTACATCAATTTTCGCACTACTACAAACACTATAAATAAATAATAAATCAGTACCCGAAAGCGTTAATTGCTGAGACTGGTTAACCAATGTCACTTTGCTCGTTACCGCATCCCTGTTGGTAATGATATTAAAGTCAATGATCGGGCCATCAAGCAGTTTTCCCTCAGTTGCATTACCGCCGTCAAATTCAGCCATCGCTAATTGGTTATTCAGCTTATCTGTTAGTATTAATTCTGGTGATGGTGGCTCAGATGATGTTGACTCGAGAGCAGATAAATTGCGATGAGATAACTCAATCCCGTTACCTTCAATAAGTATTAATTGGCGATAATAACCACTGAAATTTGAAAATACGCCATCTTGCGTGACTTTAGCCATACTTAAGCGCCAATCAAATTTCGTTAAACTTCCCCCATTATTAATGGCTAATTCAGTGGTTTCACCTAAGCTATTTTTCCAAGGTGTCGTAATAAATTGTTCGGGTGTAGTTATAGAATACATGGTTTTCTCAAATAAAATTTAGCGAGCCTAAAACGAAAAAAGTCGTTGATACGTCTACCAACGACTTCTATTAAATTAAGAAGC
>JBMZCX010000087.1:0-9566 GCA_049613795.1 Thalassotalea sp. | reverse complement strand
TGTTACCAGCAATCCGGTGCGCTCTTACCGCACCCTTTCAGCCTTACCTGTGAAATCTCGAAAGATAGCCATCGGCGGTCTTCTCTCTGCTGCACTTGTCGTCGGCTTGCGCCGCCCAGGCGTTACCTGGCACCCTGCTCAATGGAGCCCGGACTTTCCTCCCCTCTATCCGTATACTTTTTGTCGAAACAATAAATACAACGATAAAGCAGCGATCGTCTAGTCAACTCGCCCCTGATAATACCTTATTTCTGAGTTAATACCAAGCTGATTAAGGTGTAAAGTTATACATCTAAACAACTAACCTCAGCCTTTTAACCCAAGCGCTATCTCGTATAATGCATTCTTTTTAACACCATAAATATCAGCGGCAATGGCGCAGGCTGTTTTGGGTTTCATGTGCGTTAATAATAGTGTTAATGTATCTATGGCTTTCGCAGGAATGACATTAGGATCCACTTTAAAACCTTCTATAATTAATACCATTTCACCTTTTAATTGATTAGGATCTTGTGCTAACCATGTTAAAAAATCACCAGCGTTGTCTTTATGAATGGTTTCAAAGGTTTTGGTTAGCTCTCGCGCAATAACAATATTACGATCACTTCCCAGTACTGCAACAATATCACTTACTGTATCAATCGCTCGACGTGGTGCATCATAAAAAACCATAGTACGTGGTTCATTAACTAACTCAGACAACACTTTTTGCCTAGCACCTTGCTTAGAAGGTAAAAAACCTTCAAATGAAAACCTGTCTGTTGCCAAGCCTGACGCTGATAATGCCGTAATCGCAGCACAAGCACCCGGTACAGGAACAACAGTCAGATTCTGTTTTTTTAGATAGTTCACAATATGATAACCAGGATCACTTATCAAAGGAGTACCCGCATCTGAAACCAACGCAATACTCTTCCCTTCAGCTAACATATCCGCTATTTGTGTTTGACGATGGGTTTCATTATGATCATGCAATGATAAGGTTTTGTTTTTTATTGAATAAGCAGATAGCAGCTTTTGTGTATGTCTGGTATCTTCACAAGCAATAACATCTACATTCCCTAATATAGTGAGCGCCCGCTGGCTGATGTCTGCTAAATTACCGATAGGCGTTGCTACTATGTATAATGTACTTGGTTCGACAAAGGTATTGACCATATGAATGACTTATATTGAGACTCAAAGAAATGACGTTTATTATATACCACTGCTGTTTATATACCACCATTGCAACGTGCGAGACTTTACTTTGAACTTCTACCAAAAATATTTTCACTTACCAAGTTTGTTGCTAGTTATTATTACGAGCACACTAGTTGTTGGCTGTTCATCAAAATCAACAACTAAAAAGCCGTCGACATCACCAACAACACATGTGCCACAAAAAAATACTCACGTATTAAGTGCCAAACAGCGTATTGAAAACGCACAATACTTATCGATCGAACAAGCTACCATAGAATTAATTAGTGCTAGTGAGCAATTACTTAATGAGCAACAATATCATCAAGCGACTTGGCTAGCTCACCAGTTATTGGTTACTACAAATTTACCCAAGCAACAATTTAAATTGCTAATAATAAAAGCCCAAGGATTATTCGCCTTAACACAGTACCAACAAGCCTACACTACATTAGCAACGATTGAAGAATTACAAAACGAGCACTCGCTAAAGCCGTCATTACCTTTCCTTACACTAAAAGAAGCAGTATTAGCGCAACGCCAGCAAACGATTGACAGCATAGATATTCAGCTTCGCGCATTTGCTAAAAACACCAACCTCAATGACGATGATATTAATCGATTATGGCAACGTTTATCTGGGCTTTCTAGTTGGCAGGTTGAGCAATTAGCACTACGCCAACCTCCTAACTTTAAAGGTTGGCAGCAATTACTGAGTTTTTCCTTCAAATTTGCTGACGAGCACGACAAATTTCAGCGCTATTTAGCACAATGGCAACGTAACTATCCAACTCACCCAGGCAATAAAATTGCTAATATGCTACAAGCAATACCATCGAGCCTTAATGTAAATAATATAGAAAATATTGCCGTTATATTACCCCTTTCAGGTAAACAAGAGCGCGCAGGTAAAGTTGCTCAACAAGGTGTTTTAGCCGCATTCAACAATAATGAAGCGCAATCATTACACTTTATTGATTCAGACAAGCTCGATATGTCACTTGTATCTGAGCAATTAATCCCACTTAATATTGATTATGTGATTGGGCCATTATTAAGAGAGAATGTTGATACTTATACCGCATTAGAAGACTTAACCGTCCCTACGTTATTACTAAACATTCCAAGTAATAATCAGTTAAAACCACATCAAATAGCGTTTTCAATGCGCCCTGAAGACGAAGCCATTCAAGCAGCAACAACGCTAAGCAACAAAGCATTTAAATACCCGTTGTTATTAAGCCATAAAGACAATGTAAGCCAACGTATTACTCAAACTTTTTCAAATACTTGGCACTCACTTACAGGTGCTCACCCCAACATTGTTTATTTTGATCAGGGTAAAAATATGCAAAATACTCTAAAGTCGAGCTTAGAAGTAAGTAAAAGCCAGCAACGCATTAATCAAATAAAATCACGCGCGAAGCAAACCATTAAAGATGAACCAAGAAACCGTCGTGACATTGATATGATCTATTTAGTTGGCTCAGTTGCCCAAACACGGCTACTAAAACCTTATATCGATGTAAATATAAGCCCCTTTGCAAAACGTATCCCTGTATTTTCAAGTTCGCGTAGCCATAGTGCTCAGTCTGATGCCAGTGACTCAAGAGATTTAGCTGGTTTAGTGTTTACTGAAATGCCATGGTTACTCAGTAGCAAACGACAGAACACAGCATTACATCAACTCAGCAATAAGCTTTGGCCAAAAAGAAGTGATGGTTTGCAGCGAATATTTGCCATGGGCTATGACAGCTTCAATATTTTACCTAAGCTAGACAAGATGCAGCGTTTTAAGTATGTACGCCATTTTGGTCAAACTGGCGTATTGCAACTAACCAATGACAATATTCTTAGCCGAAGCTTGCTTTGGGGAAAATACAGTAACGACAAGGCTGAAGAAATTGCGATGGAACGTGAATAAAAACAACAATACCTCAAATACCTCAGGCGAATTTGCAGAGCAATGCGCTAGCCATTTTTTGCAAAAAAAAGGATTAACCTATATTGAGAAAAACTTTCATTCACGCTTTGGTGAAATTGACTTAATAATGAAAGAGCAAAACGTTTTAGTATTTGTTGAAGTTAAATATCGTAAGAACACGCTGTTTGGCGGTGCCATTTCAGCAATATCATATAAAAAACAGCAAAAAATTATAAAAACTGCCGCAATTTATCTGCAACAACAGCAATTAAATGAATATAATACGAGTTATCGTTTCGATGTGATTGCCATTGAAGGTAGTATTAGCACTATTGATGAATCACAAATAAACTGGCTTAAAAATGCCTTTAACTGAGAATAACACCCATGCTTGATCGAATTAAAAGTAACTTTACAGAAAGTATTCAAACAAAAATTGCGGCAAGTGAAGTACTCGCAGCGCCACTTGAACATGCTGGCATGATCATGGTTCAGTGTTTACTTAACGGTCATAAAATACTTGCGTGTGGTAATGGTGGCTCAGCTGCTGATGCCCAGCATTTCTCAGCTGAATTACTTAACCGCTATGAAACTGAACGCCCAAGTTTACCTGCTATCGCACTAACAACCGACAGTTCAACGCTCACCTCTATTGCCAATGACTATCATTGGGATGAAGTATTTTCAAAACAAGTACGTGCGTTAGGTAACCAAGGCGATGTCCTTCTTGCTATTTCAACTAGCGGTAACTCAAGCAATGTTATTAAGGCAATTGAAGCGGCAGTAGCTCGTGATATGCCAATTATAGCCTTAACGGGTAAAGACGGTGGCGACATTGCAGGTCTACTAGGTGAAAATGATGTTGAAATTCGTGTGCCATCAGCACGAACAGCCCGTATTCAGGAAGTGCATTTAGTCGCTATCCATTGCTTATGTGACATCATAGACACAACTTTATTCCCACAAGAAGAAAACTAAGATGAAATTATCTCAAGTGATTATTGCTGCTTCTACGGCTTTTTTATTACAAGGGTGCATCGCAGCAGCAGTTATTGGGGTTGTTGGTGGCGCTACCGTTGTTAGTGATAACCGAACAATCGGCACGCAGCTAAACGACCAACAGGTAGAGCTAGACGCTCATAGTGCACTCAATAAAATTGAAGGCCTAACAGATAACACCAATTTACAGGTCGTTAGTCTAAATGGCAGTGTATTAGTCGTCGGCCAAGCGCCTAATGCTTATCTGAAAAACCTTGCCATTAAAACGATTGAAAAAATTGACGGCGTTCAACAAATTCATAATCAGGTGCGTATTAGTAATGTAACCGCTTTAACCACACGTAGTAATGATGTTTGGTTAACGTCAAAAGTTAAAACGGCTATTTTTAATAGTGATTCACTTGATGCGACTAATGTAAAAGTGATCACAGAAAATGGCGAAGTTTTCTTAATGGGCTTAATTAATCAACGTGATGGTGATAAAGCTGTTGAAATTGCACGTCATGTAAGCGGTGTTAACCGCGTCTTTAAAATGTTTGAATACACCGAAAAATAGCAAATATTTAATAAGCTATGAATGAAAAATCCACCAAAAGGTGGATTATTTGTAATCGTTAATTAAATTAATTATTAACGCTATTTTATCACTTTAAGACTAGGCCTTGGTTTATCACTTTTGCTTTCAGACGTCTGTGCTTTCGATTCACTAGATGAGCTTACAACGCTTTTCAACTCATTGGTAGAGTTATTTTGCACTGAACTTTCTTCAACTTCAGGGTGTTCAATAGCTAATTGCGTACCTGCACCATTTTCTTTCGCGTAAATAGCACCAATAGCCCCATAAGGGATCACTAAGTGCTCTAACTTGCCAGAAAAACGCGCACTAAACTCAATTTGCTCGCCTTGCATCGAAATGGCACCAACCGCTGATGATGAAATATTCAGTGTAATTTGGCCATCACTTACAAATGCCATTGGCACCAATACACCGTAAACAGATACATCAACAACCACGTAAGGGGTTAATTGGTTGTCTGAAATCCAATCATAAAAAGCCCTAACAATATAAGGCTTAGTTGATGTCATTGTGTCAGTCATTAGCCTTCGTGACCAAAACGTAATTCACGCTCAGCTTCAGTTAAAGACGCTTGAAATGATTCACGTTCAAACAATTTAAGCATATAGGTTTTAAGTTCTTTAGAACCTTGACCATCAAGCTCTATTCCCATAGTAGGTAAGCGCCATAATAGTGGTGCTAAATAGCAGTCAACTAAACTAAACTCTTCACTCATAAAGTAAGGTGCTTCATTTAAAATAGGTGCAACACTTAATAAGCTTTCTTTAAGTTCTAAACGCGCCTTTTCAGCTTTGTTAGCTGGGCCGTCTAGAATAATTTTAGCTAAACTGTACCAGTCATTCTCAATGCGGTGCATCATTAATCGACTACGACCACGAGACACAGGATAAACTGGCATTAGTGGCGGATGAGGAAAACGCTCATCTAAGTATTCAATAATAATTGACGCTTCGTACAATGCTAATTCGCGGTCAATTAAAGTAGGAACTGTACCGTAAGGGTTTAAATCTAGTAGGTCTTCAGGCAAGTTAGCCAAGTCTACTAAATGTATGTCTACACCAACGCCTTTTTCCGCCAACACAATACGTGTTTGATGGCTATACATGTTATCTGCGTGAGAATATAACGTCATCACAGAGCGTTTGTTTGCAGCAACGGCCATTTCGCCTCCAATAATTCAAATAATATAAAACTAATAAAGGGGGCAAATGCCCCCAAAGAAAAATGCGTATCTAATTATTTTCTAATTAGTGTACATCTCTCCAATATTCAACTTTCAATAAATATGCAAAGATTAGTAAAATAACTAAAAACCCTATCACCCAATAGCCTAAAGCTTCTCGCTCTAGTTTGTTAGGTTCAGACACATATTCTAAGAAGTTGGTTAAATCACGTACAAAGTTGTCGTACTGTTCAGGTGACATTTTACCACCCGTAGCAGGTAACAAATTACCGTGTTCATCCAACGTTTGTACACCTTGCAAATTTTGCAATACGTGCGGCATACCTACGTCTTTAAATAGCTTGTTGTTCACGCCAAACGGACGATTTGGATCCGTATAAAATGAACGCAAGTAAGTATAAACATACTCAGGGCTTCTAAAACGCGTTTCCAAGGTTAAATCAGGCGGTGTTGTACCAAACCATTTCGCTGCTTCTTTTGCAGGCATAGTGTTAGTAATATGATCACCTGGTTTTTCACCTGTTGGCATCCAGTTAGCAACGCCTTCTTTTTCATCAATACCTAAATCAGTAAACGTTCGATTGTAACGCTGATACTTCAGCTGATGACAAGCTAAACAATAATTAATGTATGATTTAAAACCACGTTTCAAAGACTCTTTATCTGCCAAGTCATTATTTGGACTATCTAGCGATAAACTTGGGCCTGAAGCAAATACCAAAGTAGGTAAAACAGCTAATATTGCAATAATAAATTTTTTCATTATCCTGACACCCTCTCTGGTACTGGCTTAGTTTTTTCGTTTTTACTATAAAACCAAAGCGCAATAAAGAAGCCAAAGTAACCTAAACTTGCAATACGACCAACCATATTTAAAAAGTCAGTAGCAGGCAATGTCCCTAAAACACCTAGCACAATAAAACAAATAGCAAACTGAGTTAAGTTTAATAAATGGGTTTTACTACGGAAACGGATTGACTTAACAATACCACGGTCAAACCATGGTAAAGCGAACAGCATACCAATAGCAGCAAACATACCAATCATACCGAAAAGCTTGTCTGGAATAACACGTAAAATAGTAAAGAACGGACCAAAGTACCAAACCGGCACAATGTGCTCAGGTGTTTTTAAACCGTTAGCGGGTTCAAAGTTTGGCGCCTCAATAAAGTAACCACCACCTTCTGGTGCAAAGAACATTACCCAAGAAAACACAATTAAAAACAGCACAACTGCGACTAAATCTTTAACGGTGTAATACGGGTGAAATGGCACAGCATCAACAATATCGTATTTTTCTGAGTATTGTTTATGGAAAGTAAACTTACTTAACTCTTCAGGAGGAACACTACCTTTAGGTTTTTTAATATCAGTACCATCAGGGTTATTAGAGCCTACTTCATGCAATGCAAGAATATGTAAGAACACTAAAACAACTAATACCAACGGTAAAGCAATAACGTGTAAAGCGAAGAAGCGGTTTAAGGTAGCACCAGAGATAACATAGTCACCTTTAATCCAAATCGTTAATTCTTCCCCAACAACAGGGATTGCACCAAACAATGAGATAATTACTTGTGCGCCCCAGTACGACATATTACCCCAAGGTAACAAGTAGCCCATAAAAGCTTCTGCCATCAAGACAAGGAAAATGAACATGCCGAATATCCATAATAGCTCACGAGGTTTTTGGTAAGAACCATACATTAAACCGCGGAACATATGCATATAGATAACAATAAAGAAGGCTGATGCCCCCGTAGAGTGCATATAGCGAAGTAACCAACCATAATCAACATCACGCATGATGTATTCGATTGACGCAAATGCTCCTGCGCCAGATGGTTCATAGTTCATGGTTAGCCAAATACCCGTAACAATTTGGTTAACAAGAATAACACTTGCTAAAATACCAAACACATACCAAAAATTGAAATTTTTAGGTGCTGGGTATTGTGCAGCATGCTTGTTCATGGCGTCCATGAGAGGTAAGCGTTTTTCGATCCAAGCCATAAAATTATTCATTATGCATCTCCTTGGCCGACACCAATAATTAAGGTGCCATCCGTTGGGAATGAGTGCTCAGGTACAACAAGGTTTAACGGTGCAGGCACCCCTTGAAATACACGGCCAGCCATATCAAATTTAGAACCGTGACACGGACAGAAAAATCCGTCTTTAACGCCTTCCACAATTTCAGAAAAATCGTCTTTATGGTAAGTCGGTGCGCAGCCTAAGTGAGTACAAACCCCTAATGCCACCATAAATTCAGGCTTAATTGAGCGATGAGCATTTGCAGCGTATTCAGGCTGCTGAGGTTCCGCTGACTGAGGGTCGCGCAATTGACCTTCATGCGAAGCTAACGCGCTCAACGTTTCTTCTGTACGTCGTATTACATACACAGGTTTACCGCGCCATTCGGCACGAATTAATTGACCAGGCTGTATTTTGCTTACATTGACTTCAACTGGAGCACCCGCCGCTTTCGCGCGAGCACTTGGGTTCCAGGATCCAATGAAAGGCACAGCTACACCGACAACACCTACACCACCAACTACCGAAGTAGCTGCAGTTAAAAAGCGTCGACGGCCGTTATTCACGGGCGCATTGCTCATCCAACATCTCCAATTATTATTCTATTTAAATAAATTTTCTCGATACTCAGCTTAAATAAAGCAGTATTCGAGCTTTTATTCAAACAAACTAGCGACAAAAAAATTTTTACGATCATAAAGAAAAGCCCTATTTTTTACAAGGGAAATTTCACTGAGAGCTCAGATAGATAAGAATAAATGCTCTTTATTTTTACTTTACAGTAAACAGCAAAAAATCTGTGTGTTTTTAAAACAAATTCAATGTCATTTTATAAGTTTGTGATCAGGTTGTACGTAGGAAAAAGAAATTAAGTCAAAGTGCCCGATTAATTAATAGCTGACTACGGGGGTTAAGAGCAACGTTGCCTTTGAGTACTTTAATCAACACTTAACTATTTATTTTTGTGGCTATTGTGAAAAAAGAGCAATAAAAAAGCCGACATAAATGTCGGCTTTTTGAACGATAAATAAAATATTAACGTTTTGAAAATTGTGGCTTTTTACGAGCCTTGTGTAAACCAACTTTCTTACGTTCAACTTTACGAGCATCACGAGTAACGAAACCAGCTTGACGTAGAGGGCTACGTAAAGTTTCATCAAACTCCATTAATGCACGAGTAATACCGTGACGAATTGCACCAGCTTGACCAGAAATACCACCACCAACTACAGTGATGTTAAAGTCAAACTTTTCTAACATTTCAACTAACTCTAATGGTTGACGAACAACCATACGAGCCGTTTCACGACCGAAGTATACAGAAATGTCACGCTTGTTAATTGTGATTGCACCGTTACCAGCTTTCATGAACACACGAGCAGTTGAGCTCTTGCGACGACCAGTACCGTAATATTGATTATCAGCCATTGCTTACAGCTCCAAAAGTTGTGGTTGTTGTGCAGCATGCTTGTGCTCAGCACCAGCATACACTTTAAGCTTACGGTACATTTCACGACCTAAAGGACCTTTAGGTAACATACCTTTTACTGCGAATTCAATCACACGCTCTGGTGCTTTTTCAATTAACTTTTCAAAGCTAATTTGCTTAAGTCCACCAGGGAATTCAGTATGCGAGTAGTAAATTTTACCTTTCGCTTTATTACCAG
>JBMZCX010000086.1:0-9894 GCA_049613795.1 Thalassotalea sp. | reverse complement strand
GTCAAAGAAAACATTGATATGGACTTAACCTCAAGCTATGCCATGTGGCCAGGCGCTGCGGTAAGTGGCATGTATTTCTCTCACCCCGAATCTAAATACTTTGCCGTAGCAAAATTAGCGAAAGACCAAGTAATTGATTATGCCACACGTAAAGGGATGACCCTAGAGCAGGCAGAGCGTTGGTTGTCGGCCAATTTAGACTATGAACCTGATTAGTTTATATTATTTATATGAAAAAAGGCTGCAATTGCAGCCTTTTTTGTGAGAGTAGAAATAGCGAAAGCTACCAAATACGTACACGCTTTTCTGGTGCTAAGTAAAGTGCATCACCTTCTTTAACATCAAATGCTTTGTACCAAGCGTCGTGGTTACGTGGTGCTTGCGCGCGAAAACGACCTGGCGCATGTGTACCTGCACGTAATTGGCTTAACATACTTTTTTCAGTACGTTTTTCTTTCCATACTTGTGCCCATGCTAAGAAGAAACGTTGATCACCGGTAACACCGTCAATCACTGGCGCTTCTTTACCGTTTAAGCTGAGTTTATAAGCGTGGTAAGCCATTGCTAAGCCGCCAACATCACCAATGTTTTCGCCTAAACTATTACGGCCATTAACAAAGTTATCTGGAATAGGTTCATACTTACTGTATTGAGCGGCAAGCGCATCGGCTTTAGCATCGAAAGCTGCTCTGTCTTGGTCTGTCCACCAGTTGCGTTGTACGCCATTAGCGTCAGACTTAGAACCTTGGTCGTCAAAGCCATGACCCATTTCATGACCAATAACCGCGCCAATACCACCGTAATTTACGGCAGGATCAGCATTAGGATCGAAAAATGGAGGTTGTAAAATGGCCGCTGGGAAAACAATCTCATTAAATGAACTATTATAATATGCGTTCACTTGTTGTGGTGTCATACCCCAACGATTACGGTCTGTTTTCTCTAGTTCTTTTGATACGCTATCTTGATGGAAAAATTGACGAAGATTATGCATATTCTCCATTAAGTCATCTTTCGATACAGACAATCCTTCGAAGCTTTGCCATACGTCAGGGTAGCCAATTTTAGGGTTGAACGCGGCAAGTTTAGCATGAGCATTCACTTTGGTATCTGCGCCCATCCAGTCTAAGTTTGTAATGCGCTCACCTAATGCTTTACGTAAATTTTTCACCAAATCTGCCATTTTTTCTTTTGACGATTCAGGGAAATAACGGGCAACATACACTTTACCAATAGCAAAGCCTAGCGATTGTGTGCCAGACATTTGTGAAACAGCACGCTTCCAACGAGGTTTCGCTTCTTTTTGACCTCGCAATTCAGTGCCATAAAATTTAAAATTAGCGGCAAAAATGTCTTCAGAAAGAAGCGATGCATTATTAGAAATGGTGTGATAGGTCATGTAGTCTTTCCACACACTTAATGCTTCACTATTAAGTAATGTGATCATCGCTTTTACTGGTTCAGGTTGAGAAATATTTAATTGCGGTACTTGATAGCCTGTTGCAGTGAAGTAAGTATCCCAATTAAAGTTAGGGTACGCTTCCGCTAAGTCAGATCGTTTAATTTGGTTTAGAGTTAGGTCGCGATTACGACGTTTCTCACGTGGCCAGTGTCCTTCCGCCATTTTTGTTTCTAATGCTAGAATAGCCTCTGCTTTTTGCTGTGCGTTTTCAACTTTAGCAAACGTTAGCATTTCAGCAATATGTGCAACATAAGCGGCACGCGTTTTAATAAAGCGTTCGCTGTCGTCTAAGTAGTATGAACGGTCTGGCATGCCTAAACCGCCCGCACCAACCGACATTTCATACTTATCTGGGTCTAAACGGTTAAACCACATACCACCGCCAATTGGGCTAGCTGTACCTGTTAACCATGATGAGCCAAATAATTTTACTAAACCATCAACATTCGATACCGCGCTTATTTGGTCAAGCGTTGTCTGAATTGGACTAATACCACGT
Organism: Thalassotalea sp.; assembly: GCA_049613795.1. Classification (GTDB taxonomy): domain Bacteria; phylum Pseudomonadota; class Gammaproteobacteria; order Enterobacterales; family Alteromonadaceae; genus Thalassotalea_B. The sequence continues at coordinate 7,933 of JBMZCX010000086.1, read as the reverse complement.
TTATTAATGGTGGCTGTGTCCATGTAACTATTATAAAAGTCAGCTATCATTTGCTCGTCAGCATTTAAATCTGTGCGGGTAGAAACATCGTCAATAATTTCTTTCACCTGCTTTTCGCTACGTTCTGCTAGGGCGGTAAAGGCACCAAAACGGGTTTTATCAGCAGGCATTTCATAATTGTCGTACCAAGTACCGCTGGCATACATAAAAAAGTCGTCACCCGCTTTTATCGCTTCGTTTCTTGCGGATAAATCAACGCCAAATGTGCCTAGTTCGGCTTTGGCAGGGCTTGTTGCCGCTACTTTCTTTTCCGTAGTAGAGGCTGCTGAAGGCGCTGAACTTTCTTGGCCACAGCCTGCTAGCAAAACAGTAGCAACTGACAATGCAATTAAAGATTTTTTCATAGTTATTCTCTTATAATTATAATTTATTTCGCCACCATTTTGTCTGGTTAGCTAAGAAAGTCAACTTACAGTGCGATGACAGGCTTTTTCTCTCAGATAAATAACTATTTTCGACGAACTACTGCACCTTTTTCCATATTTCATATTCTACGCGGGTATCACCATGCCAGCGAGCGTTGTGCCACAAGCCTTCTTTTATTTGATATGTAAATGTGTATGTGCCACCGTCTTCTAATGGGTATGACGCCATAGTAGGAGATTCATAATATTCATTTTTAGTAAAGGTGTAAGTACCCGTACCAGCAGACCAAAACTTGTTTTTTGACATGGAAACAAAACTAAAATGTTGTGAGCTAATGACCTTTTGCGAGCGGATCTCTAAAGAGTGGTAGCTAACGACTTCTTTTTTATCATTTACATATTCGCCCGACACAAGTTGCCAAGTCCCTATAAAAGGGTTTTCAGTGGCTTGTGTTGACGTTGGTATTATTATAAAAGCGAACATTAGCGCTAAATATGTAAATAATTTTAAGGGCATTTTATTTCCTAATTAAATAATGATTAATGTAAGCGTTGTTATATGAACTAAATAACGTCTAATGCGTCACTTAATTTCTTAACGCCAATAACTTCCATGCCCTCTATTTTATCTTTTGGCATATTATTAAAGGGGACAATCGCGCGTTTAAAACCATGCTTAGCCGCTTCGTTTATGCGTTCTTGACCACTAGGAACTGGGCGAATTTCGCCTGACAAACCCACTTCACCAAAAACCACTAAATCTTGAGGCAGCGCATTGTCTCTAAAGCTTGAAACTAGCGCTAATATTAAGGCTAAATCAACACTGGTTTCGGTAACTTTTACACCGCCAACCACATTAACAAAAACGTCTTGATCGTTCATTTGTAAGCCACCATGGCGGTGTAAAATAGCTAACAACATTGACAGTCTATTTTGCTCTGCGCCCACAGCAACACGGCGTGGATTACCGAGTGCCGAGTGATCAACTAATGCTTGAATTTCAACGAGTAGGGGACGTGTTCCTTCCCATAGCACCATAACAACACTACCCGCGGTTTGCTCTTCACTACGGGAAAGGAAAATAGCCGAAGGGTTTTTTACTTCTTTTAGCCCTGTGCCTGTCATGGCAAATACGCCAAGCTCATTAACGGCACCAAAGCGGTTTTTATTGCCTCTAAGTGTGCGATAACGGGAGTCTGTACTACCTTCAAGCATTATTGAACAGTCGATACAATGTTCTAATACCTTCGGGCCAGCTAATGATCCATCTTTGGTAACATGCCCAACTAAAATCATAGCCACGTGATGCTGCTTAGCAAAGCGGGTTAAAAAAGCAGCAGTTTCTCTTACTTGAGAGACACTGCCCGGAGCCGATTGAATATCAGCCATGTGCATAACTTGAATAGAGTCAATTACCATTATTTTAGGTTTTTCTTTTTCCGCAATATGGCAAATGTTTTCAACACTGGTTTCTGAAAGTAATTTTAAACTGTCGGCTTTTAATCCTAATCGGTTTGCACGCATGGCAACTTGTTGTAACGATTCTTCACCTGTTATGTATAAGGTCGACATCTGCTGAGAAAGCGCGCACATAGTTTGCAATAGTAAAGTACTTTTGCCTGCGCCAGGTTCACCACCAATTAAAATGGCACTGCCAGGTACAATACCGCCGCCTAGTACGCGATCAAATTCAGCAAAGCCAGAAGAAAATCGCGGTAAGTCGGCAAGGTCAATAGTGTCAAGAGTTTGAACTTTTGCCTCTACCATGCCGGAAAAACCAGAATAATTGCTACTTCTAGCAGGTGCTTTAGCTTGCCTGAACTCAGAAATAGTATTCCATGCTTTACAATCGTTACATTGCCCTAGCCAGCGTGAATACTCAGATCCGCAGTCAGTGCACACATATGCAGTTTTATTTTTGGCCATAATTTTATGCTTCAGGTATAGTTATTGCTTAAATAGTTAAAGTTATGAAATAGTTAGCTAATTATTCACCAGTGAAAACTTGTGAGCTTGAATATTCAACCTATAATATAGTTATCTATTTATTTTTCAGTCTATTGTAATGATATTTAAGAGTAAATGACTAAAGATTTTTCTAAATACCAGCATATTATTGAAGACTTTAAAGGCCAAGTACCTTTAAATGATTTTGAAAGACGTTTTGCTGACGCGACCAAAGCACTCACTAAAACTGAACGTTTCTTATTAAAAATGGAAATAAAGCGTTTAGCGACTCCGTGCACACGACTCGTCGATTTAAGAGGGCATGTTAATGGTATATGTAGACCTTATGAAGAAGAGGGGCGTGTTCATTTTATTGATGATGTAGCCATACAGTTATTCGAAGAAAACATAACCCTTTATGGTGGTTATACTTTTGGTGTTTATGAAGCATTAATGAATACCGAAAATAATTTTCGTGTGATGTACCAAAAAGAAAAAGCGAATGCGACACAAGAGCCCAATCCTGTGGTTGAACGAGCAGCTGCTAAGGTGTTTGAAAAAACACAATATCCTGCAAAACTATACCCATATGGTCCTTATTATGATCGTAAAGAAGAACGGATGAACTTTGCTATTTCGATTAATGTAAGTACTGATAGCAATAAATCATTTGAAGCGATGAGCTCTGATATTAGTGTTAATGGTTGTAAATTTCGTTTAAGTAAAGCGCAAGACCTTAAATTAAATCAAGTGGTTAACATTAGCTTTTTAGGGTTAGAAGCAGAGTTTGATTTTAAATATGAAGAAAGCTACAGCTATGAAATTAAAAATATTCATCAAGTAGAGAACCATCAGTTTATTGGTGTAGAGCGTGTTAATAATGAAAGTAATACGAGCAAAGACCATTTTAAAAAGTTTTTAATCGACTATATTTTACGAAATAAACGCCGCTATAAAGTTAATTTAGACAACACCATTACTGCACTACATTCTCGAATATTTGAGCACTTTACTGTGCCTAAGTCGAATGAACTTCCTATCTTTTTACAAAAAACAAACGGGGTTGTTTTACCTCGTTATACCTTAACTTGCCATAATAACCAAAATGTTTATCAGTATTGGCAAGATGAAAAATATAGGTCTACGCTTCATAGTTTAGTTACGCCAGAAAGAGTTGAACGGCTGAAGACAGCCCAAAAAAAAGGGAAAGCTTTATATGTATATAGCTTTATTCATCGAAGCCAAGGGAAAAGCTTTTTTTATACCGCAGATAATGTGCAATTAAATGAAGATAAACAGTTTATGGCGCAATATTTAGGTTTTGCGGCTAATAAGTCTGACTTTATGGTAACTCAACTCACAGGGCTTGAAGTTCACCCTGAATATAGTCACTCGCCATTAACGCTTTCAAATATGATCACTGAAAAAGATGCTCATTTGAATTCGCCTCCACCTGAAGATGTTCAGCAAAGTATTGAAAATCTTTGCTATATCGTAGTTGCTAATGAAATTTCAGATGAGTTATTGCTTAAGCAATATACTCAACTTCCCAGTAAAAATATTAATATTGCTAAGCTGAAAAGCTTTGGTCATAAACGCTTAACAAAACCGTTAATAGTGGATGATGTTGGTATTAACTTTAACAACCAGCGTTCAGAAACAAGGTTTTGTTATACCACTCCTGTCGTTGCGGGTAGAGGAAATAAGAGCTGGCAGGGTAAGTCAGAAGATTTTTCGGCTTCAGGGCTTAAATTAACGTTAGACAAGCCATCGGCACTTAATCATGGAGATGTTGTCGGTGTTAGTTTTCCTCATTTACAAAAAATTACCTCTTCATTTGACTTAAAAGAGCTTCCTTATGAGGTTGTTCGGGTAAATAAAAAGAAAAATATTCTAAATTTAAGAGTGCATATTGAAAAGCGCCAACATATTGGACGTTCTTTTTTTAAAGCGTTAATTGATAAAAATAAAGAAAAATTAACACGTGATGAATATGCCTCAATGAGCCCAGATCTTGCCAAAGGGTTACGAAATGTTTATAGCCGAAGCTTAGTTATTCCCTCGTTCGTTATTCAAACCAGTGGTAGTCGCTATAAAATAGAAGTTGTTGCGGGTAACGTGGAAAATGAAAATATTGTTAACTTTTGCCGTCAGCTTAGTGATAGAAAACGTTTATATAATTTATACCCAATATTAAATAATTTACAAGCGACTACGCTCATGCAAAGCACCTTAAAAAAAATGCAAGCGGGCGATGTGCCTATTGTTGACGTGCTATATATTGCGATTGATGCAACCAATGATGTTATTGAGCAAGGGGTAACTACTAAGTTAGAATCAGAACTAAATACTCAAACGGCCAAAAAGCAATTTATTCGAAATGCGTTGAAATCTGGCAGCTTTTTATGTGTGCAAGTGAAACTGTCACGTACAGACAGCCCCGATATAGATTATTTGAATCCTGAATTAAGCTATATTACTACTTATGCAATTCATCGAAGTAAGCAGCTAGAGCAAGAAATATGGAGTGTAGCTGGTGTAATGCAACTACTTGATATTACGGAAGAGGCAATGATCCGCTATCAAATAATCCCTGAAGAAGATCAAAGTAATATCGACAATACAGCGAACGAAAAATTAAGCAATAGTGAAGTGTAGTAACACCTAATCAAAAGCGTAGTTGTATATAATGCTACGCAATTCCATCTTGTTGTTGGCATTTTTAGCTAAAATAACGTTCAGCTTTAATTCAGCTTACCTTATATACACTCAGCTTAACTTAATTGTTAAATCAAGGTGAATGTATGAGCTACTTTTTACAAACAACGAAAATAAAAAAGCTACTTATCTCAATAATGCTATTGATGATGAGCGTTAGTTCGTTTGCAAATGAAGACCCCGATGTACAATTCTCAGATGCAGAATTAGCGCAAATGTTAGCACCAATAGCACTCTACCCAGATGCTTTACTTACTCATGTATTAATTGCGTCAACTTACCCACTTGAAGTGATAGAAGCCCAGCGCTGGCTGTCAACACGAGAGTCGTTGTCTAAAGAAAAGATAGCTAAGCAAAGTGAAAGTTTATCTTGGGATGCGAGTATAAAAGCTTTATTACCCTTTCCTACAATTGTGAATAAGTTAAGCGAAGACATTGATTGGATGCAAAACTTAGGCGATGCATTCTTGCAAGAAGAAGAAAATGTTATTTCGACAATTCAATTACTTAGACAGCAAGCAGAAGATGCAGGCAGTTTAGCTAAAATGGACAATGTTCAAGTAGTTAAAGAAAAGAAAATAATAATTATTGAGCCAGCAGAAACCGAAGTTATTTATGTTCCTTATTACGATACTCGTGTGGTTTATGGCAACTGGCGTTGGAGACATTACCCGCCAGTTTACTGGAGCACACCTCGCTATTATGGTTACAACAGAGGCCCTTTTTATTGGAACAGTGGCGTACATATTGGGTTTAAGTTCTTCTTTGGTGGCTTTCATTGGCATAATAGACATGTAGTGATTGATCATTCGTATCCACGTAAGCACTATCCGCGAAAAAGAATTTCGACTAGTCATCATGCAAAGCGCTGGTATCATAAACCAGTACATAGGAAAGGTGTGGCTTATCGCAGCAAAAAGATGAAACATAAATATTCATCAAGTCGTGTGGTTTCGACACCTATGAGGAAAAAGCATTCACCGCACAAAATACGCAAAGTAAGTAATGACTATAAAAATAAAGGTAGGATCACAAAAGCTACCCGTAAAAACAATCACCCTTTAACGGATAAAGCAGCTAAGCCTCGTCATGAAAAATTTAAGCAAAAACTAATAAAACGTACTGACGGTAAACACATTAAACACTCGAAAAAAGTGATTGCTAGAAGCCCTAATCATATTCCTAAAAGAGAAAGGAATGAACGCTATACTAATAATCACAAACAGGTGAGTAAGATAAAGCATACAAAGGTTGTTAATACGCAAAAAACAGGCAACAAAAAAGCTAGCTCAAATCACAATAAGGTAAAAAAGATAGCTAAAAAGACGACAATTCGAGGTAATAAGCAGTATCAAACTAAGGTATATAAGCATAAAGAGTACAGTAAAAAAAGTACGTACCCTAAGCAACGAGTACAGGCTAAAGAAAGAGCACAATCTAAACCTAGGCATATAAATAAAGACCGTCATAAAGTTAGCCGTGCAAGAGTTAATAGATCTGAGCGAATAAAACATTAATCCTATCTAATTGAATAGCGTAACTATTAATAGTTACGCTTTTTTACGTTATAATTCAAAGATAAATTACTTAATCGTACCATTCCGCATAAAGGAGTGACCAAGAGTAAGCACTCTCTTATACGAATTGGTATAATTATTCTTTTACATAAATAGCTCTCCAAAGGAACCAGATCAATATGCGCTTTTTAACACGCCGATTAGTACTGCCTAGTGATTTAAACTACGGAAACTCTTTATTTGGGGGACGAGTGCTCCAGTGGATTGACGAAGAAGCGGCTATTTATGCAATTTGTCAGCTAGATACAAACTACCTAGTGACCAAGCATATTGGTGAAGTAAGCTTTGAAGCACCTGCATTGAAAGGCGATGTGATTGAATTTGGCTTAGAAACTAAAAGGGTAGGTAATACGTCGATTACTATCAGTTGCTTAGTCAGAAATAAGGCAACTAAAAAAACCATTTGCTTTGCCGATGACATTGTTTTTGTACAAGTGGATCCTGAATCAAGAAAGCCAGTAGCACATGGTAAAAACCTTGAAGAGCTAGCGAAAGACACCGAAAAAGAAATAAAAACGTTAAATATAGCTCCTCGATAACATTTTGTTTAATCTCTTGAACTCTATTCTTTGTAATGCTGATTACGTATAATTGAGATAATTATATTTTATCGATATTTCGCATGCACTCAGTTCATAAACTTTATTTAAAACGGAAAAGCTTATCTACTAAGCCCTTTAAAGCAAGGGGGTTTAGGGTTGAGCGTTGTGAAAACTGCCGTTTAGCATCTGCCCACTGTATTTGTCAGTGGCGTCAACAGTGCGATAGTAGTGTTGGTTTTTTGTTGTTGATGTATGACAGCGAAGTACTAAAGCCAAGTAATACTGGGCGGTTAATTGCTGACATGATCCCTGAAAATTATGCATTTTTATGGTCAAGAACTGAGGTTGATGCTGAGTTGTTAGCTGTTTTGAATGATCCTCAATGGCAACCCTTTGTTGTGTTTCCTCAAGATTACGCAACAGAAAATCAACAAATAACAAATAGTGTTCCCCCGTTATCGAGCAATAAAAAGCCTTTGTTTATCATGCTAGATGGTAGCTGGCGTGAAGCAAAAAAAATGTTTAGAAAAAGCCCTTATTTAAATGAACTCCCCGTGTTATCGATAGATTTAAGTACCTTAGCAATCGAAGATAAGGCATCACAATATCAAATTAGAAAAGCGAATGTACCTAATCAATTAGCAACCGCAGAAGTTGCTGCGCATATATTAGACCTTGCAGGCGAAAGAGATAATGCAAAAAAACTAACGGCTTGGTTTAATGT
>JBMZCX010000085.1:0-9992 GCA_049613795.1 Thalassotalea sp. | reverse complement strand
TAGGCGTTATGGGGAAAAATCTTGCCCTGAACTTGATTGAAAAAGGGATAACGCTGGTCGCTTATGACAAAAACCCAAATGCGGGTGAAGAGTTATTAAGCTGTGCTAAGTCACAAGGCATGGCTGACAAACTTCACATTGTCTCTGATCTAGGGGATATGGTTAGGCGTTTAGAAACACCGCGTTCTATTTTATTACTTGTACCTGCGGGTGAGTTGGTTGATGCGGTTTGCAATGAGCTGATTGAAGCGGGTGTTCAATGTAGTGATATTATTGTTGACTGCGGTAACAGTAATTACAAAGACGGAATTAATCGCAAGCTAAAATACCAAGACAAGTTTGAGTTTGCCACCATGGGTATTTCAGGTGGTGCTGAGGGTGCGCGTCATGGGCCAGCTATGATGGCAAGTGGTTCTGAAGGTGGCTGGGAGCGTGTCGAGCCATGGTTTACAAAAGTTGCTGCAAGCTACAAAGGCGAGTCGTGTTTTGCTCGCGTTGGTCAATCAGCCAGCGGTCATTTTGTAAAAATGGTTCACAATGGAATTGAATACGCACTGATGCAACTTATTGCTGAAGTGTATCAGTTACTTCGTCATGGAACTAAGCGCTCGCCAAAAGAAATTGCTGAGATATTTAATGAATGGTCACAAGGCCAGTTAAATAGCTATTTATTGTCAATTTCTAGCCATATTTTGTCACTTGAAAATTCGCAAAATGTGCCCCTTGTTGACTTAATTGATAACAAAGTTGGCGCAAAAGGTACTGGTTTATGGACAGCTCAAAATGCACTTGAATTGGGTATTGCGGTACCGTCATTAGTAGCCGCTGTTCAAGCACGCCATTTAACTAATGCATGCAATACCACTGCTGCACAAGAGATGACGTATAGCGCGCAAAATACCACGCAAGTTGATATTGATTTAGATGAGTTGAAAGATGCATTTACTCTTGCAAGTTTACTAGCGTATCGTCAAGGACTTGCATTAATTAAAGGTGCTTCACGTACCCATCAGTGGAAAGTTGATTTAGCCAAAACACTACAAACCTGGCGTGCAGGGTGTATTATTCGTGCAGATTACTTAGACAGTGTAGCGCAAGGTGTTGAGTTTATTGATACTCTTGAAAAAGAGTCACTCGCAATGCGTAAAGTAACGGGCCAAGCGGTCATGACGGGTCTGGCATTCCCTGTGCTAAGTGCAACACAAACCTACTTAGCAACGTTAACAACACCAAGTAATGGGCATTTAGTACAAGCCCAGCGTGATTACTTTGGTGAGCATGGCATTAAGACCCACAGTGGTGAAACGTGTCATTTAACTGACTTAGTTGATATTGACGCAAAAGTTCGTTAATAAAATCTAAGTAAATAAAAAGGACGCTAAATAGCGTCCTTTTTTGTTATTCGTTTAGCTGAACACCTAACGAGTTAACTCACCCCGCAAATTATCTTGCATTAAATGGCGAATCGTTTCGACCTCTAAGTTTTGACTAAAAAGATAATGCAGTTTAGTTAAACAGGCTTCTAAGGTCATATCAAAACCACTGATCACGCCTATATTGAGTAGCGCATTTCCTGTGGCATACCCGCCCATATTCACTTGCCCTTTTAGGCATTGAGTGAGGTTTGTGATAATAACGCCGCGCTTACTCGCTTCATCAAGTATATCCAAAAACTCAGGGTCTTGCGGCGCATTACCCACACCAAAGCTCAGCAGTACCAATGCTTTAATGTTGCCATTAACTAAGCTTTTAACCACTTCTTTGCTGATCCCAGGGTATAAATACAATACACCAATGGCTTGAGGAGTGATCTGCGCAACTTGTAATTCATTTTCTACATACGGACTTAACTGACCTTTGATCAGTTGAATATTAATGCCAGACAGCGCTAATGGCTCTAGGTTAGGGGAGGCGAATGCATCAAATCCATCGGCATGCGCTTTGGTTGCTCGGTTGCCTCTAAATAATTGATTATTAAAAAACAAACTGACTTCCGCTATCGGGTAGTTAGCTGCTAAATACATGGCATTAAGTAGGTTAACTTGACCATCAGAGCGCAATTGAGAGAGCGGAATTTGTGAGCCGGTAACGATAATAGGCTTTGTTAAGTTTTCAAACATAAACGATAAAGCCGATGCCGTATAGGCCATGGTATCTGTGCCATGCAGCACTACAAAGCCGTCGTAATCTTGGTACTTACTTTTTATGTCATCAGCAATAAGTTGCCAGTGAGCAGGAGACATATCTGAAGAGTCAATCAGTGGGCAGTATTCATGAATATCGAATAATGGCATTTCTTCACGATTAAATTCTGCGTTATTAACCACAGTTTCGGTTAAAAAACCTTCGGCAGGAATATAGCCGCGGATTGATTTTTTCATTCCTATAGTACCGCCAGTATAAGCGATGTAAATGCGTTTACGTTTCATAAAAAAAGCCCAGTAAAAAAACTGGGCTTAGTATAACGCTAAGTGCTAATCAATACAGCCTGTTAGGGCATTATTGTGCAACTGTACATTCTAAACAGCGCGCGTAAACACCTTGTGGATCGTTATAATCTTTCAGGTTTTCTACTTCGCTGCTTAATTGCTTAATCACGCTTTGCAGGTTAGCTTGACTAGCTAGTACTGCTGATTTTTGTGTTTCAAGTCCAAGCACTGATTTAACCGCGGCGCTACCAAAAATATCTTGGAGCATTTGTTCTTGAGGGCTAAGTGATTGTTTAATTGTTTTAACTTCATAGAAGTTAAGTTTAGCAAGCTCTGCAGCCGCTTTGATAGCGTCTTGCTTGTTACCCAGCTTGTCAACTAAACCAAGCTCTTGAGCTTGCGATGCAATCCAAACGCGGCCTTGGGCAATTTTATCAACTTGCTCAGGGGTCATATTACGCGCATCGGCAACCACATTTAAAAAACGTTCATAAGCTTCTTCAACACTCATTTGAATCACTTGTGCCATTTTTTCATTTAGTGGACGAGTTATTGAAAAACCGGCCATTTCTGTAGTCGCTACACCATCAGAGTAAACACCGATTTTAGCTAAGGTATCTTCAAAGGTCATAAAGGTACCAAATACACCGATTGAGCCGGTAATCGTACTAGGTGCTGCCCAAATTTCATTTGCCGCTGATGCAATCCAATAACCACCTGATGCAGCTACTGAGCTCATTGAAGCAATGACTGGTTTGCCTGCGGCCTTAAGTGCCAATACTTCAGCACGAATAACTTCAGAGGCAAACATGCTGCCACCGCCAGAATCAATACGTAACACGACTGCTTTTACTTTATCGTCAAGGCGTGCCTTGCGTAATAGTGCAGCTGTTGAATCACCGCCAATCTCACCGGCACGACGCTCACCGTCTACGATGGTACCTTTAGCTACAACAACAGCGACTTTTTCTGTCATTGGGTTATCAAACTCAATTGGCGGCTTAACTAAGCTTAAGTATTCACCAAAAGACACTTGTTTAAATGTTTTACCATCTTCCTCAGCGCCAACTAGATCAATTAATTGTTGACGAATTTGTTGATTAGTTTTGAGAGAATCAACCCATTTATTATCCAGCGCGTATTTACCCGCATCACCATTGGCAGCCTGCATTTTGGCTAAATAAGTATCCATTGTTTCATCAAAATTTGATTCGTCAAATGGACGCACCGCACTTACATCTTGCTTATATTCGTTCCATAAAGCACCTAACCATACGCGGTTTGCTTCTTTAGCTGCTTCTGACATATCGTTTCTGATAAACGGTTCAACGGCAGATTTGAAGGTACCTACACGAAATATATGCTGAGTGACTTCTAATTTTTCTAATGCATCTTTGAAGTAAAGCGGGTACATACCGTAGCCTTCAATAAGCACACTACCATAAGGGTGCATCGCAATTTCGTCTGCATGCGCGGCAATGTAATATTGCGCTTGGGTATAGTAATAGCCTGAGGCAATTACTTTTTTTCCAGTTGCTTTAAATGTATCAAGTGCTTTTGTAATTTGCTTAAGCTTATTTAAGTGCGCTTTTGGCATTTCTTGTAAATCAAGCAAAATTGCGCTGATACGAGAGTCATGTGACGCCTCATTGATTACTTCAATGACATCATCAAGCAGTATTTCAGTAGGCGTATCAGCGCTTGCTGTTGCATCATTAATGGCCGCTTCTATAGGGTCTACGTAGGTTTTTTCTTCCACAATAGGACCGTTTAGGTTGAGCCTGAGGACAGAACCCTCTTCGACAATGATTTTATCGCCGTCACTTGATACTGAGACAATGAAAATGATAACCAAAAATAAAAATAATAAATTTAGTACTAAACGACGCGAGAAGTTAATCCCTGTCCATATACCTTTAAATACCTTCGCTATCAAAATAGCTCCTTAAATTCGTACAGCTAAAACGTTATTGCCATAGTAGCTTAGAATATAAATTAATTTAACTGCTAAATCGTAACGAAACATTTATAAATTCAATTACACTTATGATTATACGAATGTTTATGTCACTTTTAGCCGTATTTTACAATTAACAGTTATACATAAAACAAGATTATTTAGGGTGTTTTAAATTAAAAAGTTTAAGTTTAAGCTGCTCGTATATTGCTTATTCTGCGTCATTAAAGCAGAATTGAACAAACACACAGGTTAGACCAGTTATTGGGGCACAGGATGTTAGAACAAAAACTAGAACTAAAACACACACAACTACGCAACCGTTTAGTAATGGGATCAATGCATACCGGCCTTGAAGAAGGTTGGCACAATCGCAAACGCCTTCGTGCCTTTTATGAAGCACGTGCCAAAGGTGGCACTGCAATGCTTATTACCGGAGGCTACAGCCCTAACTTACGCGGTAAGTTAACGCCTATTTCTTCATCATTTAATAGTTATTACGATGTATTTAAGCATCGTGCATATACGCAAGCTGTTCATCAACATGGTGGTAAAATATGTTTGCAATTATTACATGCTGGGCGTTATGCGTATCACCCTTTTAATCAGGCACCAAGTGCTATAAAAGCTCCGATTAATCCATATAAACCAAAGGAAATGTCTTTAAGTTCAATTAAGAAAACGATTAAAGATTTTGCTCACTCGGCTTATTTGGCTGAAAAGGCTGGTTACGATGGCGTGGAAGTAATGGGCTCAGAAGGTTATTTGATTAATGAGTTTATGGCACCGCATACTAATAAACGAAACGACGAATTTGGCGGCAGCCTTGAAAACAGAATGCGTTTAGCCGTTGAAATTGTAAAAGCAGTGAGAGCAAAAGTATCGGATAAATTTTTAATTATTTTTAGACTCTCCGTTATAGATTTAATCCCTAATGGTTCAACCCCTGATGAAGTAACTCAACAAGCGGTTGCACTTGAAAAAGCGGGTGTTGATATTTTTAATACCGGAATTGGTTGGCATGAAGCTCGCGTACCTACAATTGCGAGTATGGTGCCACCGGGTGCATTTAAAGAAGCGTCAAAGCGTTTAAAAGATGTTATTAGCGTGCCTGTTATTGCGGTAAACCGCATTAATACCCCAGAGATTGCTAATGATATTTTAAATGCTGGCGAAGCTGATTTAATTTCTATGGCGCGTCCATTATTAGCTGATCCTGAATTTTTTAATAAATACGCGGCTAAGCAATCTGAGCATATTAATATTTGTATTGGTTGTAATCAGGGTTGTTTAGATCATGTATTTAAAGGTAAGCGCGCTACCTGTTTAGTAAATCCACAAGCAGGTTTTGAGCTTGATTACCCGTTAGAAAAAGCAGAGAAAGCTAAAAATGTATTAGTGGTTGGCGCAGGGCCTGCAGGTTTATCGTCTAGCTGTTACTTAGCGCAAAAAGGGCACAATGTAACCCTGATTGACCAAAAGCAACATATGGGTGGGCAATTCAATTTAGCGATGCAAATACCTGGTAAAGAAGACTTCAATCATACATTAGCTTATTTTAGTAATGAACTTAAGCGTCTAAATGTAACCATTGAATTAGGTAAAGCATTTAGTGACAGTATGCTAGCTGAGTTTGATGATGTGGTATTTGCAACTGGTGTAAGACCACGTGAAGCTACGATTAAATGCAGCGATGATAAGCGTGTATTTGCTTACGATGAAGTTATACGCGGTGAAGTAGAGCTGGGTAATTCTATTGCTATATTAGGCGCAGGCGGTATTGGTTTTGATATGGTGGCATTTTTAAGTGAACACAAATCACAAAGCATCAGCGACTTTAAAACCCAATGGGGCATAGAATGTGAACCTCAGCCGCATAAAGATGAACGTCAACTCTATATGCTAAAACGCAGTGCAGGGCGCTTTGGTGGTGACTTAGGTAAAACTACTGGTTGGATCCATCGTCAAGTTGCCAAACAACATGGTGTTAAACAAATTGCAGATTGCCAATACCATAGTTTTGATAAAAACGGCCTAACCATTAGTGTTGCTGGTGAAACTCAAGTACTGCCAGTCGATACGGTTATTGCCTGTATTGGTCAAGTGTCTAACGACGAGTTATTTAAGGCACAAGCAGAGGACGCCAAAGTACATGTTATTGGTGGCGCTAAACTCGCTGCTGCTATTGATGCTAAACGCGCAATATTTGAAGCGTTACAAGTAGCAAGGCAAATTTAATCTTTAAGGGCGAAATAATTTAGCTCTGTGCGCGGTCATGTTTGTTTATAGTCTATAACTTAATAAACAATGAACATACAAGAGTGCGCATGATTAAATTAATTACGCTTTATGACAATATTATAGGTAAATTATCTTTATTGGATGGTTTGCCTGCTTTGCTTTTTCGCTTGATTTTAGCGCCTGTAATGATTATTGCAGGCTATAACAAACTCGCAATAAGTGGCGATACTAATGGTTTTTTTAACCAGTTTTTAGCCTCTGATGATGTCGTTCAGTGGTTTGGCAATAGTGACTGGGGATTAGGATTACCGTTTCCTGATTTGCTGGCTTTTTTAGCCGGTTGGAGTGAGTTTTTAGGAGGTTGGTTTTTACTTATTGGTTTATGTACGCGCTTAGTGAGTATTCCACTTATGTTTACAATGGTGGTAGCAGCAACAACAGTACACTGGCATAACGGCTGGTTTGCTATAGCGCCAACAAATCCACAAACAAGTGCCGCCCAAGTACTTGATTGGCTATCAGTTCCTGGTGCCAAAGAAAGCCTTGAAAATTCAAAAGAAGTACAAGTCCGCATAGGTAAAATTCGCAGCTTAGTTGAAGAATATGGCTTTGAAGATTACCTATACGAAAAAGGTAAACCATCAATACTAAATAACGGCATCGAATTTTCTGCTATTTATTTTGCCATGTTACTTAGCTTATTCTTTACGGGAGGTGGGCGTTTTGTAAGCCTAGATTATTGGTTTAAACGCGGTGCCTACATCAATAGTTACTAGGATATAAACACTCGCTTCATTAATTTTATCTGCTTAGTAGTTTTAACCCTGCAGTGTTTATTTTTTACTTATAAATGTTACTCTTACGTTTTGAATTTTGAGAGCACACTATGGATGCTATTGAGCTTTTACTCACTCGCCAATCTGATGCAAAATTGACAGCGCCAGGGCCTAATGAAGAGCAGTTAAACATTATTCAGCAGGCTGGGTTGAGAGTGCCCGACCATGGCTGTATTGCACCGTGGCAATATATTATTGTTCAAGGTGATGCGCGTCATAAGTTAGGTGAAATTTATTATCAAAGCGCTATAGCAGAGCAGCAGGCTGAAAAAGTAATTAATCGCGCTAAGGAGTTACCGCTTAGAGCACCCATGATTATTATTGCGATTGCAAAATATCAACCACACCCAAAAGTTCCTAGAATTGAACAAGTACAAAGCGCAGGTTGTGGCGTATTGGCAATGCAACAAGCCGCATTCGCTCAGGGGTTAGGCGGTATTTGGCGTACGGGTTACTTTGCACAAAGCCCCAGTGTTAAACAGGCGCTTAACTTAAATGATGATGATGAAATAGTCGGTT
Organism: Thalassotalea sp.; assembly: GCA_049613795.1. Lineage (GTDB taxonomy): Bacteria > Pseudomonadota > Gammaproteobacteria > Enterobacterales > Alteromonadaceae > Thalassotalea_B. The sequence continues at coordinate 2,010 of JBMZCX010000085.1, read as the reverse complement.
ATTTATATTTAGGGACGCCGGCAATTGAATGCAAAAAGTCACCAAGGCACAAACCAGAAAATTATTTTAGTTTTTTGTAGAAATAGTATGAACTTTTTATATTCAATATAGTCATAATTCATTAAGTTAATCGTGTTACACTACTGCGGTTAATATTGTAGCTGCGAGAAGCGCACGGAAGCACCATACGCAATAAATCTTCTTCAGTTTGTTTTTTAATCGGTTGTTTTTTGGTAATGTATGGAAAGTCTTACCAATAATAACGATAAAGAAGACGAAAATGATGGGAAATTTATTTTTACGTGAAAAAGAAAACTGGTTTGCTTGGTCAATCTGGGGTGTAGTTGGCGCGCTTGCGACATTTTATGTTGCAATGAGCACTCAAGCTGAGCATTTTATTGCTGCTTCAGCAATAGGGGTGCTGGTATTGCTAACTTGGTGGATGCAACAATCGAAACGGTTTGATTTTGGCAGAGCCTTTAAAATATGTTGTTATGTTTTACTGTTCACTGTACTGCCTTCATTTGTATTGGTTGTGATCCCGAGCGATGACCTTAATCGCTTCGATTTAATATTTCAAAGTATTGCATTTTTAACAGCCAGCTTATTGGTCTGTTTAGTGTGCTCTTGGATTGCTCGTAGGCCTAAGCAATATTACTAATAATGGCTAATTGATAACTAAAGCGGTTTATATTTAACTATTTAGCCGGTTTTATTAAAATAGGGCTTTACAAGCTAAGCGTATGATCTTATTATGCGCGCCGTACGGAGAGATGGCAGAGTGGTCGAATGCACCGGTCTTGAAAACCGGCAGGGGTTTATAGCCCCTCTAGGGTTCAAATCCCTATCTCTCCACCATTATTTAAAAAACCGCCTTATTGGCGGTTTTTTGCTATCTGGAGCTTTATAATGTCACAGTCCCCGGAATTATCCTTTTCTAAACGTTTACTTAAGCACATTCTTCTATGGACTGTGTTTGGTTATTGTTACCAAAGCGCCATATCGTTATTACAAAAAATGGCTATTGATGCATATCCAGACGACGCACTAATAATGACCTTATTATATGGCATCGGGTTTAATATTTTATCGGGACATTTAATTACAAAATACGATAATTATTGGCCTGTATGGGGCGCGTTTTATATTGGCATTATCGGTTTAGTAGCTGTGCCTCTTTTACTGGTCGGTGTGGCTGGATTATTGTCGATGAGCTTGCTTGTTGGAATTTCGCTCAGTTTGCCTGTGTGTACCTTTGCTATTGGTTTAATTAAAGAAAAACTCAATAAAAACTAGCACCAAAGACCTTTTATTTTGTGATAGCATATACGGGTCTTTTAACTAACAAAACGTGAATAACACATTATGTCAGATAATTTTACTACAGATGCTGAAAAAGCAAGTTACGGTATTGGCTTACAAATGGGTGAGCAACTTAAGGCTAACCCTTTTGAAGGTTTAAACTTAAATTCAGTATTTGAAGGCATGAAAGATGCGTATGCAGGCAGTGCTTTTCAAGTTGAGATCCCTGAGATCCAAGCTGCATTTGAAAAAATTAACGAAGAGATCCAAGCTCGTCGTGAAGAAGAAGCTAAAGTACTCGCTGCTGAAGGCATTGCATTTTTAGAAGAAAACGCAAAACGTCCTGAAATTACAGTAACTGAGTCAGGTCTTCAGTACGAAGTACTTGCAACAGGTGAAGGCGAGAAGCCAACTGCTGAGTCTACAGTACGTGTTGATTACCACGGTACTTTAGTAAACGGTACTGTTTTTGACAGCTCATACGAGCGCGGTCAACCTGCTGAATTCCCAGTGGGCGGCGTGATCAAAGGTTGGACTGAAGCATTACAAATGATGCCAGTAGGTACTAAGTGGCGTTTATACGTTCCTCATGAGCTTGCTTATGGTGAACGTGGTGCCGGTGCAGCAATCGCACCTTACTCAACACTTGTATTCGACGTTGAGTTACACGCAATTCTTTAATTAGAACGTACATAACATTTTAGTTAT
>JBMZCX010000084.1:0-10022 GCA_049613795.1 Thalassotalea sp. | reverse complement strand
AAAAAGTCATCAATGGAAAACTGGGGCTAATCTAGCCTTAGCTTTACTCGTTAACAATATAGCCAATAAAATAATTTATTGGCTATATTGATCTACTATCATAAAATACCCGTCTCAATAAGCTAAGGCTAAATATTCTGTGTTCTCCAATTGCCGTTTACATTTAACAAGTATCACTCTCTTTCTATTAAGCATTACCGCCGTAAATGCGGAACCTTGGATAGATACTTCAAACATATTCCTTAAAGCAAAAATACAGCTACTGGCCGATCAAGGTTACATTAAAACACCAGTAACCACCTACCCGCTAATGTGGGCTGACATCGCAAAAGATATTAATAACATTGAATTCGCTTTACTCAATGATCGCAATAAAGATGCTGTTAGTTATATTAAGCACCAACTTAAACTCGCGCAAAAAAGCTTAACGAAGCTAGAAGCTAATTTATCATTAAAAAACAAGCGATTTACCAGTTTTGGCGAAAGCTTCAGAACAAAAAACAATATCTCGTTGCAAAGAACGTTTATCAGCGATTCATTCGCTATGAAAATAGCGACGCAATACAGCAATTCACCTATTGAAGGCGAAAGCCATACGCGCTTTGACGGTAGTTACGCGGCAGCGTCTATTGGCAATTGGGTACTGTCAGCCGGCATGCAAGATCGCTGGTGGGGTCAAGGTTGGGACAGTAACTTAAGCTTAACTAACAATGCTAGGCCAATTCCTGCACTAGCAATTTCACGAAAATCAGCCATCCCTGTTGGCATTCCCTTTACCGACATTGAAATTCCGTGGACAGTAACCTCATTTATGGGGGTAATGGATGATGAACGTGTAATTAAAGACACCTTACTTTGGGGCTTTCGCCTTAATTTTAAGCCGCTCGATAATTTAGAAGTTGGTATTACCCGCTTAGCCCAATGGGGAGGAGAAAATCGCCCGCAAAACGCGTCTACTTTCTGGAATGTTTTTATTGGTAAAGATAATTGCGGCAACGACGGTTTAGAGTGTGGCGTTAATAAAGAAAATGAACCCGGTAATCAGCAAGCAGGCTACGATTTACGTTATTCAGTTAACTTATTTGACGTGCCAGTATCAATTTATGGGCAATATTTTGCTGAAGATGGAGGTTCTAAAGGTAATTCAACCAGTATCTTAACTGAGCCTAAAGTACAAATAGGCGTAGACAGTCACTTTAGTGTTTTCCAAAAGCCGACCACTTTATTTGTTGAATACACCGAAACCTTTGCCGACTGTAAAGATAAGAACAATGTAAAAGACGGCAACTGTTATTACGAACACCATATTTACAAAACAGGCATGCGTTACCACCAAAGAACACTTGGCAGTTTGTATGACAACGATGCAACTACGCTGGTTGTTGGTGCAATATCAAGTATAAATGCAGATACAAATTTAACACTTAAATTTCGTCATCTTAAATTAAATACCGACAACCTTGATAAAGCACCAGGTAACCCTATTATTGGTAATCCTCTGACCGAAATTGCTGAAGATCTGATAATGCTATCAAGTAAAGTGCAACACAGTTACAAAAACTGGCGGTTTACGGTAGGCTCCAGCTATAGCCGTTCTACTTATCAAAACGATATTAAAGACCGTAATGATGTTAACCTTTACCTTAACGCCGAAGTAAACCTTTAAAATTAATAAAGATTAATTACTCACAAAATTTACAACAGGATCACCCATGAAAACAGTCGTTTACGTATCAGGAACATTTGATTTATTCCATCGAAACCATTTAAAAATGATCGAATATGGTGCAGGGCTTGGCGACACATTAATTGTAGGGGTAAGTACTGACGAGCTTGTATGCAGCTATAAAAAGCCCCCTTCAATTCCATTTGAAGAACGTATTGCCATCGTCTCAGCGCTAAAATACCCCGATGTGGTTATTCCACAGCGCTCATTAGAGCATACCGAACGCGTGAAAGACTTAAACATCGACATTTTTGTGATTGGTGATGACTGGAAAGGTAAGTACGATTACTTACGCGACTTAGGTGTTAAGGTGTTCTATTTTCCTTACGGTGCAGGCGTTAGTAGCTCAAACTTAAAAAGCCAAATAGCTCAGCAATATAACAACCTTGTTGAAAGCTCTGATGTTCATCAAAATCCGGATATTATTTCAAATGACTAATATTGTAATTACAGGTGGCGCGGGCGATTGGGCAAAAGACTTTACAAAAAATTATAGCTCACAATTTACTATACTCACGCCAGCACGTAGTGAACTTGATATTACCAATAAAGCAATGGTTTCCGACTATTTTAATAATACGCCCTGTGATGTATTAATTAATAATGCAGGCTGTATTCACCCTGAACGTATTCTAACTTCTGATACCGAACAGTGGATAAATGATATTAATGTAAATTTAATCGGTACTTATTTAACAACGAAAGCCGTCTTATTAAATAACCCTAACGCTATTATTATTAATATTTCGTCTACTGCCGCTTACAATGCTTATCCCAATTGGTCGTCTTATTGCGCATCTAAAGCGGCTGTTGTTACCACGTCAAAGTGCTTTGCTAATGACGGTTTTGCCGTTTATTGCCTATGCCCAGGGGCAATTGATACTAAATTTAGAGATAATTTGAACCTTTCCAACGCTAACGTTATGCCATGTAGTGAATTATCGAAACATGTGCTTGATATTTTAGAAAATAAATACGCTCCTGGCGATGTGTTATTTTTTAGAAAAGGTGAATTCACGCTAAACCCTTGAAGATAGAACACTCTCACTTCGTGCCGTTATCGAGAATATAAATGACTAAAAATTCAACTACCCATTATTTATTTTACATTGAACAAAACTATTCATTTGAAATATTAAGACCATTGCAGCACTTAATATTGCAGCAAGGTGGCAATGTTAAATGGATGGTTGTCGGTAACGATGTAAATTGTGATAATTTCACCGAAAATGAAAGCGTTATATATACTGTTGCAGACGCCATAAACTACTCACCAGCAGCTTGCTTTGCGCCAGGTAACGTAATACCCAACTTTATCCCTGGTATAAAAGTACATTTATTTCATGGGCTTGAGTGGAAAAAGAAAGGTCATTTTGTTATTCGCGATTGCTTCGACCTTTACTGTACCCACGGACAAGCAGCAACACCAAAATTTGAACATCTAGCGCAGCAGCATCAGTCATTTGACGTAGTAGAAACCGGTTGGCCAAAGTTAGACAACCTATTTAGTACCGCTGCTGTTAAATACTTTACTAATGACAAGCCGACTATTTTATACGCACCGACCTTTTCTCCTGCATTAACATCAGCGCCAGCATTATTTGAGGCGATCTCTGCACTAGTAAAAGAAAACAGCCATAATTGGGTGTTAAAATTTCACCCCAAAATGGCTACTGAGTGGATTGATCAATATAAAAAGATTACTGCTGACAATTATTTATTTATTGAAAGCACTGATATTAACCAAGTATTACAAAGTGCTGATATTATGATCTCCGACACATCTTCCGTTGTTGGTGAATTCTCACTGTTAGGCAAACCTGTAATTACCCTGAATAATTCAGCCCCGGGCGATTACTTAATTAATATAAGCTCAGCAGAGCAGCTGGCTAACGCTATTGAACAAGCCTTTACACCAAGCCAAGCATTAACAACGGCAATTAATGCGTATGCGCAAAGTTTGCATCCCTATAACGATGGGCAATCGTCATTAAGAGTATTAAATGCTGTTGAAGCAATCATTAACAATGGTAAAAAAGCGCCTAAGTCGCTACCGCTTAATTTTTTTAGAATGTTCAAATTGCGAAAGAAATTAGGCTATTGGAAGCTGTAATACCACCTAATTTGCGTATTAAATTATCACCTTATAATCGACAAGTATTGACTAGATTGAAATAGTATTTAGCTTTTATTTGACATAAATATGCAATGTACGCTATTAATAGTCATCTCTGTAATAAAATTACAAAAAAGAAAATGAAATTCATAATTAATACAATTCGTTTAAACCTCCTCCTCGTATTAAAGGTACGCGGATAGTTTTTATTGTTGTTAATTACATAGAATAACTAAAACCCGCGCTACTAATCGCGGGTTTTTTTATGCATGCATATAAGCCCTATTATTAGCGCATTTATTGAAGGATGAAGACATGGACAATAACGTCATAATTTTTGACACCACCTTGCGTGATGGCGAACAGGCATTAAACGCCAGCCTTTCAGTGCATGAGAAATTACAAATAGCGCTCGCCATCGAACGCTTAGGTGTAGACGTAATGGAGGTGGGCTTTCCTGTTTCTTCTCCTGGCGATTTCGAGTCTGTACAAAAAATAGCGAAAACCATTAAAAACTCACGTGTATGTGCATTAGCTCGTGCCGTTGAAGGCGATATTCAAGCGTGTGCCGATGCATTAAAAGTGGCGGATCAATTTAGAATTCATACCTTTATTTCAACGTCTGACGTACACGTACAACAAAAATTGAAAAAAGACTTTGCCGACGTTGAAGCCATGGCCATACATGCCGTTAAATTTGCGCGAAAGTTTACTGATGACGTTGAATTTTCATGTGAAGATGCAGGCCGTACGCCTATCGATAACTTATGCCGAATGGTTGAAAACGCAATTAAAGCGGGCGCCACTACCGTTAATATTCCTGATACCGTTGGTTATACCTTGCCGAATGAATTTGGCGGCATAATTACCAACTTATTTAACCGCGTGCCTAATATCGACCAAGCGGTTATTTCTGTGCATTGCCATAACGACTTAGGTTTAGCTGTTGCCAATTCAATGTCGGCAGTACAAGCAGGCGCAAGACAAATAGAATGTACCATTAATGGCATTGGCGAGCGTGCAGGCAACTGTTCGTTAGAAGAAGTTGCCATGATCATGAAAACCCGCCAAGAGTTTTTAGGTGTACACACCCATATTAACCACCAAGAAATTGCGCGAACATCTAAATTAGTGAGCCAATTATGTAATATGCCAGTGCAATTAAATAAAGCAATTGTTGGCGGTAATGCCTTTAGCCATTCATCAGGTATTCATCAAGACGGCATGTTAAAAGCCAGTAATACCTACGAAATTATGACACCTGAAAGCGTCGGTATTGCTAAAACTAAATTAAATTTAACTTCTCGTAGCGGTCGCCATGTGATTAAACACCGCATGGAAAGTTTAGGTTATCAAGAATCTGACTACGAGTTAGAGCAACTATATGCCGACTTTTTAGCACTTGCCGATAAAAAAGGCCAAGTGTTTGACGACGATTTAGAAGCCTTATTATTTAATATTCAGCAACAAGATGACCAAGATCATTATCACTTAGACACCTTAAATGTACAGTCAGGCGGTGGTGAATTTTCTACCGCAAGTATCAAACTTATTTCAGGTGAAGCCAGCCAAGTTACCTCTGCAACAGGTAATGGTCCTGTTGACGCGCTGTATCGTGCGATAAAAGCAGCTGTTGATATTGAATTTGAGGTTACCGATTACAAAATTTCCAATAAAGGCTCAGGTGAAGACGGTTTAGGCAAAGCCGATATCGTTGTTACTTGGCAAGGTCGAAATTTTCATGGTTATGGCTTAACTACCGATGTTATTGAAGCGTCAGCATTAGCCTTAATTCATACATTAAACAGCATTCATCGCGCTCAAGCCATTGCAGAAATAAAAGAAGCTCGCGCAGCAAGTCATTAATTAAGAAAAATTTAGAAGGTTTAGTAAACATGTCAAACATCGCAGTATTAGCCGGTGACGGTATCGGCCCAGAAGTAATGATTGAGGCTAAAAAAGTACTCGCCACTGTGGCTAAAAAATTCAATATCACAATTAACACTAAAGATTACGATGTCGGTGGCGCTGCCATTGACATTCATGGTAATGCGCTGCCTGAAGCAACCATGAAAGGTTGCCAGCAAGCTGATGCCATATTATTTGGTTCCGTCGGCGGTCCTAAATGGGCTAATTTACCACCAACTGAGCAACCTGAGCGCTGCGCACTATTAGGTTTGCGTGGGCATTTCGACTTATTTTGTAATATGCGCCCTGCAACATTAAACGCTGCCCTTTCTAGCTTATCTACACTACGAAGTGATATTGCTGAACAAGGCTTTGACGTATTAGTGATCCGCGAATTAACAGGCGATATTTACTTTGGCGAGCCTAAAGGTCGTAAAGGCGAAGGCGAAGACGAAACAGGCTTTGACTCAATGTTTTATTCACGCCGAGAAATAAAACGTATCGCTCATTTAGCCTTTAAAGCCGCGCAAAAACGTAATAACAAGGTAACCTCGGTTGATAAAGCTAATGTACTTGCAACTAGTCAATTATGGCGACAAGTGGTTGAAGAAGTTGCCGTTGAATATCCAACAGTTGAATTAGAACACTTATATGTTGATAACGCGGCAATGCAATTAGTGCGCGATCCTAACCAATTTGACGTACTGCTATGCCCAAATTTATTTGGTGATATTTTATCTGACATTTGCGCAATGATCACAGGCTCTATGGGCTTATTACCTTCAGCAAGTTTGAATGCAGCTGGCTTTGGCATGTACGAACCCGCAGGTGGAAGCGCGCCTGATATTGCAGGAAAAGGCATTGCTAACCCTATCGCCCAAATATTATCGGCTGCATTAATGCTACGTTACAGCTTAAATCAAGACGCCGCCGCAAAAAGTATTGAAAATGCGGTTGCGAGCGCATTAGACAACGGCATTTTAACTGCTGACTTATTACCTGCTGATCAAAGACAGCAAGCAAAAAGTACCAGTGAAGTTGGCGACTATATTTGCCAAATAATTCAACAACAAAATATAGGGGAAAAATAGTCATGACAACCCGCTCAGCACAAACCTTATATGAAAAGTTATGGCAACAGCACTTAGTTGAAGAAAAAACAGGCGAAACGCCATTATTGTATGTTGACCGCCATTTAATTCATGAAGTTACCTCACCGCAGGCTTTTGCTAACTTGAAGTTTCACAATAGAAAGCTACGCCATCCCGAACGCACTATTGCGACGATGGATCACAATATTTCAACGCGTTCTATCGAGATAGACGCTGCTGGCGAAGGTGCTGCTAATCAATTAAGAACATTAGAGAAAAATTGTAAAGAATTTGGCATTACCTTATTTGGTATGGGGCATAAAAACCAAGGTATTGTGCATGTAATGGGGCCTGAGTTAGGCCTTACTTTACCCGGTACTATTATTGTTTGTGGTGACTCGCATACCGCAACACATGGCGCTTTTGGCGCATTAGCTTTTGGTATTGGTACCTCAGAAGTAGAGCATGTTTTTGCTACACAAACATTGCGTCAAACCAAAGCAAAAACCATGAAAATTGAAGTAAATGGTAAAGTGGGTGCGGGCATAAGCGCCAAAGACATTATTTTGGCCATTATCGGTAAAACAGGCAGTGCGGGCGCTACAGGTTATGTGGTGGAGTATTGCGGTAGCGCAATTGAAGCGCTAACCATGGAAGAGCGTATGACGGTATGTAATATGAGCATTGAATTTGGCGCAAAAGCAGGATTAATTGCACCAGATCAAACAACGTTCGACTACCTTGAAGGCAAAGAGTACGCGCCCAAAGGCGATGTTTGGCAACAAGCGATAAGCGATTGGAAAAAATTAAAAACTGACGACGGCGCAACCTTTGACACTGTTTTAACGCTTAAAGCGGAAGACATTAAAGCGCAAATAACTTGGGGAACAACACCAGGGCAAGTTACCGCTGTTGACGCGACAGTGCCTTCGCCAGACGACTTTAGCGATGCAGTAGAAAAAGACTCTTGCAGTGCCGCACTAGCTTACATGGGCTTAACCGCAGGCACTAAAATTACCGATATTGCCATTAACAAAGTATTTATTGGCTCTTGCACTAACTCTCGTATTGAAGATTTACGTGCTGCGGCAAGTACGGTGAAACGTTTTACTACCAACGGTGAAAAAGTATCAAGCCGCGTTGACGCTATCGTAGTACCGGGCTCATATCGCGTAAAAGAACAAGCCGAAGCCGAAGGGTTGTCGCAAGTATTTATTGATGCAGGCTTTGAATGGCGTTTACCGGGCTGTTCAATGTGCTTAGGCATGAATGACGACGTACTTGAAGAAGGCGATCGCTGCGCTTCAACCAGTAACCGAAATTTTGAAGGTCGACAAGGTCGCGGTAGCCGTACCCATTTAGTTAGCCCTGAAATGGCGGCAGCAGCTGCTATCGCTGGACATTTTGTTGATATTAACGCCTAAGGAATACTCATGGAAAAATTTACAACACACCAAGGTTTAGTGGCACCATTAGATGTTGCCAATGTTGATACTGACCAAATCATTCCGAAGCAGTTTTTACAAAAAACAGAGCGTATTGGTTTTGGTCAGCACCTATTTCACGACTGGCGCTATCTAGACGTAGACGGTAAGCAAGACAATCCTGAGTTCATTTTAAATGCACCACAATTTAAAGGAGCAAGCATTTTACTTACTCGTGAAAATTTTGGTTGTGGTTCTAGCCGTGAACACGCCCCTTGGGCATTACAAGAATATGGTTTTAAGGTGATTATAGCGCCTAGCTTTGCTGATATTTTTTATGCGAATTGTATTAATATTGGCATTGTGCCAATTAAATTATCTGATGATGAAATTAATGCACTGTTTAAGCAATCAGCTACGGGTGAATTAACACTAACTGTTGATTTACTTAATAATAAAGTTATTACTGAAGAGGCTAGTTTTAACTTTAGCCTTGATGAATTCCATCAATATTGCTTAGAGCAAGGTGTAGACAGCGTTGGTTGGACATTAAATAAACTTAATAAAATTGAAGCGTTTGAAGCGAATATGCCAAGCTGGCAATAAGCACTATAGCTAACAGTAAAAAATAAAGCCCTTGTTTTCATTTGAAAATAAGGGCTTTTTAATATTTGCTTCAGTACTGATATACAATTGCTAATACACACTTACCACGACGATAACGCCGCCATAGTAAATTGCTCACCTTGGTAAGTAAGTACCACATGTTGCGGTAAAATATCAGTTAATATTAAACCTTCAGCAATTGTGTCACCTTGGTACTTGTCTTCGCCATTAACTCGTACCCAGCCTAAGCCGTCAGACGCAAACAAATGCATTTCAAATTGCAATGTTGGAATGGCCTGCTGTAACCAAAGTGGCATTTGAGTTATCGGCTTAATATTCATCTCTTGCGTGGCTGGTAACTCTTCAACAGCTTCATTTTCAGTCGCCGCTACTGCTGACTGAAAACGCGCTAAAACTTCGTCAGACACTTCAGGCGAGCCTTTAATTTCAAATGGCTTAGCTGTTTTATCTTCTTCAGTCGATTCATAATTCAGAGAGTCACGATTAACCGTAGCATTTTGTTTTGGCGGCTGATAACCAAGCACTTTCACTGCTTCAGTTTGTTTAGTTTCACCTAAGGATACTTTAGTTACCGCTTGATTAGCATTCGTTTTAGCTTTCGGTTCAAGCGCAACAGTGTGACTTTCTTGTTTCAAGACACTAGCTGTAGTGTTATTCACGCTCTCACTTTTAGTTGGGTTAACAGGTTCATCTGATGGTTTTTCAATATCAACAATGTTGTTATTCACGGCCTTTGGCTGCGTTATCGCATTTGTCGTTAACAGCGCTGATTGGTCGCCACCTTTATTCCCAAGCCAATAACCCGTTGTTAGCGTAAGTGCAATTACCCCCACCAAGTATGTTAATTTCATGGGCGTTTGCCACCAAAAGCTTACCACTTTACCTTCATCGCCTAAGGCTTCAATTGCCGCTTGTTGCACAATTTTACGGTTCACTTGGGTGTTATTACTGCCATAAGCAATAATTAATGAGCGTTCACACAATAAATTCACCACACGAGGAATGCCGTTAGATATGCGATGAATACACGCAATCGCGCTGTTAGTAAATAAGCTACGAGTGCATTGCGCGACCGATAATCGATGTTGAATATATTGTTTAAGTTCAGCTTTCGTTAATGGTAATAAATG
>JBMZCX010000083.1:0-10116 GCA_049613795.1 Thalassotalea sp. | reverse complement strand
TTGGATTAAAATTACTGTTCAGGCTCTCGGTAAATAGGTGATAAAAAAGAACAGAGCTTAAATATGTTTAAACTCTGTTAGTTGTTTGAATTTAAGAATAAAAATTATTTGTTCTTTAAATAATTCAGCATAGTATCTGCATCTGAAACTTCAAAAGGGTCTGTTGGGCAGTTATCTTCAAAACCATTTTCTATGAATGCTTTAGTTACATTGCCATTTTCTACATACATTGAATAACGCCAGCTGCGCATACCAAAGCCTAAGTTCGACTTATCAACTAACATCCCCATTTTACGGGTAAATTCGCCGTTGCCGTCAGGTAATAAAAATACATTGGTAGCATTTTGGCTTTTACCCCATTGGTACATAACAAAGGCATCATTTACAGAAAGACAAACAATTTTATCAACACCTAATTTTGTAAATTCGGCAAATAATTCTTCATATCGAGGTAAGTGAGACGTTGAACAAGTTGGTGTAAATGCACCAGGTAATGAAAAAACAATTACGTTTTGGTTTGTAAAAATTTCATTTGTTGTTAAGTCTTTCCATTCAAATGGGTTTGGCCCTTCTAATGCTTCATTTCTAATACGAGTTTTGAAAGTAACTGCTGGGATTTGCTTGTTCATAAAAAAATGTCCTTCGTAAGTAGATTCGGAATATCTGATAGTTAAATACCTGAATAAGGATAATATAATTTCATTTTTTTTGATAAGTTTTGTAATAAAAAGTCATTACTTGTATTCTGGTCGAACCACTTTGCTGTTATGGAAATCATTCTCATGAATAATCGTATTAAATTATCTATTGATCAAAATGTTGCTTATGTAACGCTGACACGGGTTGAAAAAATGAATGCGATTGATATGGCAATGTTTATAGCTATTGATAAAGTCATTAAACAACTGAAGAAAAACATTTATATTCGTGCCGTTGTATTAACCGCAGAGGGTGATCATTTCTGTTCAGGACTTGATGTAAAATCGGTAATGTCATCAGCGAGTAATGCTATTCGCTTGTTGTTTAAGTTGCAGCCTTGGCAAGCAAATTTAGCGCAACGTGTTTCTACAGGTTGGCGAGATATTCCTGTACCTGTTATTGCTATAGTTAGGGGGAAGTGTTGGGGCGGTGGTTTGCAAATTGCGTTAGGTGCAGATTTTGTAATTACCACGCCGGAGGCTGAATTTTCTATAATGGAAGGGCGTTGGGGCTTAATTCCTGATATGGGGGGCACACTCGCCTTTAGAGAAAAAAGTCACCTTGTAGTTGTTAAGGAATTGGCGATGACCGCTAAAATATTTTCAGGTCAAGAAGCAAAAGCGTATGGTTTTGCTAGTCATGTGAGTGATAATCCTGAGGTTGTTGCACAACAACTTATAACCGCTATTGTTAGTCAGTCCCCCGACAGTGTGGCGGGGTGCAAAAAGCTTTATAATCGAAGCTGGTGGTCATCGCCGGGCTGGGCATTATTTAGAGAGTCTTGGTATCAAATTAAAATTATTCTCGGTAAAAATAGTCATATTAAACGTTACAATCAACTTAATCCTGATAAAGAAAAAAGCTTTGTTGAGCGCAAGCGCTGGTAAATAAAACTTTAGCGTTGATATTTTAGCCATAACTTATAGTACACAGCGTTGCACGTGGGGTTGTCGTCCATTACGCCATCTCTATCACAATCAGAACCCGTTAAGGTTTTAACGACATCAGGGCCATATTCATTTATATCGCTAGGTTTAGCTTTTACAACAATGGTTACCTTAGGTGAGTGATCAATAAATTCAGCCACATTTTTGTAGCGTTTAAACTCTTGCGCTGAAACGAGAGTGGTTATATCTACCTTTTGAGTACTGTCGGCTAAAGTAGTACTTGAAAATACAAAAATTGCTAGTGCCGTCAAATCAATTAATTTCATGTCTTTTTTTGTGCTCTTTAATAATAAAAATTAAACTGATAGGTAAAGTAAAACCTGATAAACATCAATTGTGCCATATTCTTATGTATCCTTGAATATTCCACTTTATATTCCTGATATGATAGCGAAGAATTTACTGGAAAGTTAACTATGCTAGTCAATTCAAGTACAAGGACAATATAATGAAACTTGGTGAAAGAATAAAACAATTACGCAATGATGCAGAGCTTACTCAACCTGAATTAGCCGTTAAAGCAGGGATAGAGCAATCTTATTTATCAAAATTAGAAAACGATAAAAGTACACCTTCATACGAAATACTAACAAAAGTTGCAGGTGCGTTTGACCTTGATGTTATGGCATTAACGGCAACGTTAGACCCTCAACACTTACAAAGCCAATTAGGCCATATACCTGAAATAGCAATAAAGCTTGATGCGCAAAGAGAAGCTAAAAAAGCAAAACTTAGGCGCGGTTACATTATGGCTTCATTCGCCATTGTGCTAGGTATTGCCTTAGTTATTATGAGTAATTCAGGGGCTATTTTTTCTAATACGGTTTATCAATATCATTCAATGGGATTAATAAACAAAGGCGAAGTAAACCGATGGTTTTTAACTCACCCATTATCAGAGCTTGGTGAAACGAGAGAGCAGTCAAAAGTGAGAATAGCGGCAAACATTAAGCGCATAAATGAAGATATTTTACTAATAGCTCATTATAAGGGCGACGGCTTTGTTAAACCAGTGAATGAACAGCGCCGTTATTATCGCCTCACTAACCAAAAAGAAGTCGATTCGCTTTGGCGCGATTTATCGGCAGTACTGGGTATGATGTTATGTATTGGTGGTGGCTTCGGGCTTAGTTATGTTTTTAAGTTAATGTAACTACTGGCTAGCGTGTTAGTACTTAACCTAAGCTGTAATGTTGATACTGAGGGTAAAACTCAAGGTAGTCACACCAAGTACTGAAGTTTTTATGTGTAAATCGTTTATCAGTGGCAGCATACCATTTTGACTCCATTTGCCCTGATAAACGAAATTTCTTTTTATGACCGTCTATGGCGATATAGCAGGCAAGTTGTTCAGCCGTTTCATTTCTAATTTTTGCTTTAATAAAGCCAGCAGCTGTTTTCTCAAAAAAGATAGTGGTTTTAGGTTTGCTATCAGTAACGCCAGAAAAAACACTAAAAAATACCATTAATGCAATTAAAACACTCCACTTAAGCTGAGAAAATTTCATTTATTTACCTTTGTTTATAACACTAAACCAATTAGCTATCATGCTGATTATATAAAATAAAACGCCCTAAACTAGTGGTAATATTAGCGATTATAAAAATTTAATCGCCCTTTTTTAATTTTTACCCATTGAAAGCCCATATGAGTGTCACCATAACTTACTTAACTAAAAAATAAGACTGCAAAATAATTATAACGCAGTTCAGAAAATCAGAGACTTTTATGAATATTGTACCTATTAAAAAAGAACAACACCAAAACCTTAAACTTGCTAAAAAGCGTGACTTATCACACGTAGCTAATCAACACATTGTACCTGTAACTGCTCGCGAATTTGCACAAGCGGCAACTAGCTACCCTATTACTGTGGTAAAAGACCCTGACTCAGAGCGTTATCGTTGTGTTGCTATGTTAGGCTTAGAAGCAGGCGAAAACTTATATTACGGTGAAGAAAAGTGGAATGCTATTTACGTACCACAAAGCATTTCTTTAGTTCCTTTTACTTTAGGTTTAGATCCTGAAAAAGAGAAAACATTAACGGCTTGCATCGACTTAGATAGCTCATTTGTTGGTGAAGATAAAGACGAAGCGTTATTCGATGCGGAAGGCAACGAAACTGAATTATTAAAAAGTGTTCACGAATCTTTAGGTCGTATGTATGAAGACGAAATTAACACAGAAAACTTCTTAAAAGTATTACAAGAAAACGACTTATTAATGGAGCTTGAGCTTCAATTATCACTTAACACGGGTGAAAATAAAAAGTTAGTTGGTTTATACGGTATTGATGAGAAAAAATTACAAGAATTATCGGACGAAAAAGTAATCGATTTCCATAAACGTGGTTTATTCATTCCAATTCATGCAATGTTAGTGTCTGTTGGTCAAGTTAATCGCTTAGCCCAGCTACGCAATACTAGCGACAACACAGCTAAAGTAAGTGGTATTCAATTTAGACCTGTTGAAACTAAATAATTAAAATTATCTAGTTGTATATTGGGGGCATTTAATGCCCCTTTTTTGTGCCTAAAAAACACAATAGAGGACAGACCAGCGCGTGATTAATGAAATAAATCAGTTGCTAGATATATAAATTTGGCGAGCTGTGCTAGTTTATACAAGATCGCTTTCTGTGTAGGGTTAAGTACCGAACATTAAAGTGGTTTGAGCATGCACTTGCTGTATTTTAATTAGGGGATTATATGGCTGATCAAAAAAAAGTGGTCGACACAATTGAAGAAGGCATTCAAAGCCTAGCGGGTGATATCTATGTACAAATAGAAGAAAAAGTCGCAGAGCTTGTGCGTACATCACAAAAAAATAAAAAAATAACGATTGATGAAGTCGAACAGCATCCTCATTTCCTCGAGATTAAAAACACTAACAGTGAGCAGCTTAAAAAGATAACTGAGACCCAAACGAAAGCTGATGAAAAAGCGAAAACACAACAAGCACTTATTGAAACATTACAGCAGGAAACGAAAAATCAGCAAAGTGAATTAAAAAGCATTGCCGACTTAAATGGCGCTAAACTTACTGATACTGAAGCTGTTTTAAAAGAAAAGTTAGATGAAAATAGTGCTTTGCTTAATAAAATAAAAGAGCTCGAGCTAAAAGAGCAACAACATGCAGAAACACTAGACGGACAAGTACAGCAAGTAAAAACCCTTTATACTGAAATAAAGCAACTGTCTGAACTTAAAGAAAACTTAACAAAAACTGATCAAGCAAAAGCAGCAACATTAAACGTTCAAAACCAGCAAATCTCTGATTTAAAAGATCAGTTGAACGACGCATTAGCAGCTCAAGCACATGCGAAAGCTGAGTTTGCAAATAAAATAGCTTCAACAACTGATTCAGTATCAGAACACCAAACGCAAGCAATACAATTTGCTAAACAATGCGATGAACTTTCAAAAGAATTAGACAAGGCCGTAAAAGCATTAGCTGAAGAAAAGGGTCGAGTTGAAATTTTATCTAACGAAGTCAAAGACGAAAAGGCGAAGAACAGTACGCTAACTAACAGTGATAGTGAGCAAAAATCTACACTTAAGTCATTGCAAGAAAAAGAAAAAGCACAAACAGCGAAAATTAATGAATTAACGAAAAAACAGCAACAAACTGAAAAGCAAAATGAAACAATTACCGCTGAGCTTAAAGAACAATTAACACAAAGCTCAACAGCAAAAGACGAAATAACCAAAAATGAAGCATTGGTGAAAGAGCAACAAGAGAAAATAACTAACATAGAAAAAGAATTAGCAACGGCACTTGCTGAAGCTAAAAAATCAACAGAAAGCCAAGAAGTGCTTAAAAAAGAAAATAGCGAATTAGCTCAACAAGTGTCTAAAAATACAGCAAATAATGAACAAGTTGAAAAGCGCAATAAAGAATTAGAAACGGCACTACGGGCGCTCGAAAAAGAAAGCCAACAGCAAAAAAGCAAAGTTGAGCAGCTTAGTAAAGAATTAAAAGCTTCAAGCGAAAAAGTAGATAATACGCAACAGCGTTTTATTACTAACAGAGATAAGCAAGAATCAGAATATAATAAAGCGCGAGAAACCATTAAGTATTTACGTGATGAAAATCATACATTAAATGAGAAGTTAAGCACTGATGTTGC
Source organism: Thalassotalea sp. (assembly GCA_049613795.1). GTDB lineage: Bacteria > Pseudomonadota > Gammaproteobacteria > Enterobacterales > Alteromonadaceae > Thalassotalea_B. The sequence goes on along the minus strand of JBMZCX010000083.1, from coordinate 4,340 downwards.
TGATTTAGAAACTAAATTAACAGAATACCGCTTACGTTTTGAATATGCACAAAAACAGCTAGCGAAACAAAGTGAATAAGCAAAAAATAACAGCAGCCAGTATTCTTACGGCTGTTAATATAAATAATTACCCCTTAAATAATAACGAATGGAATAATAAGTGGCATTACACCTTCCTCTGAATAAATTATCTTTATGGCAAAAAATAGCATTTAGTGCCGCATTACTTGAACGAATGCTACCGAATTATCAAATGTTTTCACAAGCAGCTGAGTTTGGTGACGTTTCTATATTGCGTAATCAACTGAACTTAATTTGGCAACGCCTTGATAAGTCACAGAAAGTGAAAATTAATTATCAAGCGCAACTCACTAAACTTGAAGAACAAGTGCCTGATCCTGAGTCTTTTGATTTTTTTGGTGTATACCCTGCTCTCGATACATCCATGGCGTTAATGTCGTTATTGCAAGCAATGCAAGATAATGAAGATGACGAAGGCTTTATTGCTGTTTCAAGGTTGTCGCACAATAGTGTGAGTTTTTATCTTGAGTTGATGCTAGCTCAAGAGGGTGAAGATCAGGAAGCCGTTGAAATTAGCGAAGATGCACTTGAGCAGCATCCGTTAATGATTTGGGAACTAGAAATGCAAAACGAGCTGTTTGACACTGTTAAAGCGGTAAGTGAAAATAAAAAAAGCTGTGATAAATTAAAAAGTATTGCGTTATCTGAAGGGCTCTCTAATCTTGGTATTGAATTTTAGATAAGCCTCTACCCCCTGTAATCAATTGTTTACCTACCATCTTTTACTCAATTGATTGCAGCGTTGTCGCACAAGCCTTTCTCAGATAATCTTTGTCTTAATTAAAAACAAGAATCAAAAACTATAATTAAAAGGACGAAAATGAAACCTGTTCATATACTTGCGCTAAGTGTTTTGTGGTGCACAACAACACTTGCTAATACCGCTACAAGCACAACTAAAATAGAAAAAATAACCGACACCATTACTCGTACCATGGAGACCTTTCAAGTACCTGGGGTTGCCGTTGCTATAGTTAAAGATGGCGAGCTTGTGTTAAGTCAGGGTTTTGGCGTGGTAGAGCATGGTAAAAAACACCCTGTCAATGCTGATACTTTATTTGGTGTTGCTTCAAACACTAAAGCGATGACGGCTGCCTTAATTGCTCAACTTGTTGACCAAGGAAAGCTGTCTTGGCGTACACGTGTTATTGATATTATTCCTGAATTTCAAATGCCAGACGCGTATGTGACTCGTGAATTTACCATTGTTGATTTGTTGTCTCATAACAGTGGCTTAGGCTTAGGCGCTGGCGATTTAATGATTTGGCCTGAAACGTCACACACTATGTCAGACATTATTAAAGGCATTAAATATTTACCTGAAGCGAGTAGTTTTCGCAGTGAATTTGCTTACGACAACTTAATGTACATTATCGCGGGTGAAATAATTGCACGCGTAACGGGTAAGCCTTGGCAAGACAATATCGCAGAAAACATTTTTAAACCCTTAGGTATGGCTGATACCAAAGCTAAATTTTCATTAATTAATAAAAACAATCGCAATGTTGCTCGTGCCCATGTGCCGCTTGATGGAAAACTTAATGTTGTGGGTGGAAATTTTCTTGAAAAATTTTCATCAGCAGGCTCGGTGGCGTCAAGTGTAAACGACATGAGTAAATGGTTAACTGCCATGCTTAATCAAGGTGTTTATGGCAAAGAAAGCGATCAAAAAAAGCGTTTGTTTAGTGAAAGGCAAAGCACAGAGTTATGGCAAGCGCGTACGTTATTACCAGTATCTTCAGCTGCGACGAAAGGAGACAAAACTCATTTTTCTGCATATGGCTTAGGCTGGTTTATGAAAGATTATCATGGCGTTAAGCTTATTCATCATACTGGCGGTATTTTAGGTATGGTCTCTAAAGTTGTGTTAGTGCCAGAAGAAAATTTAGGTATGGTTATTTTAACCAACCAACAGTCAGGTTATGCTTTTAATGCCATATCAAATCAAATATTAACTCAGTATTTAAATTTGCCGAAGCAAGATTGGGTAGCGCATTATCAAACGAGTCGAGATAAGCGTTTAGCATACGAAAGTAAGCGCTTAGCTAATGCTGCGGCAAACATTGATGAAAACTCTCAACCGTCACTGCCAATAGCAGATTATGCACAAATTTATCAAGACGATTGGTACGGAAATATTGAAATTGTTGAAACAGATGGCCAACTTCATATGCAATTTACTAAAACTGAAGAGCTTAGAGGTACGTTAGAGCATTACCAGCATAATACCTTTATTGTCCGTTGGGACGATCGCACCTTAGAAGCCGATGCATTTGTTAATTTTAACTTAAATACGGACGGTTCTATTAATTACGCTACCATGAAAGCTGTTTCAAATTTAACTGATTTTAGTTTTGACTTTCATGATCTTAAGCTAAAACCAGTAAAGTAAAACTGACTAAATAAAAGTAGCTTAGGTTACATAACCTAAGCTACTTAAACTATTCGTACAGAGAGCTTTATACGGAAAGATATTATGTCCTTTGTTTATCAAACCTCCCGATTAACGTTAAGGCATTTTACTCTTAATGATGCTGAATTTGTTATCCACTTACTTAACCAACCTTCTTTTATTGAAAATATTGCAGACAAAGGTGTACGCACTATTAAAGAGGCGAATGAATATTTGCATTCAGGTCCGATGGCAAGCTACCAACAATATGGTTTTGGTTTAAATGCCGTTACGTTAACTGAAACTGGGCAGGTTATTGGAATGTGTGGATTGATAAAGCGCCCCGAGCTAACAGTACCTGATATAGGTTATGCTTTTTTACCTGAGTTTTGGCACAAAGGCTATGCAAAAGAAGCCGCTCAAGCGGTGGTAATTAATGCTAAACAACATCATGTTAATACACTTGCTGCAATAACTAATATCGATAATGTTAGCTCAATTAAGCTACTGGAGGCACTTGGCTTTAAGCAGTTAAAAACAATGGTGCTATATCAGGGGGAACCAGAATGCCGTTATTTTGAACGAAATGATCAGTGCTAAGTTGCCATGCGGTAAAGAAAGTAACAAAAACCACCCAAAAGCGTTAATAGCACTATTACCATAATCACCAGCGTTTTTGACTTTAGCATAGAATCTAGCAAAGCAAATTCAGTTTGCATTTCAACTAAATCCTTCCAGCTTTCGCCTTTATTTAAATTTGGTGTGGTGTTCTTTTTCATTATCATCCTTTATTTTAACGTTAATATATTGTCGTATACATAATAAAGCTATGATGCTTGGTATAAGCGATAAGCCACTTGCCCTGATACTTTTTCTTTTAATAATAACCAGTCATCAGGTAAAGAAGGTGTTGAGGCGTTACTTTCTACCTCAACATAAATTAATGCGTTTTTATTAAGCCAACCATTATTTACTAAGGCTAAAGCTTGTTCAGCTAAGCCTTTGTGAAAAGGTGGGTCAATAAAGACAATGTCGTATTGTTCAGCAGTTGGCTGTGCTAAAAATTTTAACGCATTGTTATTAATTACGTTGATATTACTAGCATTTAACAATTTTTTGTTTTCGTTTAATTGTTTAGCTGCCGCTTTATCGAGCTCGATAAGTGTAATATTACGGGCTCCCCGTGATAATGCTTCAAAACTTAAGCTGCCAGCACCAGCAAAGCAATCTAAACAATTACTGTTATTAATATAAGGCATTAACCAATTAAATAGGGTTTCTTTGGTTCTGTCAGTGGTTGGTCTTAATCCATCAGCCATCAGTACTGGGAGTTTCCTGCCACGATGCTTTCCTGCAATAATGCGGATAGCTCCCATTTTGGCGTGATTTTTAGTGGTTTTAAGCTGTTGTTTTTTGGCTTTGTGCATTTGCTAAAGGCTTTTGTTTTTTGTCGGCATTTTAGATGATACTATACCGACAATTCTATCCTTGTTTACCGCGTAATTACTATCATTAATCTACGCAAATAAAAGAAATTGTGAGTATGTCAAAAAAGAAAGGTATGTTTTCTTGGCTAGGCTTAGGTGGCCAGAAAGAAGATAAAAAATCAGAAACCGTTATTGAAGAGCCCTCGGTAGAAACTACTGAGTTAGCTGAAAGTCCTGCTATTGAAGAAAGCGCCGTTGTTGAAGCACACGATAAGCCGACAAATAATGAAACAGAAAGTACTGGTTTTGTTGAAACTGTTGAAAACGAAGTTGAAACTCCCCTGCCAGAGCCAGAGCCAGAGCCAGAGCCAGAGCCAGAGCCAGAGCCAGAGCCAGAGCCAGAGCCAGAGCCAGAGCCAGAGCCAGAGCCAGAGCCAGAG
>JBMZCX010000082.1:0-10122 GCA_049613795.1 Thalassotalea sp. | reverse complement strand
GCAAGTTATAAACTTGAAAACTGTCGGATCAGCAGTACAGAAATTAGAAAAGCATTATTAAATGGTCATTTAGCTGAAGCAGAGAAAATGCTCGGGCGACCATACGCGATTATTGGCCGCGTTTTTCATGGTGATAAGCGCGGGCGTCAATTAGGTTTTCCTACGGCTAATATTTTATTAAAACGTAGGGTTTCGCCTGTTTCTGGGGTTTATGTTGTTAAAATTAATACCCAAGCAGGCACGTTTAATGGTGTAGCGAATATAGGCCAACGGCCAACCGTTTTAGGCATTAGACAACAATTAGAAGTTCATATTTTTGATTTTGACCAAACAATATACGGTCAAACTATTGAGGTTGAATTACTTCATAAGCTTCGAAACGAAATAAAATTTACATCACTAGCTGCGCTAACAGAACAAATAGCGATTGACTGTGATAATGCCCGCAAGGTAATTTCGGGTAATAAAACTTTAAAATAAACATTAATATAACGGATATGAATTTAAATGAGTGATTATAAACATACCCTTAACTTGCCAGACACGTCTTTCCCAATGAAAGGTAATATGGCAAACCGTGAACCGCAAATGCTAAAAGATTGGGCGAGTAAAGATCTTTACGGCAAAATTCGCGCTGCAAAAAAGGGTAAAAAAACGTTTATTCTGCATGACGGCCCTCCGTATGCAAATGGCAATATTCACTTAGGCCACGCCGTTAATAAAATTTTAAAAGATATTATTGTTAAATCAAAAACACTTTCAGATTTTGACTCGCCTTATGTGCCGGGTTGGGACTGTCACGGTTTACCAATTGAGTTAATGGTTGAGAAAAAAGTAGGTAAGCCGGGGCATAAAGTTTCAGCGGCAGAGTTTCGTCAAAAGTGTCGCGATTACGCAACCAAACAAGTGGATGGCCAACGTGAAGACTTTAAACGTTTAGGCGTATTTGCTGACTGGGACAAACCTTACTTAACCATGGATTTTGACACTGAAGCGAATATTATTCGTTCATTAGGTAAAATTGCTGAAAATGGTCATATTCAACAAGGTTTCAAGCCCGTTCATTGGTGTACAGACTGTGGTTCAGCGTTAGCAGAAGCTGAAGTTGAATACAAAGATAAACAGTCACCAGCGATTGATGTCGCTTTTAAAGTTGCTGACGAAAATATTTGTGAGTCGTTTTCACATCCTGAAGGGCACGTGGGCGAAGGTGATATTTCAACAGTTATATGGACTACTACGCCGTGGACGCTTCCCGCTAACCGTGCTGTTTCTGTTCACCCTGAGGTGGAATACACTTTAGTACAATGTGAAAATGAGCAAGGGAAATTCCGTTTAATTTTAGCGTCTGATCTAGTGAATAGCTGTATGGACCGTTTCGGTATCAGCAAATTTCATGCACTCGGCTTTTGTAAAGGTATAGATCTTGACCGTCAACAAGTACAACACCCTTTTTATGACTTTACCGTACCATTTATTTGTGGTGAGCATGTAACTACAGACTCAGGTACAGGTTGTGTTCATACAGCTGGTGGCCATGGTGTAGACGATTTTGCCGTAAGTAAGCAATACGACTTAGAAATTTACAACCCTGTTGGCGCTAACGGTGTGTTTTTAGAAGACACGCCTTTATTTGCAGGACAACATGTATTTAAAGCGAATGCGAATATTGTTGAAGTATTAAAAGAACGCGGCGCGTTATTGCATCACCATGCGTATGAGCACTCTTACCCGCATTGCTGGCGTCATAAAACGCCTATTATTTTCCGTGCAACGCCACAGTGGTTTATCAGCATGGACAAAAAAGGCTTGCGTCAAGATTCTTTAGCCGAAGTGACCAAAACACAGTGGATCCCAGATTGGGGTCAAAGCCGTATTGAGTCGATGATTGAAGGGCGTCCAGATTGGTGTATTTCTCGCCAACGTACATGGGGCGTGCCAATTGCACTTTTCATTCATAAAGACACTGGCGCTTTGCATCCGAAAAGCTTCGACTTAATTGAAGAAGTGGCCTTAAAGGTTGAAAAATCAGGTATTCAAGCATGGTTTGATTTAGAAGCAAGCGAGTTAATTGGCGACGATGCCAATGAGTATATTAAAGTACCGGATACCTTAGATGTATGGTTTGACTCGGGTGTGAGCCATTCAACCGTTATTGATGCGCGTGACGACTTTAGCACACGTGCTGATCTTTATTTAGAAGGCTCAGATCAACACCGTGGTTGGTTTATGTCGTCGATGATTTCGTCAGTTGCAATGAACGGCAAAGCACCTTATTCGCAAGTATTAACCCATGGTTTTACCGTTGACGTTAAAGGCCATAAAATGTCTAAATCGTTAGGCAATGTGGTTACTCCGTCTGAAATTACCAATAAACTTGGTGCTGACATTTTACGCCTGTGGGTGGCTTCGGTTAACTATACGCAAGAAATTACTGTATCAGATGAAATCTTTAAACGTCAGGCTGACGCTTACCGCCGTATTCGTAATACTTCGCGCTTTTTATTAGCGAATATTAATGGCTTTGTACCTGCTGAGCATTCAGTTGCTGTTGAAGATATGGTGGCGTTAGATCGCTGGGTACTTGGAAAAGCGACACAGCTACAAGACGAAATTGTTGAAGCATACGAAAAATATGAATTTCATAATGTTGTTCACAAGCTAATGAACTTTTGTACAACGGAGTTAGGTGGCTTCTACTTAGACATTATTAAAGATCGCCAATACACAGCAAAAGATAACAGTGTGGCACGTCGTTCATGTCAAACAGCAATGTACTTAGTAGCAGAAGCGATGACACGCTGGATGGCACCTATTCTATCTTTTACAGCGCAAGAAATTTGGCAAGCATTACCAACTCCTGCGGATGGTATTCGTGAAGAATTTGTTTTTACAAATATTTGGTTTGATGGTTTGGTACACCTAGCTGAAGATGATGTTTTCAGTAATGATTTCTGGCAGACAACTTTACAAGTACGTGGTGAAGTGAATAAAGCACTAGAATTAGCGCGTAAAGAAAAAGTTGTAGGTAAAGCGCTTGAAGCCAATGTGACTTTGTATGTAAATGAAGCATTAGCGGCTAATTTAAATCAACTAGGTCAAGAGCTACGCTTTGTATTAATAACCTCAAATGCTAATGTTGAAATAGTTACCGAGGCACCAGAAGGCGCATCAGCGACAGAAATCGAGGGTTTATGGTTGTCAGTTGCTGCATCAACAGGCACTAAATGCGAGCGTTGTTGGCATTATACCGATGATGTTGGTAGCCACGATGCACACTCTGATTTATGTGGTCGCTGTATTACTAATGTTGATGGTGAAGGTGAAGTGCGCCAATTTGCGTAGTCATTATTAATTATTATATCAATATTCGAGTGCTCAGTTTTCTTATAACCTGAGCACTTTTTCGTTAAATCGCAGTGATACCGTGTGGTATTAATTTGCGGCATATTATTAGAGAGAATAAATGAAAGCAGTAACGCAAGGCTCAAGTTTACGCTGGTTATGGATCACTTTTATATTTTTGACCATCGACCAAGTAACTAAGCAGTGGGTGGCGAACACGTTTGAATTACATGAATCTGTTAGCGTATTATCTTTTTTTAGCATTACTTACGTTCATAACTTAGGCGCAGCATTTAGCTTTTTAGCGGATCAAGGCGGCTGGCAGCGTTGGTTTTTTACAAGTATTGCTTTTATCGCGAGTATTATTTTTAGTGTTTGGCTAAAAAGAACGCCAGCAAATCAGCCTTTATTGGCTATTGCCTTAGCCTGTATGCTAAGTGGTGCCGTAGGTAATTTAATTGATAGAGTAGTATTTGGTTACGTTATCGATTTTCTTGACTTTTATCTTGGTACTTATCGTTGGCCGGCATTTAATGTGGCTGACTCCATGATTTTTATTGGTGCAGCTTGCATGATTGTTGACTCGTTCCAACAAGAAAAAATTAAAAAAATTACTGAAAAATCTAAAGAGCATTAAATAATGAATAACGTTATTGAAAAAGAATCACAAATCATTGTTCACATCACCATGAAATTAGCCGACGGCTCAGCAGCTGACAGCACGAAAGTGAATAATAAACCAGCTAAAATAATTATGGGAGATAACAGTATTTCTCCTGCATTTGAGCAACAGCTTATGGGATTAGCTGCAGGTGATAGTAAAGAGTTTACACTTGCCGCTGTCGATGCGTTTGGCGAAACGAATCCTGATAATATTCATTATGTTGATAGCAGTAAATTTTCAGCTGATGCACCAGCAAAAGTGGGTAATATTATAACCTTTACTCAGCCTGGTAATATAGAATTACCTGGGATGATTAAAGAAGTGTCAGGCAGTTCGGTTACTGTTGATTTTAATCATCCATTAGCAGGACAAGCGGTAACTTTTGTGATTGATGTTGTCGATATTTTATAGGAACTAACACCATGGAAATTATTTTAGCGAACCCAAGAGGCTTTTGTGCAGGAGTTGACCGTGCCATAAGCATTGTTGATCGTGCGCTTGATCTTTTTGACGCACCTATTTATGTGCGCCATGAAGTGGTACATAACAAATTTGTGGTTAATGGTTTAAAAAAACGTGGTGCAGTTTTTGTTGATGAGCTCCATGAAGTGCCAGACGACAGCACGGTGATCTTTTCAGCTCATGGTGTTTCTAAAGCCGTAAGAAACGAAGCTAAAAATCGCGGCTTAAAAGTATTTGATGCCACTTGTCCATTAGTAACTAAAGTTCATATGGAAGTGTCGCGTGCAAGTCGCAAAAATGTTGAATGTGTACTTATTGGCCATGCAGGTCACCCAGAAGTAGAAGGAACAATGGGCCAATATGAAAGTGAAACTGGTGGCATATACTTAGTTGAATCAGCAGCCGATGTTGCCAACTTAACCGTGAAAAATTCAGAACAACTTTATTTTTGTAGTCAAACGACCTTATCGGTTGATGATACAAGTGACGTTATCGACGCACTTATTGCTAAATTCCCTGCAATTGAAGGCCCACGTAAAGACGATATTTGCTATGCCACTCAAAATAGACAAGACGCGGTGCGAGCTATCGCCAATGAAGTCGATATGTTATTAGTAGTCGGCGCTAAAAACAGCTCTAATTCCAACCGATTACGTGAGCTTTCTGAAAAAATTGGCACTCGCTCCTACTTAATTGATACCGCAGACGACATACAGTGTTCTTGGTTAGATAACGTGAGCAAGGTTGGTGTAACCGCTGGAGCATCAGCACCCGATATACTAGTGAGACAAGTGATTGATTCATTAAAAAACTCGGGCGGTCAAGAGGTTATCGAATTCCCAGGGAGAGAAGAAAATACAGTATTTGCAGTACCCATAGAATTACGCTAGTCTTAGTAGATACGCTGATTGTGCAATAAATAGTCAAATACACAGTTGAAAGCTGATACTGGCGCAAACAGAATAACTACTTTAAAGCGAGTAATAACTGTGCATCACTCTTAGGATGATTACTCGGTATACGGAAATAGGTATGGGTTAATGCGGTTCACTTTAGTGATTTTTAACACATATATAGATCTTCTTCAGGCATTTTTATTCAGAAAAATGCCGCTTTTTAATGCCTGTTTATCGGTTGACATTATTGTACATTACTATAATGTTTGCCTACCTTTGTCTGTTCAATATTTTTCTATAAATTCCCAAGAGGCCTTTAATGCATAATAAGAAAAAACGCGTTCAGCGTGGGATGACATTTATTGAGGTACTAATTGCATTAGTACTTATTGTTACTGGAATTTTAGGTGCTGTGGCGATGCAAGCTACAGCAAAAAAAGGGAGTTTTGATGCCATGCAGCGTGCACTGGCTTCAGCACTTGCCCAAGATATTCTTGAAAGAATGCGAGGTAATAATGCGAATGCATTAGCCGCCTATGCTGGAAATGATTATGGTGCAGTACTTGATGCTGTGCCAGCAACTCGGTGTGATGATCCTGCTGCAGTTTGTACGCCTGTTGCAATAATGACCAATGATAGGTACGAGTGGGAAGCAACACTGATGGGTGCTGACGCATTACAAGGCACCACAAAAGTCGGCGGGTTAACTGGTGCTAGAGGCTGTATTGCCGTTACTAATGTTAATCAGGTTACGGTAACCATTAGTTGGCAAGGTCGTACTGGTATTACCGATAGTAGTACTGGCACTTGTGGAGCTGCTGGTGATAAACGTAGACAAATTACATTTGGGGCATTTATTTTTTAATATGAAAAAACAACTTGGTTTTACCATTATAGAAATTTTTATTGCACTTGCTATTGGCTTAGTGCTTTTTGCTGGTGTTTTAAGTATTTTTGTTGGAATGAAAACAACTTCAGTTGAAACGTCTGCTTACGGTGAGTTACAAGAGAATGGTCGCTTTGCATTAAGTATTTTAAGTGATGACTTACAAAAGGCTGATTTTTGGGGCGATTATGCTGGTACATTAAGTGCGAGTAGCTTTTCTGCAATTCCTGGAGCACCGACACCTGACTGTGTAGGAGAAGGATTAAATAATGCCACTTTTCCTACTGCTTTAGGACATTTTAGAACCATCTGGGGAACAACCGCTACCGCAGCAGCTAATATGGGCTGTATTAATGATGCGGTTATTGGCTCAGATATATTGCAATTAAAGCGTGTTATCGCTAATCCAATAGACCCTGTAGCGACACCCATAGCAGCGAATAAACATTATATGTTAACCAATGTTAATGGTGGCCAAATTTTTACAGGTGGTGCTTTGCCTACTGTTGATAATAGTCGACTATGGGAATATCGACATCATGTTTATTATGTAAAAAAAGATGGTACAAAAAAAGTACCTGTACTTATGCAGGGGCACTTAAATAATAATATGACCTTTGATCCTATGATTGATGGCATTGAAAGAATACGCTTTATGTATGGTGTTGATACCGACGATGACGGTATTGTAAATGCTTATGTTTCAGCGAGTAAAATGACTAATGAATATTGGGACAGGGGTGGAAATAGCCGTATTATTGCCGTAAAGGTTTACGTGTTAGCGCGAAGTGTTAATGAAGACAGAAAATATAATAATAAAAACAGTTACCAACTAGGCGACTTAAAAGTAACGATGAATGATCATTATCGTCGTTTACTCTTTTCAAGCACCGTTACTTTATTTAATGCTCGAGTGGATAATTGGGGCAGTTAAATCGATATTTTGGCTAGCGGGTGCCTTAAATTCATTGAAAAGCAAACGTAACAGAACAACTAAAGTTATAATCTATAATAGTAATAGGACGATATATGAATAAGCGATATGTAAATACAGCGCACAGTCAGCAGACAACGCGCCAATTTATAAAAAATACACGCCAGCAAGGTGTTGTATTAATTGTCGCATTAGTTTTTTTAGTTGCGCTAACTGGCGTTGCTGTCGCTCTTATGCAAAATACCTCTAGCGATGTCAGAATGTCAGGGGCCAGTGAAGAAAAAGTGATAGCAACTCAGCAAGCTATTAGTGCGAATGATGAGGTGATTTCAGATCAAATATCAGGTGCTACAGGGACTAATGGCTTTGCTTTTCCACTAGTGCGCTTCCCGCTAACTAATTTACAAGCTAATTTAACACCAGCAATACAACCTAATACTGTCGCATTAGTTGATGTGGTAAATAATGACTTAAAGCTAGAAGGTGATTGCCCGCACTCTAGGCGTGCGTCATCAACCAGTGTGTTTAGCTGTAATATGTTAAGAACACAAATAGTTAAAACTTATGGCCGGCCAAATAGTAGTGGCGTCCAAACTAACACCATAATTGTAAATTCTGGCGTTGCACAAGAATTGTTGAAATAAATCGACGATACTCGGTGTAAGAATTTTGAGGAACGTGATATGAAAAAGCTAATTACAATAGCAGTGCTAACCTTTGTTTCGTACTGTAGCTATAGTGACGATACAGAGCTATACATTAGTGATACGGTAAAACAGTCAGGAAAGCGGCCGCAAGTACTCATTATTTTTGATAACTCAGGTAGTATGGGAAGAGAAGAAACGGTTAAGCAAAGTTATAGCTCAAGTAAGACTTACTCAGGTATTGGTGGCGACAACTCAGCCAAAAATAGCACAATTTATTATAGCAAAGGTGGCCTCACAGGTGTTTTACCTGTGCCCACAAAATCTGTAGAGCAAAGACACTTTGCTGCATCTGTCAATAATTGTGCATCTGCAAGAAATATTTTAGAAAAAACAGGTTTTTATACAGGAAGAATTCGAGAGTATGTAATTAAAGGAAATTCAGGTTCTTGGCAAGAAATTCCTGATACAACAGGCGCTACAGTAAAGGTGATTGACTGCCAAGATGATGTCGAAAAAGTACCTGAAACCTTTACCCCTTTAGTTAATTCAAGTATTAATTTAGGGATAAATCCAGTGACTTTGGGGGGGATGAGTAATGGTTACCCTGTTAATGGCAAAGGCACTAAACTTGCTCCTGTTTATTATGGTAGTTTAGTTGAATCGAAGGCGAGTGTAAGCTGGACTGGTGAGTTAGTTACTCTTTACACTGACAATTTTCTACGCTGGCATCATGGCACAAATATACCTAATGTAGACAAAGAACGATTAGATATTGCAAAAGAAAGTATTATTAATGTAATCAACGCAGCTCCTGCGGTTGATTTTGGTTTGCAAATATTTAACTATAATTTAGGTAATACAAATAGCAGCGCTAATGGTGGGCGAATTGTTGCTGGTATTAGAGAAATGACCGCAACAAATAAAAAGAATATCATTGATATTATCGATGATGACATCCGAGCTAAAACCAATACCCCCCTTTGTGAAACGTTATACGAAGCATCGCGCTACTTTGCAGGGAAGTCGATTTATTATGGTAATGATGCAACACAAGCAAATGGTTATACTTACGCGAATACCCCGCCTAGAGACACTTCGATTGAAATTAGCAATGTTTACCAGTCTCCTTTTAGTGGTTGTCACAGTAAAGCGTATGTTATTTTAATTACTGATGGCTCTCCAACACAAGATAACCATGCCGATAGTTTGGTAACAAAATTAAAGGAAGTTGTTGATAATGGAGATGGAACTACGACTACGACTAATTTTTCTGGCAGCAAATTTAGCGGTAATTATTTACCAGCCTTAGCGGGCTGGATGAAAAATCATGATGTAAATGCACTTTTACCCAAAAAACAAACGGTTGAAACTTTTCCTATCGGTTTTAGTAAAGATGCACCTGAGACTTTATTACAAGAAACAGCTAAGCAGGGCAATCGAAAAGAACTGTATTTTAAAGCCACGAATAGTACACAATTAACAGCTGCATTATTAAATATCTTAGAGAATTTAGAGCCAAGTAATGAAAGCTTAACTTCTGCATCTGTTGCGGCCAATAATTTTGACCGTACCGAAACCCTAAACTCTGTTTACTACGCAATGTTTGATCCTCAGCATGGCCCTCGTTGGCAAGGGAATATTAAAAAATATAAAGTTGTTAACGATGTTCAAGTAGGCGCGAATGGTGTTAATGCTATTGATGATACTACAGGGCACTTCTCTGACAATGTGCGCAGTTTTTGGACGCCTGCTAATGCAAAAGCAGATGGCACCATTGTTGGTGAAGGTGGTGTGGCTGATATGCTACGCAAGAAAACTAATCGCACCATATATAGTGACATCGGTGGTGGTGGCTCATTAAAATCGTTAACTTCTGCTAATGCGAAAGCTTCTTACGGTTCAAATGCTGCATTGGCTACTGTTTTAGATGTTACGGATAGTCAGGTTGAAATTGATGCGATGCTTAATTGGGCGAAAGGCATTGATGTTGACGATGAAGATGAAGATAAAGACGTTACTGATATTCGTTATGATGTTTTTGGTGACCCTCTGCATTCTAAGCCTTTAGTGGTAAATTATGGTAATGGTAACATTCGTATTGTTATTGGCACTAATGCTGGCATGTTACACATGTTTGAAGATAAAAATGATGTTATTGATGAATTGTGGTCATTTATGCCTAAAGAGTTTTTCAAAAATATTAAACCCCTTCGTGAAAACTTTTCTACAGCAGATAAAGTGTATGGTATTGATGGTCGAATAACTTCTCACATTCAAGATAATAATGG